>CAADGB010000223.1 GCA_900696455.1 uncultured delta proteobacterium
CCTGGTCGAGCGCCGGCACGAGGTCCCGCGGCTCATCGAGCTGGCGATGCGCGAGCAGGGCGCGACCTGTGGCCTGGGCGACCTGCCGGCGACCTGGCCGCGCGCCGCGCTGACGCGGCGGTCGTGGGCGAGGGCGCAGACCCTCGAGAGCCTGCGCGAGGTCGCGCGGCGCCTGCGCGCGCTGATCGAGCACCGCGGCCACGAGGGTGCGGCCGCGGCCGCGCTGGGGATGACCCGCCAGAACCTCAACGCGTGGCTGCGCCGCCAGTTCGTCGCGCCAGCGGAGGACCCCGACGACACCGGCGGCGGCGCCGGCCGTGGGGACGGCGGGCGGGGCTGAGCGATGGGAGGCAGCGAGCGCGAGCGCCGTCGGCCCCGGATCTCGAAGCAGATCCGAGCGGTTGCAGGATTCTACCGGCGGTCACGCAACGGCGCGGGGGCGGCCTCGATACAGCCGGACATGATCGTGGGCATCGTCCAACCCGACCCGCACCGCGCGCGGGTGCGGGCGACCGGGCGGGGAGGCGTAGGCTGATGGCGCTCGACTGGCGCAGCGGCCTCGGCTGGGACGAGCCCGAGGCGGACGGCGTGGACGGCGATGGGCCGCGCGCGCCGGCGCCCGGCAAGGTCACGCTCACCTCGCGGATCCAGCCGCGCGTGCAGCGGAGGGCTGCGGCGCCGGCGCCGCCTGTCGCGCACGGCTACCTGACCCAGCCGGTGCAGCGACGGGCCAGCGGCGGCGGCCCCGCCGAGGATCCGTTCGCGCTGCACCTGCTCGGCCAGGACGCGACGCCCGGCACGGGCGCCGACGCGGCGGCGGTCCACGCCGCGGCCGCTCACGGGGTCGCCGGTCCGGCCGAGGCCCTGCCCCACCGCGATCGCATCCAGGCGTCGTTCGGCCACCACGACGTGTCCGGGATCCGGGCGCACGTCGGCGGCCCGGCGGCCGAGGCCAGCGCCGCCATGGGCGCGCGCGCCTTCGCGACCGGCTCGCACGTCGCGTTCGCCGGGGCGCCCGACCTGCACACCGCCGCGCACGAGGCCGCCCACGTCATCCAGCAGGCCGGCGGCGTCCAGCTCGCCGGCGGCGTCGGCGCCGAGGGCGACCGCCACGAGCGCCACGCCGACCGCGTCGCCGACAAGGTCGTCGCCGGCGAGTCGGCCGAGGCCCTGCTCGACGAGGTGGCGGCGGGCGGGCCGCCGGGCGCGGCGAGCGCGGCGGGCGCGGCGGACGCGCGGCCGGCCAAGACGGGCGCGGCGGGCGCGGCCACGCAGGGGGACGACGCGACGGGCGTCGTCCAGCGCAAGCCCGACCGGGCCGAGGCCGCGCCCGACGCCGCCGATCGATCGGCCGATCGCTACCGCCACCAGGCCGAGCGCACCGGCCAGGAGGTCGACGCCCGGCGCTACCTCCGCGCCTACCTCGCGACCCACATCGCGCCGGCGATCAGCGCCGCCTGGCGCTCGAAGCGCTTCCCGCTGCGCCACCCGCGGGTCGAGTGGACGGAGCATGGACGGGCGAGCTTCGCGTACGAGGTCGCGGCCAAGATCGAGGAGCTGTTCGGCAGCGAGCCCGATCGCGGGCTGGTGGCGCTCCTCGCGCCGACCGACCTGTGGACCCTGATCGACAAGAACCGGATGATCACGCGCCCGCCCGAGGACGGGATGGCGGCGCGGCTGTTCAGCGGCAAGCCCATCCCCTCGGCGCTCCAGGCCGGCGCGAAGGGCCCGATGCGCTGGGTCCCGGACGTCGCCGTCGCGATCCGGTCGCGGCTCGAGGAGCGGGTCCTCGCGGCCTTGCCGAAGGTCGTGGACCGCTACGTCGCCATCCACGATCAGAAGCACCTGGTGGCCCGTGCCACCGGCGGCAACGCCCGGCCACCGGGGCCGCACGAGATCATCCCGGGCCGCCCGATCGATCGCCCGATCATCCGCGCGCTGTGCCTGGATGACGTGGTCCGTGTGAGCGAGAAGCTGGACCGCCCCGGTCCCGACGCCGCCGCGTCGTCGCGCGAGCCCGCCGCGCGCAGGCCGCGCGCCCTCCGCGCGCTCCACTGGATGACCGAGCCGGGCATGTGGAACTGGGTCAAGGTGCAGCCCGCCGACGCCACCGCCGAGGAGGTCGCGTACCACCTGTGGAAGGACTACAGCGCCGCCGACCGGCTGACGCCGTCGCCGCCCTTCTTCGCGATCCGGCCCGAGCACGCGGCCGGGTTCCCCGAGGCCCGCGCCAACCGGGGCCGCGGCGGTGACGGCGGCAACGTCTTCGATCGCATGCAGGCCGGCCGCGAGTCGGCGGAGCTCACGCTGGCCCAGGCCGAGGTCGCGCGCGATCCGGCGTTCGACCCGAGCGCGCAGCTCGCCCGCAGCCGCGTCGCCACCGAGGCCGCCACGGCGCAGGCCGAGCGCGTCGACGGCGCGCCGCCTCCTGCGACCGCGCCCGATCGCGCGCGCGCCGGGGCACCGGTCGCGCCGGCGGTGCCGTCCGCGGCGCTCGATGCGTTCGCGCCGGTCCTGACCCAGCTCCAGGCGATCGGGCGCCTGGTCGCGCCCCTCGGGCTCGACGGTCAGCTCGCGGAGGTGACCGCGCGGACCGGCGCGCGGGCCTTCCAGCTCGCGACCGCGCCCGCCGAGGTCGCGTCGCAGCTCGCTCGCCTCGCCCGCCTCCAGCACGCCGTGCTGCTGCAGATCGGAGCGCCGCTCGCCCGGCTCGTGGCGCAGGCGCCGCGCCGTGCGGGCGCGGGCCCGGGGCCGGCCGCGACGGCCGCCGCCGCCGGCCTCGTCCGCGCCGCCGCGCACTCGGACCTGCCCGAGACCGCGCGCGCGGAGCTGGCGCAGGCGCTCGAGCGGCAGCGCACGGTCGCGACCGACGCGATGGAGGAGATGCTCGCCGAGGCGCTCGGCCGCGTCGAGGCCCTCACCATGGACCGCGGCCAGGTGCGCGGGGAGCTGCGCGCCAGCGGGTCGCTGATAGGCAGCCTCTACGCGCGCCAGCGCGCGCTCCGCGAGCGCGTCGCCGACGTGCGGACACGGCTCCTGGCGGGCGAGCCGGCCGCCGAGGCCGAGGTCAAGGAGCTGCTGCTGCAGGTCGACGCCCTGCGGTTCGAGGCCGAGGTCCTCACCAACCTGAACGCCGTGCGCGGCGTGTTCGAGTCGATCGACGCGCTGCTCGGGTCGGACTGGGTGCTCCTCGCCGGCCAGGGCATGGACCTCGCGGCGGTGAAGGAGGGCGGCCGCAAGCTGCGCGACGAGCTGCGCATCGCCCACCAGGCCTGGCTGGGCGCGGTGCGCGAGGCCCGCGCGCTCGCCGACCGGCCGGGGGGTGGGCGCGCCGAGGACGCCGCCGCCTTCGTCGCCGCCCGGCTCGACGGCGCCCGCGCGCGGCTGCGGCGCCTGGCAGACGAGGCCAGCATCCGCGCCTACCTCCAGCACGCGTACGAGGAGATCGACGACGCGAGCACGAAGGCGATGATCGTGCAGATCGCCGTCTACATCGGCGTCACGCTGGCGGCGAGCCAGGTCGGCGGCGCGGTCGCGGCCGCCACCAACGCCGCGCGCGGCGCCGAGGGCGCGGCGCTCGGCGGCCAGCTCGTGGGCGCCCTCACCCAGTCCGCCATCGTCGCCGGCTTCGGCGCCGCCACGTCGACCCAGGCCGGCGACTCGTTCGGGACCCTGTTCGTCTCCGACGTGCTGGCCACGATGGCGACCCTCGGCATGCTCGGCGCGCTGGGCGAGACCGTCAAGGGCACGCGCATGGTCCGCGTCCTCGACGGGATCGAGGAGGCCAGCGTCCGCGCGCGCGCCGGCTACCGCCTCCTCGACGTCACCGCGCGCACGCTGACCGTCGGCACCACCCAGGGCACGGCCATGCAGATGGACTCGGTCCTGCGCACCGGGCGCTCGATGAGCGGCGGTGAGATGGCCGAGAACGGCGCGATGGAGCTGGCGATGATGATCACCCACGGGGTCATCAACCGCCTCCGCGCCCGGCCGCTCACCCACGTCGAGCGCCTGGGGCCGCGCGCCCAGGAGCTCCTCGCCCGCCACGCCGAGCTCGAGGCCGCCGCCGTCGCCGCCGAGAAGTCCCCCGACCCCGCGCAGGCCCGCCGTCTCCTCGCCGAGGAGCGCGCCCTCTACGAGCCCGAGGCGCGGGAGCTCCGGCGCAAGATCGACGAGATCGGCCCCGGCGACCGCCGCCTCGAGGCCCACGCCGCCGACGCCGCGGCCCACCGCGACGCCGTCGCCGCCACCCAGGGCGCCGAGATCCTCGCCACGGCCGGCCTCGATCCCGTCGTCCCCGGCCGCACCTACGCCGGCGACGCCGCCGACCTCGATCCCGCCGCGGCGCGCCTGCGAGAGGTCGGCTTCGAGGTGCGCACCCTCCGCGACGGCGGCCAGCGCCGCGTCGAGGCGACGTCGCCGGACGGCCAGAACCTGGTCGAGCTGGTCGAGCGCGCAGGCCCGGCGCGCGCGGCCGGGGGACGCGGCGCGGTGGGCGCCGCGTCCCGTGAGGAGCGCGGTGCGCGCGCGGCGAGCGACGCGAGCTCGCCGCCAGCGGCCACCCGCGCACGTCCCGGCTCGCGACCTGGCACCGCGGATCCGGACGGCCCTCGCCCGGTCGAGGCCGACCTCGGTGGACGCCTGCGCCCTGACGGTCCGGATCGGTACGTCGCGGACGCCGGGGACCTCCGCGACCTGCGCGAGCTGTGGGCCCGGCGCGAGGGCGGGCGCGTGTCGCCGATCCATGTGGATCCGATCGAGGGCACCGCGCACTTCGTCGTCCGCCGCGGCCCCGCTCGGCTCCGGGTCGTCGCCGAGCTGCCGGCGCGCATCACCAGCGCCGGCGAGCTGGCCGACGTCGCCAACCGCATCGTCGGGCGTCCGCTCTCCAGCAAGGCAGCCGGCCTGCAGGTGCTGCGCGAGCTGAACGCCGGGCGCTTCGAGGCGCTCGCGCGGGTCGGGGTCGAGGTGCCGATTGGGGTGACTCCACGAACGGAAACCGAGTTCGGGCTCGGCAAGCTGCAGGACGGCCGCCACGTCATCGTCAGGGGCCAGGACTTCGCCGTCGACTGGTCACGGCTCCCCGGCGTCAAGGCCGTCGCGCACACCCACCCGCCCGGCCTCGCCGACGCGCTCCTGCAGCACTCGGGCGAGGGCGCGGAGCTCGCCGCGCTGCTGCGCCCGACCGACGTCCCCCTGTTCGTCCGCGAGCTGGTCCTACCCAGCGCGGCGGACATCGTGTTCGTCGGCGAGCGCGGGATCGATGGCCATCGGGTGATCACGCCGTTCACCCTCCGGGACGGCGTGGTGACGCGCCGGGAGCCCGGCGGCCCGTCGGCCCCACTCGAGTGGGTCATCAAGGGCGCGCGCGCGGTGGGCACCGCCGACGGCGCGCGCGTGTTCCGTGCACGCCTGGTGGCCGAGCTGAACGGCAAGGTCGTGGCCCGCACCGACGTCTGGGCCGACGCGCCCGAGGGCGGCGTCGGGAACCTCCACATGCGCCCACCCGACCGGCTTCAGCCTCGCCGAGGCGCGCCCGCCTCGGCCGGCGACCAGGTCCGGGGCGTCGACGCCACGGTCCGAGGCGCGGTCGCGCTGGTCGGAGACTTCCGCGGCGACGCGCGCACGCCCGACCAGGACGCGCTCTCCATCGAGGCGCTCCGGACCGCGCTCCTCAACGACCTCGCGCTCGTCGCACCGCCGGGGAGTCGCCTGGTCGGCGACCGGACGATCGAGCTCGGAGGCGGCACCCGCGTGCGCGTGGACGTCGGGGACGTGGGAGGTGGCGCCGTGGCGCGACACGAGCGACTCCGGGACGGCTCCTACCAGGTGACGGTCTCCGCCCGGGCCCGCGACGTCGACGTGACCAGGGCGCTCGCCGCGGAGCTGGCCAGCGTCCACCGCGCGGCCGTCGCCGGCGACCCGTCGAGTGGCGGGCCGCCCCGTGGTCTCGACGGCCGCGCGGCGGAGGCCCGGGTGCTTCTCGACAACCTCGACCGCGCCACCGCGCGTGGCGGCGAGCACCTGGACCGCGCCCAGCTCACCCGCGATCTGGACGACCTCCTCCGCTCCCTGGACATCGACGCCTCGCCCGCCGGCCGGGCCCGGCTCGCGACGCTGCTGGGCCACGAGCCGGCGTACCTCCAGCGCGCGTCGATGCACCTGGACGGCCTGGGCCTGCGGCCCACGCTCGACGCATCGTCGGATCTGGCGGCCCACGACGGCGCCAGGCGCGCGCGCCTCGCAGCGCTCGGACGCCACGCCACTGGCGACCACGTCTCGCAGCTCGTGGCCACCGAGGACCTCGCCCTCGGCGCCCAGGTCCGCATGGAGGAGGGGCACCGGATCTTCGACCAGCTCGGCGCCGCCGCGGCGCTCGCGCGCAAGGAGCCCGCGCTGCTGGCGCCGTTCCGCGCGTTCCAGGGCGAGCTGGTCCAGCTGCTCAACGACGGCGGGCTGACCGGCGACCGGAAGCGCGCGCTCCTCGAGGCGAGGATCGCGCGCTTCCTGGAGGATCCCGCGACGCGCCGCCTGGCCGAGGTGGTCGACGTCGACCGGCTCAAGGCGGCCGTCCAGCGCCTGGGTGACCCGGACCGGACGCGCGGGGTGATGCTCCTGGATCCGGCGTCGGGTGACCTCCGCGCCCCTGGCGCGGCCGACCAGACCGGTCCACGATCGCTCCGGGAGCTGATGCGCCAGGTCGACCTCGCCAACCAGACGGCGCGTCAGAACGGGATCGCGATCGAGTACGTGATCGTGGTCCACCGGCCCGGCGCCCGCGAGGGCGGCGGCGAGGCCGCGACCGTGGAGGTGCTCGCCCGTCGGCGCCTTCGCTCGCGGCAGCCGGACCGGAGCGGCACGACGCTGCCCGACCACGAGGGCGCCGGCGATCTGATCGTCGATGTCGGGGTCGGCCGCGGCAACTTCGCGGCCGAGCTCGCCGCCCGCCAGGAGGGCCACGTGGTCGTGCAGACCGAGCACATCGGCGCCGCCGACGTGGGCCAGGCGAGCCGGGAGCTACCAGGCATCGCGGACGCCGCGCCGCTCCCGTTCCCTGGCGCCGTCATGGTCTACGGCGACTTCCTGTCGCGCCTCGACCTGCTGCGCGGGGCTAGTATCGAATCCGGTCAGGAAGGGATCCGGACGCTGTTCCTGAACAACGTGAGCGCTCACTTCCGGTCACGCGACTCCTACGACGCCCTCGCCCGCCAGCTCGCAGACCACATGGCGGAGGGAGGGATCGTCGAAGTGCAGTGGTCGTTGTCCCCTGAGACGCTTGGAGGCGAGGCAGGCTCACGCGGGCACATCGAGGGCGATGTGTTGCGGGATGCGCTCGCCTCGACGGGCCGTACCACGAGTTTCGTGCTGGCTCAGCCGATCGCTCACGACTACACGCTCAACAGCTCGCGCCGGGGCGAGACGCAGCCGAGTGACGTCGAGAAGTACATCGCGCCCGTGCCCGAAAGGCGGATCGTCATCACGTTTCACGACGCTCCCCTGAGGAGACCAGCCCGAGTCGCGGAGGACCCCACGCCATGAACTCCCCCTTTACCGTAGCGTGCATGTGCGGAGGAACTGGCCGCTGCATTCTGTGCAAGGGAACGGGCAAGGACGTGTTCGCGAACGAAGCCTCGCTCGCCTCGGCAGAAGGAACCTGTGGACGTTGCCGCGGCAGCGGCCGATGCATCACCTGCCACGGCAGCGGTCGCTTCGCGCCCTACCGGCCAGCTCGCGAGCGCGTCCTCTCGCCGGCCCCAGGCTACGAGCTCTGCGCTGCGTGCAAGGGCACGCGCGAGTGCCAGCTCTGCATGGGCACGACGCTCACGGCGGAAGGCGAGCACTGCTGGGAGTGCGACTACGGCTCGTGCATGGCATGCGACGGAGCGGGGCAGACCCGCCGGCCCGGTCCGGATCCCCTCGCCCCTGGGCCGACCGTGTCGCCGGCGGGTGCGGTCGCGACGGCGGCGGCAAGCGCGACCGCCGCGCCGGCGGCAGCGGCAGCGACGGCGGCGGCAGCGGCGGGGACGGCGGCGGCGGATGCGACCGCGGCGGCGGCGCCCGCGACCCCGGCGCCCGCGCGCTCGGGCTTCGCCCGGTTCGACGACTTCCCGTTCGCGGACCCCATCGCCGGCGGAAGGTTCGTCGCCACCAGGGCGTACCTCGGCGGGACCGTCGACAAGCTCTATTTCGGGCATGCGCCCGCGAGCCCTGGGGCGAGGTACCTGCTCAGCGTCACGACCGACAACGGGCTCGCGCTCGAGGAGCTGCAGCGCGACCTCCTGCGCGCGGCCCCCGGCGTGTTCCGGCCGATGTTCATCGGCCACTTCG
>CAADGB010000224.1 GCA_900696455.1 uncultured delta proteobacterium
CGGGCCACCGCCGGCGACGGCGCGTGGCGATCGGCGGGGCCGAGGCCCGGCGCGCGCACGACGCCGGCGCTCCAGTCGACGACGACGCCGTCGGGGCCCGGGGTGGTCCAGGGCGCGGCCGCGGCGGCGCCGGCCAGCGCCGCCAGCGCCAGCCCCGCCGCCGCCAGGAGCCGGGACGTGGGCCGCACGTGGAGAGACAACGCCGGCCGGGTCCGGCTCATTCCCACTCGATCGTCCCCGGCGGCTTGCTGGTGATGTCGTAGACGACGCGGTTGACGCCGCGCACCTCGTTGATGATGCGCGACGAGATGCGGCCGAGCAGCTCGTAGGGCAGCGGCACCCAGTCGGCGGTCATGCCGTCGAGGGAGTGGACCGCGCGCACCGCCGCCGCCTCCTCGTAGGTGCGGGCGTCGCCCATGACCCCGACCGAGCGCACCGGCAGGAGCACCGCGAACGCCTGCCAGATCGCCTCGTAGAGCCCGGCGGCGCGGATCTCCTCCTCGACGATGGCGTCGGCGGCGCGCAGGGTGTCGAGGCGCGCGCGGGTGAGGTCACCGAGGCAGCGCACCGCCAGCCCCGGCCCCGGGAAGGGCTGGCGCGACAGCATGTGGCGCGGCAGGCCGAGCTCGGCGCCGAGCTGGCGGACCTCGTCCTTGAACAGCTCGCGCAGGGGCTCGACCAGGGCCAGGTTCATGCGCTCGGGCAGGCCGCCCACGTTGTGGTGGCTCTTGATCACCGCCGCCGGCCCCCGCACCGACACCGACTCGATCACGTCGGGGTAGAGCGTGCCCTGGGCGAGGAAGCGGGCGTTGGCGATCCGCTTGCTCTCCTCCTCGAACACGGCGATGAACTCGTAGGCGATGATCTTGCGCTTCCGCTCGGGCCCGGTCACCCCGGCCAGGGCGTCGAGGAAGCGGTCGACGGCGTCGATGACCCGCAGGTCGACCTTGAAGTGATCGCGGAAGACGGTGGCCACGCCCTCGCGCTCGCCCCGGCGCAGGAGGCCGTTGTCGACGAAGATGCAGGTCAGCCGGTCGCCGATCGCGCGGCGGATGAGGGCGGCGGCCACCGACGAGTCGACGCCCCCGGACAGGCCGCAGATGACGCGGCCCTCGGGGCCGACCTGGTCGCGGATGCGGGCCACCGCCTCGTCGACGAACGACGCCATCGACCAGTCGCCGGCCAGCCCCGCCACCCCGAACAGGAAGCTGGCCAGGAGCTCGGCGCCGCGCGGGGTATGCACCACCTCGGGGTGGAACTGCACGCAGTGGATGCGGCGCGCCGGATCGGCGAAGCCCGCCATCGGGCAGTTGTCGCTCTCGGCGGTGTGGACGAAGCCCGGCGGCAGGCCCTCGACGTGGTCGCCGTGCGACGCCCACACCGTCAGCTCCTCGCCCGCCGCCACGCCGCGGAAGACGCCGACCCCGGCGCCGCCGTCGCGCACCCGCACCACCGCCCGCCCGTACTCCCGCTTGTCCGCTGGCCGGACGTCGCCGCCGAGCAGGCGGGCGGTGAGCTGGGCGCCGTAGCAGATGCCCAGCACCGGCACGCCGAGGTCGAAGATCGCGGGCGAGATCGTCGGCGCGCCCTCCTCGTACACCGACGACGGCCCACCCGACAGGATGATGGCGGCCGGGGCCAGGGCCCGCACCTTGTCGACGGTCACGGTGTACGGGTGGATCTCGCAGTACACCGCCTGCTCGCGCACCCGGCGGGCGATGAGCTGGGTGAACTGCGAGCCGAAGTCGAGGACGAGGACGAGCTGGTGGGCCATGGATCTCGCGGGCTGTCGTTCGCGGGGGAGGCCGGGGAGGCCGGGGAGGAGGCGGCCGCCGCCCGGGTGGAGGCGGGCCGCGGGGACGGGCGCGGACCGCTACTCGAGGCGGTAGTTGGGCGCTTCCTTGGTGATGATCACGTCGTGGACGTGGGACTCGCGCAGGCCCTGGGAGGTGATGCGCACGAACTGGGCGCCGGTGCGCAGGGCCTCGATCGAGGCGCAGCCGACGTAGCCCATGGCCGAGCGCAGGCCGCCGACGAGCTGGTAGATCGACTCGCGCAGCGGGCCCTTGTAGGGGACGCGGCCCTCGATGCCCTCGGGCACCAGCTTCTGCGGCGCCTCGACGTCGGCCTGGAAGTAGCGGTCCTTGGAGCCGTCCTTCATGGCGCCGATCGAGCCCATGCCGCGGTACGACTTGTAGCTCCGGCCCTGGTACAGGATGATCTCGCCGGGGGCCTCGTCGGTGCCGGCGAACAGGCTGCCGATCATCACGGTCGAGGCGCCGGCGGCGACCGCCTTGGCCACGTCGCCGGAGTACTTGATGCCGCCGTCGGCGATGATGGGCACGCCGCCGGCGGCGCGGGCCGCGGCCACGGCGTCGGCGATGGCGGTGAGCTGGGGCACGCCCACGCCGGCGACGATGCGGGTGGTGCAGATCGAGCCCGGGCCGACCCCGACCTTGACCGCGTCGACGCCGGCCTCGATGAGGGCCATGGTCGCGGCGCCGGTGGCGACGTTGCCGGCGACGAGCTGGATCTTCGGGAACTGCTGGCGGGTGGCGCGGACGGCCTCGATCACGCCGGCCGAGTGACCGTGGGCGGTGTCGACGCAGATGAGATCACAGCCGGCGGCGAGGAGCGCGTCGACCCGGGCCTCGCGATCGGGGCCGACGCCGACCGCGGCGCCGACCCGGAGCCGACCGAGGTCGTCCTTGGCGGCCCGCGGGTGCATCTCGGCCTGCTCGATGTCCTTGATCGTGATGAGGCCCTTGAGCCGGCCGGCGTCGTCGATGACCAGGAGCTTCTCGATCCGGTTCTTGTGGAGGAGCTCCTTGGCCGCCTCGAGCCCGACGCCGTCCTTGACCGTGATGAGCTGCTTCGTCATCACGTCGGCCACGCGCTGGGTCAGGTTGCGCTCGAAGCGCAGGTCGCGGTTGGTGAGGATGCCGAGCGGGCGGCGATCGCCGTCGACCACGGGCAGGCCGCTGATGCGGTGCTGGCGCATGATCGACAGCGCGTCCTCGAGCCGGCGGTCGGGGCCGACCGTGACCGGGTCGACGACCATGCCGCTCTCGGCCTTCTTGACCCGCGTGACCTCGCGGGCCTGGTCCTCGATCGACAGGTTCTTGTGGATGAAGCCGATGCCGCCCTCGCGCGCCATGCGGATGGCGGTGGCGCTCTCGGTGACGGTGTCCATCGCCGAGCTGACCAGCGGGATGCGCAGCGGGATGGCGGCGGTCAGGTGGGACGAGACGTCGACGTCCTTGGGCAGGACCTCGCTGAACCCCGGCACGAGCAGGACATCGTCGAAGGTGAGCGCCTCACGCAGCTGATCGCCGAGCATCGGGGACTCCTGCGGCATCCGCCGCGTTTGGCGGCGGAACATACGGCCCGCGTCTGACCCCGGCAAGGCGCGCGTGCCCCTGCCCCGCCGGGGGCGGACCGTGCGGCGCGGCGTGCCGGCGCGTGGCGGCCTGGCCACCTCGGGATCGCCGGGCCGGATCGGGGCGGCCGCCGCGCAGGTGGGGAGACTCCCCCCCAGGCGCCGACCTGGGTTCACGCTGCGATTTCGGGCGCCTCGCTCCCCGGATCGCGCGCGGCCGACATGGCACGGACCTTGATGAACCCGGGGCCATGCGTGGCCTACCTGCTGCCCTCGCCCTCTCCTCCCTGATCGCGATCTCCGGATGTGTCGGCGATCCCCCACCGGTGGGCGGCGACGTCGACGCCGGCGCCGACCCCGACGCGGCGCCGGATCCGACGGGGCTGTCGGTGAGCGGCAAGACGGTGGACTACTTCACCGCGGCGCCGCTCGAGGGCGCCCAGCTCGCGACCGAGGGCATGACCCCGCCCGCCAGCGACGTCTCCGACACGCTCGGCAACTACTCCCTCGACGTGCCCCCGGGCAGCGTCTTCTACGTGTCGGCGGCGCGCACCGCCTACCGCCCCACGCGCAACCAGCCGCTGCGCGTCACCGACCAGTCGCTGACGATGACCGATCTGACGCTGGTGAGCGTGGCCGACTCGCGCCGCCAGTACACCTCGCTCGGCCTGACGCCCACGCTCGAGCGGGCGGTGGTATTCGGCCTGCTGCTGCGCAACAACGGCACGCCGCTCGAGGGCATCCCGCTCGCGGACATCACGCTGGTCGACGCCCTCGACCAGCCGGTCGGCCTCGGCCCGTACTTCTTCGGGCAGGCCGGCGACCTGGTGTCCAACGCCATCCTCGACGTGTCGACCGCGTACGGCGGCCGGGCCCGCGTCGGCTTCCTCGACGTGCCCCCCGGCTCCTACACCCTGAAGGTCAACTACCCGACCGGCGGCGGCGGCGGCGGCGGCGGCGGCGGCGGCGGCGGCGGCACGCCGCCCGAGATCCGCACCTACCTGGTCCCGGTCGAGGCCCTCGCCGACGGCGCGACCCTGGTCGCCACCGGCGGCGGCGACGACGACATGACGCCGCCCCCCGGCGCGCGCACCTTCACCGCCGACATCCACCCGCGCCTGCAGAAGGCGGCCAACGGCGGCCTCGGCTGCGCCAACTGCCACACCGCCGGCGGCACCGCCGCGCTCCTCCAGTTCGACCTGCCCGTCGCCGACGCCCACGCCGCCGTCATCGGCCGCCCCGGCGTCGTCCTCCCGCCGGCCCAGGCCGCCCTCTCCCTCCTCCTCACCAAGCCCCTCTACGAGGACCCTCCCAACCACCCCAACGCCACCTTCCTGACCGCCCTCGATCCCGACTACCTCGTCATCATGGAGTGGATCCAGGCCGGCGCCCCGCTCTGAGCAATTCCACGCCCTTCCCCCGAGGGGACAGGATCCGGGGTCTCATCCGTCAGAAACCGCTCGTCTTTTTGACCCCGTTGCGTCGCGCTCCCTCGATGGTCTCGTTCGCGGGCCCGCCGCGCGCTGTTCGAGGTCAGCACTCTCGCCGAGTTCGGCCGTGCTGCCGCCCATCCTGAGGCCCCGTGCGGCCGTCCTTCCCACCTCGAGAACGCAACGCCTCCTGGATCCGTTGCGATCTCGAGTGCCTGCGACCCAGGATCCTGTCCCCTGCTCCGCTGCTACGCTCGCGGCGTGGCCGCCGTCGACACGCCGCCCGGGCTCGGGGTCGCGAGCTTGCCGCAGGGGACGTTCGCGGCGCGGGCGGGGCCGCGGCGGCTGGCGGAGGTGGCGCTGCGGTTGACGGTGGGCCTGGGCGCGCTGGCGCTGGCGCTGGCGGCGCGGCGGCCCGAGGCGCTGCACGCCGCGACGACCGCGGTGGGCGCGATGACGATGATGGCGCTGGCGATCGTGGGGGCCGCGATCCGGCGCGCGCGGGTCACGATCGGGAGCGACGGGGTGCGCTGGGGCTGGGGCCGGCTCGCCGTGCGCATGGATCGCGAGCGCATCACCCGCGTCGATCTCTACGACGACGCGATCGCGCTCCGGCCTCGCCGCGGCTCGACCTGGTTCCTGTCCCGGCGCGACTGGGATCGGTTCGAGGGCATGCGGCGCGCCGTCGCCGCCGCCGCGCTCCCGACCCGCGAGCACGCCCGCCGCGCGCCCCTCGCCGCGCGCCTGCAGAGCTACGGCCGCGTCCTCGACGCCATCGTCGTGCTCGCCACCGTGACCGCGGCGGCGCTCGCGCTCCTGGCCGGGACCGCGACCTGAGGCTCGCGAAGCGAGCCGAGGTCTGCGGACTCAGGTCGGCACCGGCGTCCTCGCCGGGACCGACCGATCGACCAGAGCGTGCGATTCCTTCACACGCTCTGCGCTCGCACGCCCTCGGCCGCCCCCGCCGCGGCGTCAGTCGGCGAGCGCGGCCAGCGCCGCCTCGAGGCGCGAGGTCACCGCCGCCAGGTCGTCGGCGACGGTCAGCTTGAGGCCGTCGCGGGTGACGTAGAAGACGTCGGCGACCTTCTCGCCCTCGGTCGAGACCTTGGACAGCGAGATGTCGAGGCCGAGGTCGGCCAGGGCCTGGGTGATGGCGTGGAGCACGCCCACGCGATCGCGGGTGAACACCTCGACGATCGTCGCCTCGCCCGACTCCTGGTTGTCGATCCGGATCTCGGTCGCCACCGGCGGCGTCACCCGCGGCGGCAGCCCCGACGCCGGCCGGCGGCGAGCGATGAGCGCGGCCACCGCGGCCTGGCTGGGGGCGCCGCCCTGCACCAGCTCGGCGAGATCGGCCTCGAGGCGCGCCCACCGCACGTCGCTCTCGGGGATCGCGGCACCGACCAGATCGCGGACGAAGAACAGGTCGAGGGCGAGGCCGCCGCCCGGCGCGTCGGCGTGGCCGACCACCGCGCCCAGCACGTCGACGCGGTTGGCCACCAGGGCGCCGGCGATCGCCGCCAGCACGCCCGGCGCGTCGGGCGCGACCACCGCCACCTCGCTGTGGCCCTTGAGCGGGTAGTGGGCGACCGCCACCCCGACCCGCGGCGACCGCCTCGCCACCGCGGCCGCCAGCCGGACGTGGCGCGCCGCCTGCCGCGGCGTGAGCTGCGAGGCGAAGCGCTCGTCGAGGCCGTCGACCACCGCGGCCAGGATCGCCCGCTCGTCGGGCGGCGTGTCGTCGCCGACGACCAGGCTGACGACCTTGGCCCGCCGCTCGGCGGCGTCGGCGCGCTCGGCGACGGTGGCCGCCGCCCCGCCCCGCGCCAGGTGCTCGCGGGCCCGCAGGTAGAGGTCGCGCAGGAGCTCGCTCTTCCACGCCGTCAGGTTGTTGGGCGCCGTCATCGCCGTGTCGCACAGCGTGAGCAGGTAGAGCTGCGCCAGGCGCTCGCCGTCGCCCACGCGCTCGGCGAAGCGCACCACCACCTCGGGGTCGGACAGGTCGCGGCGCTGCGAGAGGTGCGACATCGTCAGGTGCTGACGGACCAGGAACTCGGTGGTGGCGACGTCGGCGGCGGCCAGGCCGAGCCGCGCGCCGACGGCGGCGGCGATCACCGCGCCCTTCTCGGCGTGGCCCTTGCCCAGCGGCTTGCCGACGTCGTGGAGCAGCGTGCCCAGGTACAGCGAGACCGGCCGGGTCACGGCGCGGTAGGCCTCGGTCGCCACCGGCAGCTCGGCGGCGAGCTCGCCGCGGGCGATGCGCTTGAGCATGGCCACGGCGTAGAGCTGGTGCTGGTCGACGGTGTAGACGTGGTAGAGGTCGTGCTGGACTCGACACACCACCGGCGCCCACTCCGGGATCACCGCCGCGACCACGCCGAGCTGGTTCAGGATCTCGAGCTGCGACGGCTGACCGGCGTCGCGCGGATCGCACAGGGCCTCGACGAACCAGCGCGCCGCCGCCGGATCGGCACGCAGGCGCTCGCCGTGCTGGGGCGCCAGCTCGGCGACCAGATCGCGGGTGTGGCCGAGCACCGACGTCGCCTGGTCGACCGCGACCCGGAACAACCGCAGCATCTCCGCCGGCCGCTCGCCGAGGACGCGGGCGTCGCGCACCGCCAGCTCGCCGTTGAACGTGAGGAACGCGCCGTCGACGCCGTGGATGCGGGGCCGCCGCCGCGGCGGCACCCGCGCGGTCTCGAGCAGGCGGTCGGCGACCTGGACGACGCTGCGCGCGTGCAGGTAGTAGGCCCGCATCAGCGCCTCGACCGCCGGCGCCACCGCCGGCCGCCCCTCGCCGGGGCCGCGCTGGATCTCGGGGTAGAGCGCGGGACCGAGCGCCTCCTGGATCTCGAACGTGAGCTGATCGGTGCGGCGGCCGGCCTGGAGCTGGGCCAGCGCCCGCAGGCCGAGCAGGAAGTCCCGGGCCTCGGCCAGGACGCTGGCCTGGCGGTGGGTGAGGTGGCCCTGGTCGCGGAGCAGCGCGATGCTCTCGCCGTGCGACGGCAGCGGCCCGGCGCGCAGGAGCCAGCGGGCGCGCGCCGCCCACAGCGCCGTGCCCAGGTCGCGCAGGGCGCCGATGCCCTGCTTGAGGTTGGGCTCGAGCAGGTAGAGCGAGTCGCCGAAGCGATCGTGGCGGCGCTTCTTCTCGGCGGCAAGCTGGGCGATGAAGTCGTTGGCGTCACCGCCGGGCGCGATCACCGATCGCGTCATCGCGCACAGCTCGTCGGTGAGCGCGCGATCGCCCGCGATGTGCCGGACGTCGACCAGCGCGGTGGCGGTGGCGAGGTCGCCCCGGGCCAGCCGCGCCGCCGCCCGCGGCTCGCGCACGGCGTGGCCGACCGCGATCTTGGCGTCCCACAGCGGGTAGAGCAGCCGGTCGGCGACCAGGCGGGCTGCCGCCTCGTCGCCCGCGTGGAGGAGGACGAAGTCGATGTCGGAGTACGGCGCGAGCTCGCGCCGCGCCCAGCCGCCGGTGGCGACCAGCGCCAGCGGCCCGCGGACGTCGCGCACCACCTCGCGCCAGCGCGCCGCCAGCGCCCGATCGTGGACGTCGGACAGGGCCGCCGCCACGTCGCCGCCGCGCGCCCCGCCCACCAGCGCCGACCGCATCTGGCCGCGCGCGTGCCCGAGCTCGGCGCGCAGCGCCGCCGCGGCCTCGGCGGATCGGGCGTCGCTGGCGGGCTCCACGCCATCACTGTAGCGCGCCGCCGCGCCCCGCCGCGTGCATGCGCACGCTGAGGTCACGTCAGCGATCCGCCGCTCGGCGCCGGGTGTGATGCTCCGCGGCGTGTCGGCTGTCGGCTGTCGGCTGTCGGCTGTCGGCTGTCGGCTTGTCGGCCTTCGACACGCCCTCGCTGGCGCTCGGGCGGCTCAGGCCGACCGGAGAGATGGGCTCGCCGTTCGTCTCCCGCGAGCTGCGACCGCGGCCGGAGGAGAGATCAAGGCAAGCCGGTCTTTCGATCCCGCGACCGAGGCCGAGGCCGAGGCCGAGTCCGAGGCCGAGTCCGAGGCCGAGTCCGAGGCCGAGTCCGAGGCCGAGGCCGAGTCCGAGTCCGAGTCCGAGGCCGAGGCCGAGGTCGAGGCCGAGTCCGAGTCCGAGGCCGAGTCCGAGTCCGAGGCCGAGTCCGAGGCCGAGTCCGAGGCCGAGTCCGAGTCCGAGGCCGAGTCCGAGGCCGAGTCCGAGTCCGAGGCCGAGTCCGAGTCCGAGGCCAACCCCGGCCCCGGGCCCGCGCCGGAGGCCCGGTGCGCGGCTCAGCGCAGGCGGTAGCGCAGCACCAGGTGGCCCTGGACCTGGCCGGCGGCCGGCACCACCACCCGCGCCTGCCAGCGATCGGACATCAGCGCGCCGCCGCCGTCGCGCCCGTCGAGCCGCTCCACCACCAGCGCCGGCCGGCCGAGGTCGCGCAGCTCCTCCTCGATCACGACCTCGAGCGCCCGCTCGCCGCGGTTGGCGACCGAGAACCGGAGCTCGTCGACGAGGTCGGCGCGGCGAGCGTGGCCGAGCTTGTGGCGGAAGCCGACGAGGTCCGGCTCGGGCCCGAGCGTCACCCGCACCGCGCGGGCGGCCGCCGTCGCCGCCAGCGCGCCGTCGACCCAGCTCCGCCCCGACGCGCCGTCGACCGCGACCCGGACCGCCCCCGGCGGGTCGGCGTCGAGCCGCTCGAACGCCAGCTCGCGCCAGACCTCGGTGGTCGACGCCGCGCGCCAGGCCGGGTGCCGCGGGCCGGGCGTGTCCTCGGCGCGCGCGCCGCGGTAGACGCGGACCACCCGGGCCCGCCGCCGCGACGCCGCCCCCGGCACCGCGCGCGCCGGGCCGCCGACCGTCGCCGTCCCCTCCCACACCGTCACCGGCGGCGCCGGCTCGTCGGGCAGCCCCAGCACCAGGCGGAGCTGCGCCGGCCCGCTCCCGGGTAGCCCCTCGCTCGCGACCGTGAACCACGGCTGGACCGTCACGTGGTCGACCGCGCCCGGCTCGCCGCCGCTCGGCAGCGCCGCGATCACGTGGGTCGCCTGCCAGGTCAGGCCGGTGGCGACGTAGGCGACGCGCACGAGCTGCCGCCCCGGCCGCCGGGCGGTGACCCGACAGACCAGGGTGGGCGCCGCGGGCGCGCCGACGACGCGTAGCCCGAGCGCGCGATCGAGGTCGACCCGCTCGAGGCCGCCGCCGGCGGCGCGCAGCACCAGGTGCGACGGACCGATCGCGACCAGCCGGCCGTGGCTCTCGCGGCCGTCGCGATCGCTGCCGATGACCGCGTCGCCCAGGCGCGGCGTCGGCCCGGGGCGCGGCGCCGGCCCGGCCACCGGGTCGTGGCCGGCGACGGCGCGCAACGCGGCGGCGCCGCCGTCATCGTCGTCGGCGGCCGCGGCGGCCGCGGCCTCGGGATCCAGGCGCAGGCCGGCCACGGGCACCGCCGCGCGCGCCTCGCCATCGTCGACGAGCGCCACCAGCTCGCCGACCTCCACGACCACGCCGGTCAGCGGCTCGCCGCCGGCGCGCCCGACCTCGACCTCGCGCCCCCACAGCCACGCCGGATCGTGGAGACCGGCGGCGGCGCCCTCGACGCGGCAGGCGCGGGCGACCAGCTCGCCCGGCCCGCTCGCCGCCTCGACCACGACGCTGTCGAGCACGACGCCGGCGGCCACCGGGCCGAGCGCCACCTCGCCGGCGGCCGGCACCTCGCGCCACCGCCGCTCGTCGACGTGCGCCAGCGCCGGCGTCCCCGGCGCGCGCCCGGCGTGGATCACGACCGTCAGCCCCTCGTCGCCGGCGCGCGGCCCGACCGCCCCGGTCGTCCGGCAACCGGACACCGCGATCGCGACCCCCAGCGTGGCCAGCGCCCGGGCCCAGCGCCGCGCGCGGGCCGGCGTCCCACGCGCCGGTCGATGCGCCGGTCGCGGCGCGGGCCCCCGGGGCCGCCCCGAGGCGCCGCCGTGCGCCCCGGTCGCGCCTCGGCTCACTCCTCCTCCGCCACCGAGTCGGCGGCCAGGCGCGCGGCGTCCTCGATCGAGGCCTTGCCGGTCAGCACCGCGGCCAGGCCGGTGAGCAGCGGCAGCCGCACGCCCTTGCGGGCGGCGAGGCGCAGGCTGGCCAGGGTCGCCCGCGCGCCCTCGGTGTAGCGCGCTGCCGGCACGGCCTCGCCGCGCGCCAGGGCCCGCCCGAGCTGGTAGTCGGGGTCGTCGCCGTCGCCGGCGCGCACCAGCATGTTGCCGAGGCCGGCGAGGCCGCTCATCGTCCGCGCCTGACCGCCGGCGGTCTCGATGAGCCGCGAGGCCTCGGCCACCGCGCGCGTGACGGCGACCGCCCGCGGGCCGGCGCCGACCGCGATGCCGTCGGCGACGCCGAGGGCGGCGGTGTACGCGCCGGCCAGCGCCGAGGCCAGCTCGACCCCGGTGACGTCGTGCGAACCGTAGATCCGGAGCACGGGCGGCAGGTTGAGCAGGCGCCGGGTCTCGCGCAGCACCTCGTCGAACGCCGACGCCACCACCATCGACGCGAACCGCCCCGCGCCGAGGTCGCGCGGCAGGGCCGGGCCGGCCAGGACGCCGGTGCGCAAGGCCGGGGTCTCCCGCTCGACGAGCGCGCTCACCCGCTCGTCGCCGGGACCGGCCAGGGCGCCGATGGCGTGGACCACCAGGTGGCCGCCGTCGATGACGCCGCCGAGCTCGGCCAGGCGCGCCGGCGCATCGGCCGACGCCACCGCCAGCACCAGGTAGCGCGCCGCCGCCGCCAGCGCCCCGACCTCGCCCACCACCCGCACCGTCGCCGGCACCTCGACCTCGGGCAGTCGCGGGCAGCGGCGAGTGGTGGCGATGGCCTCGGCCACCGCCGCCGTCCGGGTGTAGACCACGACCGGGCGTCCGGCCCGGGCCAGCGCCACCGCCAGGCCGGTGCCGAAGGCGCCGGCGCCGACGATGCCCACGGTGTCGGCGCGCGCGCTCACGACGCGGCCCCCGCGACCGCGGACGGCGCCGCCGCCGGCGCCAGGTGGGCGAGCCGGTTCTGGTAGTAGTAGACCAGCTCGAGGTCGCCGACCCGCAGGACGTCGCCGTGGCGCTCGATCACCGGCCGCGCGTGGTACGAGCCGAGCGCGCGCACCGCGTCGTCGAGGGTGGCGGCGTCGCCGGCGGCCACCACCCGCTGGTGCAGCCGCCCCGCCGCCGGGGTCTCGGCGACGCGGCGGCGCAGCTCGCCCAGCGCCCGCACCGCGTCGGGGACCGCGACGTCGCGCGGCGGCAAGCGGAGGAGGCGGTAGACGTCGCGGGTCCCGGCGCTGGCGGCGACCGCGTCGAACAGCACCCGCGCCACCAGGTGGGGGGCGTGGAAGACCGACTCCCGCGGGTAGGCCTCGGCCAGGCGGCGGCCCAGGAGCCGCGTGTACTCGGCGTCGCGCTGCTCGTCCTCGGTGGCGGCGCCGTCGGCCCCGGCCAGGTAGCTGCGCGGGTCGACCCGCCGCCCGGCGCGGTCGCGCGACTCGCCGTCGTCGTCGACGTCGTTGCCGAACGGATCGAGGGGGCGGCCGAAGCGGATGACCACCGCGCCCTCGTGGACCAGGATCTTGCGCAGGAACTCGACGATGCGGCCCAGCCGCGAGAACTCGTCGTCGGTGATGATGTAGCGGCGCCGGCCGGTCTCGGCCAGGTAGTCGTGGATGAGGGTCTCGGCCTCGAGCACCAGCCGGTAGTTGATCGTGGTGGGCACGATGTAGATCCGGCGCTGGGGCTCGCCGCCGCGCACGTTGTTGCCGTAGGCGGTGACCGCGGTGCCGAGCAGGCCGAGCTTGAGCGAGCGCTCCACCATGTTGGAGCGGCAGCGCGTGCCGCCGGGGAAGAACAGCGAGTGGTAGCCGCTCTCGAGGAGCACCGTCGAGTACTCCTTGAGGATGTCCTTGTACAGCTCGAAGCGCAGCCGGCGGTCGACCCGGTAGGCGCCGAGGTTGTGCATGAAGAAGGAGATGAACGGGTTGGTGAACAGGTTCTTGCCGGCGCCGTAGGTCACCGGCGGCAGGCCGGCGCGCTCGAGCGCCAGCCCGATCACCACCGAGTCCATGTTGGACGAGGGGGTCGGCGTCACCACCAGGGTGCCGCGCTCGGCCACGCCGCGCAGGACCTCGAGCGGCCCCTCGACCTGGATGCGGCTGTCGAGCTCGGCGAGCAGCCCGCCGACGCCGCCGCGCACGCTCGACGCCGGCGAGAACAGGAAGCCGAGGCCCGGCGTCAGCACCCGGGTCGCGAAGCGGTAGACGCGGGGATCGAAGTTGCCGACGATGTCCTTGCCGAAGTGGCGGACCAGCGCCGCCAGCTCGGTCCGCTTGTCCTGCTCCGACAGCGACGCCAGCTTGCCGGCCAGCGCCCGCCACCGCGCCGCCTTGTCGCCGCCGCCCAGCCGCTTCAGCTCGTTCACGCACACGTCGTTCAGCACGTACTCGAGCGACTCGTCGCCGCCGCGGCTGGCGCGCTCGACCAGGCGGGCGACCACGCGGCGCTCCACCGTGGCCAGCACCCGATCGCGGTCGGCGTTGAAGCCCTCGAGGCGGTTGCGGGCCTCGCGCACCGGCCGATCGCTTGCCATGGCGCCGGTGATACCGCGCCGGGCCGCCGCGGATCCGCGGGTCATTTCCCCGGGTTGCCCTCCGCCGCCGCTCCCGGGAGTGAGCGCGTGATCTCGAGATCCCGCCCGCGCGCGCTTGCCACGCGGGCCCTCGTGGTATGGTCGACGGGCATCGCGTCGCTCGCGCTGGGTGCGAGCGACCTACCGAGACCGGCTCGTTCGAGAGTGCGGGGCTCGGGAGGCGCGGCCCCCCAGGTCCCTGTGGGCAGGTCGCCGCGGCGGCGGCGCAGCGTCAGCCTGCGCCCATCCGAGGCGAGACAGAAGATGGCAACTACCAAGCGGACCAGAACCCCCGCGGCCCGGACGACCAAGGCTGTGGCCGCGCCCGCGCGTGGCACCCGCGGCCGGGCCCCCGCCACGGCGGACGAGCCCGCGCCCCGCGCCCGCGCCCGCGCCCGCGCCGAGGC
>CAADGB010000225.1 GCA_900696455.1 uncultured delta proteobacterium
AGCACCGGTCGCCGCGCCCACGCTCGAGCACCGGTCGCCGCGCCCACGCTCGAGCACCGGTCGCCGCGCCCACGCTCGAGCACCGGTCGCCGCGCCCACGCTCGAGCACCGGTCGCCGCGCCCACGCCCGCGGCCGCGCTACTCCATGCGCCCGCTGGTCGACAGCTTCCCCAGCTCCCGGTACTCGAGCGCGATCGCTCGCAGCAGGTGCTCCTGCCCGAGCGCGCGGTTCTCCTGCGCCGCCAGGAACGCCGCGCGCAGGGTCGAGTTGCGGATGTAGCCGCCCGACAGCGGGAAGCGACGCGCCAGATCGAGGAAGTCGAAGTCGCCCTGCACCGGGACCTCGGCCGGGATGTGCGCCGCCCACAGCCGCACCCGCATGTCCTCGTCGGGGAACGGGAAGTGCAGGCGCAGCGACATGCGCCGCTTGAACGCCTGATCGATCGAGCCCTCGAGGTTCGTGGTGAGGATGCCCACCCCCTCGAACGTATCCAGCCGCTGCAGCAGGTAGTTGACCTCGAGGTTGGCGTAGCGATCGACCGATGACTTCACCTCGGTCCGCTTCGCGAACAGCGAGTCCGCCTCGTCGAACAAGATCACCACCTGCCCGTCCTCGGCGGCGTCGAAGACCTCGGCCAGGTTCTTCTCGGTCTCGCCGATCCACTTGCTCACGATGCGCGCCAGGTCGATGCGGTACAGCTCGAGCCCGAGCTCGCGGGCGATCAGGCCGGCCACCATCGACTTGCCGGTGCCGGGCGGCCCGTAGAACAGCGCGGTGAGGCCGCGCGAGGTCGACATCTTGGCGTCGAAGCCCCACCGCTCGTAGACCGTCTTGCGGTGGCTGATGCGGGCGACGAACTCCCGGATCGAGTCGATGATGTCGTCGGGCAGCGCCACCTGCTCCCACTTCGCCAGGCGGCGGACGTGGGTGGCGATGTGCGACAGCCGGGTCGCGATGTGCTGGCCCGCGACCTCGTCGAGCTGGGCGCCGGCGTCGTCGTCGGGCGCGGCGCCCTCGTGGTTGCGCCGCGACACCACCTGGGCGATGACCTGCTCGATCACGCCGGGGCCGATGCGGTAGCGGGCGGCCAGGGCGTCGACGTCCTTCACCGGCAGGCCGGCGCGCTCGAGGGCCTCGGTCCAGAACGCGGTCCGCTCCGACTCGTTGAGCGGCGGCAGGGTGGCGGTGACGTAGCCGGGGTCGAGGGGCAGGCTGGCCTCGGGCGCGGCGCGGATGACGGCCGGCCCGGGGTGGGCGCGCAGGGTCTGCTTGATCAGATCCTGGCCCTCGGCGTCGGCGGGGTCGGCGGCCTCGAGGCCGCTCACCACCGGCACGCAGCCGCGCAGGAGGGCGCGGAACAGCTCCTGGCGCAGCGCCGCCGCCATCAGCTTGCCGGCGCGCGGCAGGCGGTGACAGTCGATCGCGGCGATGCCGCGGCCGACCCGGGCCGCCAGCGCCGCCATCAGGCTGTGCCGCCCGGCGCCGCGGCGGCCGCGCAAGACGACCCGGATCGGATCGTCGTCGCGGCGGGGCGCGGCCAGGGCCAGGATGAGGTCGCGCTTGACCTGGGCCGAGATGTGGAGCTGCTCGAGCGGGCGGGCGGCGTGGCGGACCACGGTGACGTCGCCGATGGCGCCGGCGGCGCTGCGGCCGCGGACGCGCTCGATCAGCACCGGGTCGACCGAGATCGGCCCGAACAGCGGCGCGCCGCGGTCGCCGCCGCCGACGCGGAGCAGGCCGTAGCGGACCAGCGGCGCGTCGTCGGCCAGCTCGCGCGCGACCTCGGCCCGGGCCTGGCGCTCGCCGCCGCCGATCACGGTCTCGACCAGGTAGCGGTCGACGATCGGGCGGTTCTCGTCGTTGCCGAGGATGCCGAACAGGCGGGCGATCTCGCCGCGGATGCTGGGCGCCATCGCCACCATCAGGACGTGGGCGGCGACGCTCGACAGGTGGAACTCGCGCGACAGCTCGACGAAGGGCAGGCGCATGCCGCGGGCGATGCTGGAGCGGGCGCGACCGGCGGTGCGGGCGCCGGTCCGGGCCAGGCGCTCGTCGGCCTCGCCCAGCAGGTCGGGGGCGTAGCCGCCGACGTGGCCGAGCAGGGCGCGGACCTCGCGCTCGAACGGCCGCCCGTCCTCGGCCGGCACGCTGAGGCGGCCGCTGTTCCACGCCTCGGCGATGGCCTTGGCGGCGCGGGCCGCGACCAGGTCGAGCATCTCGTCGAGGTGCTCGCGGGCCGAGGTGTACGGCGGCCACTCGGGGTGAGGCTCGGCGGTGATCGGCGGCAGCGGCTGCCCGAGCGCCACCGGCGCGATGTCGGGGACCACCACCACCGGCGGCGGCGGCACGTCCTCGGGCTCGGGCGGCGGCGCCTCGTCGAGCGACGCGGCGTCGACGCCGGGCGGCACGGTGGTGACGGTGAGGACGTGGCCGCCGGCGGGCGCCACCGGCTCGGCCAGGCGCGGGGCGGGGCGGAGCGGCGGCGGCGAGGGCCGCGTCGGCGGCGCCTCGGTCGGGTCGCGATCGCCGGCGAGGTGGCGATCGCGGTCGTCGTCGGCGGCGGCCGCCGCGTCGTCGTCGTCACGCTCGACCTCGTCCTCCGGCTCGTCCTCGTCCTCCGGCTCGTCCTCGTCGCGCTCGTCCTCGCCGGGCCGGCGGCGGGCCGAGGCGCCGTTGCCGCCGTGCTCGTCGCGGACCAGGGCCAGGGCCGGTGAGCTGGCGGCGCGCGGGCCGGCCTCGGCCACGGCGTGGAGCTGGGCGCGGCGGGCCGAGGCCGCGGCCGAGAACAGATCGGTCGACGGGACGTGCAGGACCGGCGTGCCGCTGGCGTCGGGCTCGCCGGCCAGGACCACGTACTGACCGTCGGAGTCGACGTCGAGGTCGTGGACCGGCCACGGCGGCGCCGCCTCCGACTGCACCCGGCCGTAGCGCAGGTCGACCACGACCAGGTTGCCCTCGGCGGAGGCGACCAGGGCCACGCCGCGGTTCTCGGCCAGCGCCCAGCGCTCGGCCCGGGGCACGATCACCTTGTGGATGAGCGAGCCGTTGGGGCGCAGCACCCAGAACAGGTCGTTGTGCTCGTCGCGGGTCAGCATGGCGACGGCGCGGCCGGCGAACAGCGCGCCGGCGGCGCGGATCTCGCCGGCGTCGGTCAGCATCGCCCGGCCGGCCTCGCCGCGACCGACCTCGACGAAGCGCAGGGCGCTCTTGCCGGCGAGCAGCACGCGGCGACCGTGGAGCGGGAAGGCCCGCTCGTCGTCGGCGAGGTCGAAGGGCTCGGCCGAGACCCGGTCGTAGAGGCCGTTGGCCAGGGCGGGGCGGGCGCCGAGGACGAGCGCGGTGTGGGCGTTCTCGCCGATCGAGGCCGCCAGCGCGTCGGCGTCGGCGTCGAGCGCCAGCGACGGCTCGAGGGGGCGGGCGCCGTCGAGGAGGAAGCGGCGCAGGCGGCGCGGCTCGAGCAGCCACACCATCGTGCCGACGCAGGCGAAGTCGATGACGCCGGCGGCGGCCAGGCTCTGGCGCGGCGCGGTCCCCAGCGCGTCGACCAGGTCGATCGTGTCGCCGGCGCGCAGGGCCACGAAGCGGCCGGTGCGCGACATCGACACCAGGCGCGTCCAGGTGCGCCCCAGGCGAGCTGACATGGCCCGACGATCGCACCTCGGGACACCTGGTCGCAAGGCGACGCGCCGGCAAGGTCGAGCCGCGAACGGTCCGGGGCGCCGGCTGGCCGGCGGCCCGCGGTGGTAGCGTGGACCCACCGCATGCGGCCGCGCGCCACGATCCTGGTCAAGCTGCTGCTGGCGTTCGCGCTGCCGGCGCTGGCCCTGTTCGCGGGGTTCGGCTACGTCGCGCTCGAGGTCACCCGCGCCGATCTCGACGCCGAGCTCGGCACCCGCCTCGAGGCGGTGGCGGCGTCGGCCTCGACCCACGTGCGCGGCAAGTACCTGGCGCCGCTGGGGCCGGGCGACGAGGACGAGCGGGCCTACCAGAACGTGGTGGCCAAGCTGGCGGCGGTGAGCGAGGTCACCGGCGCGCGCCTCTACGTCTTCGACCGCGCCTTCACCTCGCGCGCCGACAGCGCGCCCGGCGTCGCGATCGGCACCCGCTACCACCAGGCCGAGCTCGACCGGGTCGAGCTCGAGCGGGTGTTCGCCGGCGGCACCGCGGCGTCGGTGACCTTCGAGGCCGAGGACGGCCGCCGGGTCAAGGCCGGCTACGCCCCGGTCCACGCCTCGGAGACCGAGCCCGAGGTCGTGCTCGCGATCGCCGCCGAGGCCCCGGCCGCCTACTTCGCTCGCCTCGACGACCTGCGCCGTAGCCTCGTGCTGTGGGGCGCCGGCCTGGTCGGGGTGGTGGCGCTCGCCACGTTCGTCGTCGCCCTGCTCATCACCCGGCCGGTGCGCACCCTGGCCGCGGCCGCCGCCCGCATCGGCCAGGGCGAGCTCGAGCGCCCGATCGCGCCCGGCTCGCGCGACGAGCTGGGCGTCCTGGCCCAGACCATGGAGACCATGCGCGCCCAGCTCGCCGCCCGCGACGCCCGCACCCAGCAGATGCTGGCCGGCATCGCCCACGAGGTCCGCAACCCGCTGGCCGGCATCCAGCTCTACGCCGGCATCCTGCGCGACGAGCTGGCCGGCGACGAGCGCGCCGCCCACGCCGCCAAGATCGATCGCGAGGTCGGCTACCTCGAGCGGGTCGTGCGCGAGTTCCTCGACTACGCGCGCCGCCCGCCGCCCGAGCCCGCCGACCTCGACGCCGGCGCCGTGGTGCGCGAGGTCGCCGAGCTGCTCGCCGGCGACGCCGACGCCGCCGGCCTCGAGGTCGAGCTCGAGCTGCCGGCGGGGCCGCTGCCGCTGCGCGCCGATCCGGGCCAGCTGCGGCGGGCGCTGCTCAACCTGGGCAAGAACGCGGTGTGGGCGGCGACCGAGGTCGGCGAGCGCGGTCGCGCGGTGCGGCTGGGGGCGCGGGCGGCGGGCGGCGACGTCGAGCTGACGGTGTGGAACCGCGGCCCGGTGATCGCCGCCGACCTCCGCGACCGCCTGTTCGAGCCGTTCTTCACCACCCGCGAGAAGGGCACCGGGCTCGGGCTGGCCTTCGTCGCCGAGATCGTCCGCGCGCACGGCGGCGCGATCGAGGTCACGTCGGGACCCGCGGGCGCCGCTGCCGGCGAGACCCGCTTTCGTGTGACACTGCCGGCGCGAGGTTCGTGATGGCCGCCATCCTCATCATCGACGACAACGAGACCGTACGCGACGGGCTGGCGCACACCATCAAGAAGCTGGGGCACGAGGTGGTGGCGGCGGCCTCGGGCCAGGCCGGCGTCGACGCCTGCCGGGCGCGCCGCTTCGACTTCGTCATCACCGACCTGAAGATGGAGGGCCTGGGCGGGGTCGAGGTCCTGCGCGCGGTCACCGCCCACGACCCGACGGTGCCGGTCATGATCATCACCGGCTTCGGCACGGTCGAGACCGCGGTCGAGGCCATGAAGCTGGGCGCCTTCGACTTCCTGACCAAGCCGTTCTCGCCCGAGGTGGTGCGGCTCAAGGTCGAGCGCGCGCTCGAGCTGTGCGCGGCCCGCCGCGCCCGCGCCCGGCTCGAGGCCGAGAACGCCTACCTGCGCGCCGAGCACGGCGGGCGCTTCGCCGAGATCGTCGGCGGCGGCGAGAAGATGGCGGCGGTGCTGCGGGCGGTCGAGAAGGTCGCCGCCTCCGACACCACGGTCTACATCGCCGGCGAGAGCGGCACCGGCAAGGAGCTGGTGGCGCGCGCGATCCACCGCCTGTCGCGCCGCCACGGCGGTCCGTTCATCAAGGTCAACTGCGGCGCCCTGACCGAGACCCTGCTGGAGAGCGAGCTGTTCGGCCACGAGAAGGGCGCGTTCACCGGCGCCATCAAGCAGAAGCTCGGTCGCTTCGAGCTCGCCGACGGCGGCACGCTCTTCCTCGACGAGGTCGGCGACGTGCCGCCGGCGATGCAGGTCAAGCTGCTGCGGGCGCTGCAGGAGCAGGAGTTCGAGCGGGTGGGCGGCGAGCGCCCGATCAAGGTCGACGTGCGCGTGGTGTCCGCCACCAACAAGGACCTCGACGCCGAGGTCGCGGCCGGCCGCTTCCGCCAGGACCTCTACTACCGCCTGCACGTCGTCCCGCTGCGCCTGCCGTCCTTGCGCGAGCGGCGCGAGGACATCCCGGCCCTGGCCCAGCACTTCGTCGAGAAGCTCGGCCCGCGCACCAACCCGCGGGTGCGCGCGGTCGGCGACGCCGCGCTCGGCCGGCTCATGGCCTACCACTGGCCGGGCAACGTCCGCGAGCTCGAGAACGCGATCGAGCAGGCGCTGGTGTTCGCCGAGGGCGCCGAGATCGGGGTCGGCGCCCTGCCGGCGTTCCTCCACGGCACCGGCGCGGTCGAGGAGGAGCGCCTCGACGTGCCCCGCCAGCTCAGCCTGCCCGACATCCTCGACGACCTCGAGCGCCAGCTCATCCTCAAGGCCTACGACAAGGCGCGGGGGGTCAAGACCGAGACCGCGCGCCTGCTCGGCATCAAGACCAGCGCGCTCTACTACAAGCTCGAGAAGTACGGCATCGGGTCGATCGGCGGCGGCGGCGGCGGCGGCGGCGGCGGCGGCGGCGGCGGCGGCGGCGGCGGCGGCGGCGGCG
>CAADGB010000226.1 GCA_900696455.1 uncultured delta proteobacterium
CCGAGGAGGCGCGCCGGGCCGAGGAGGCGCGCCGGGCGGCGGCCGCCGGCGGCGCCGCGGGCACCGTCGGCACCGTCGGCGCCGTGGGCGATCCGGCCGGCGGCGGCGCCGCGCCGACGTACGCCCCGACGTACGCCCCGACGGGCAACCCCGCCATCGACCGGGTGGCCGCCGTCGATCTGAACGCGATCCGCGCCGCCGGGCCGCTGCCGGTCGCGAGCGGGGCTGCGCCGCCGGCGGGCGGGGCCGCGCCGCCGACCGGGGGCGGTGCCCCGCCGACCGGGGGCGGTGCCGGCGAGCCCGCCGTCAAGAAGAGCAAGCCCTTCTACAAGAGCCCGGTGTTCTGGGTGGTCGCGGCGGTCGGCCTCTACGTCCTCGTCGTGCTGGCGCAGGACGACGACACGGCGCAGCCCGGGCGCCTGATGATGCCCTTGCCCGACGGGCCCGGCTCCGCGCCGGCCGCTGGCGGCGCCACCGTCTTCAGGTTCTGAACGGCAGGCGCGGGCGCGGCGAGCCCGCGTGGGACGGTGGTCGCCCATCGCCGGGCCGGGCGGTGGTACAACGCGCGGCATGTGGAAGGCCTGTCTGTCGCTCGCTGCGTGCGCGGTCGTGACCGGGTGCGTGGACAAGGCGCCGCCGGCGCCGCCGGTCGACCCGGCGCTGGTCGCCGAGAACCTGCTCGCCGCGCCGCCGACCGATCTCGGCAACCCGATCGGCGCGGTCTTCGACGGCAAGATCACCTACCTCGGCAACACCGTCGAGCGCAGCCAGGTGTCGCCGGGCGACAAGATCGTCGTCACCCACTACTGGCAGGTCAACGTGCCGCCGGGCAAGGACTGGAAGGTCTTCTCGCACCTGGTCGGCGACGACAACAACTTCGCCAACGTCGACCTGACCGACATGCGCAAGGGCCACCCGTCGGACCGGTGGACGACGGGCCAGATCATCCGCGACCCGCAGACCTTCATCCTGCGCAAGGACTGGCGCTCGCCCACCGCGAAGATGGTGGTCGGCATCTACAAGAAGGGCGGCCACAAGGTCACCGACCGGATGGACGTCCACGGCGGGGAGGTCAAGGACCGGGCCCTGACCGTCGCCACCTTCACCGTCGACGTGTCGCGGGCCGCGCCGCTGCCCGGGCAGCTCGTGGTCAAGAAGGCGGCCGGCCCGATCACCATCGACGGCAAGGCCAGCGAGCCGGCGTGGGCGACCGCCGCCGGCACCGCCGCCTTCCAGACCGCCGAGGGCGGGCCCGAGCCCCAGGGGCCGACCTCGGCCAAGATCACCTGGGACGACGAGTACCTCTACCTGTTCGTGAGCGCCGAGGACGACGACGTCAAGAGCGAGTTCACGCGCCACGACGATCCGATCTGGAAGCAGGACGTGATCGAGGTCTTCATCGACGCCGACGGCAACGGCAAGGGCTACGTCGAGCTCCAGGTCAGCCCCCGGAACGTGCAGTTCGACGCCTGGTTCCCGACGGTGCGGCCGACGACCGACCTCGCCTACTCGTCGGGCATGAAGACCGCGGTCAACGTCCGCGGCACGCTCAACGCGTCGGGTGACGAGGATCAGGGCTGGGACGCCGAGCTCGCGATCCCGCACGCCGCGGTCAAGGGCCTCGACCCGACGATGGCGGTGCGGATCCCGCCGCGGCCCGGCGACGTGTGGCGGTTCAACGTCGTGCGCGCCGACTACGGCAAGGACGGCAAGGCGGCGGCGGCGTCCTGGAACCGCATCCGCTACAGCGAGTGGCACTCGCTCGATCGCATGCTGACCCTGACCTTCGCCGACGCGAGCGGCGGCACCACGCCGCCGGCGGAGACCCCGCCCGCGCCGCCGGCGGGGGGCGCGCCCTCGGGCGCCGCCGCGCCGGTGGTGCCGCCGGCGGGCAGCGCCACGCTGTCGCCGGCGCCGGGCGCGCCCTGATCGTCCCCGGGCGCGCGCCGATCGTCCCCGGCCCGTCGGCCGCGGCGTCCGCCGCGCGCGCGCGTTCGCCGCGCCGCGGCCCTCGTGTTAGCTTCCCCGTGATGTCCAGCCGCCTCGCGCTGGCGGCGGTCGCCGCGCTCGTCGTCGCCAGCGTCGCCTGCGGTCCGGGCGGGCCGCGCAAGGTCGGCGGCCAGCCGAGCTGGCGCAAGGACGACGGCGGCGACCCGGGCAAGCCGGGCGCCGGCGCGATCTCCACCGAGCCCATCATCCTCGCGCCGGCCTCGCGCGCGGTCCTCGCCTACAACGATCCGCCGCACCGGCCGCCGCCGTCGACGCCGCTGGGCGACGCGATCGTCGCCGAGGTCGCGGGGCTGGCGGCCGCGGCGGGGCGGACGCCGCCGCTCGCCGACGGGCGCCTGTTCGCGGCCGCGGCCGAGATCGCGAGCGTGGTGCCGGCCGAGGGCGTGATCCCGTACCCGGTGGTCGAGTTCGCGCTCCAGCACCACGGCATCGTCGAGCCGTCGCCCCACCTGCTCGTGGTGTGGGGGTCGACCACGCGCCCGGCCCTCCTCGTCGAGCAGCTCCGGCCGCGCCTGATCGAGGCCCTGGGCGGCGACGTCATCACCCGCCTCGGCGTCGGCGTCGCCACCCGCGAGGACGGCGACGTGGTCGTGGTCGCGCTCCAGGCCAGCCACCTCGAGCTGGCGCCGGTGCCGCGCCGGCTCGAGCGCGGCGGGCTGGCCCCGCTGGTCGGGCGCATCCTGGGCGCGTTCCGCGATCCCGAGGTCTACGTCACCCGCGACGACGGCACCGTCGAGCGCCTGGCCCTGCGCGTCGGCGAGGGCGGGGCCATCGCCGCCGAGCTGGCGTGCGGCGGCCGCCGCGGTCGCCAGCAGGTCGAGGTCACCGCCAGCGACGCCACCGGCTCGACCGTGCTCGCCAACTTCCCGGTGTGGTGCGACGAGGAGCCGCCGGCGCGGGTGGCGGCCGCGGTCGCGCTCGACGACGTCGCGCCGGTGACCTCGGCGCCCGACGCCGAGGCGCGCATGGTCGAGCTGGTCAACCGCGATCGCGCCGCCGCCGGGCTGCCGCCGCTGACCCACGACCCGCGGGTGGCCGAGGTCGCCCGCGCCCACAGCCGCGAGATGCGGGTCACCGGCGTGGTCGGCCACGTCTCGGCGCTCACCGGCAGCGCCGCCGACCGGGTCAAGGTGGCCGGGATCCGGACCGGGCTGGTGCTGGAGAACATCGCGCGCGCCTACGGCATCGCCGAGGCCCAGGCCGGCCTCATGAACAGCCCCGGCCACCGCGCCAACCTGCTGTCGCGGGCCGCCACCCACGTCGGCATCGGCATCGAGCTCGGCGACGAGGTCGCCGACCGCCGCGAGCTGTTCGTCACCCAGGTCTTCATCCGCGTCCCGCCGCCGGTCGATCCGGTGGTGGCGCAGACCCGCGTGCGCGAGCAGTTGCGGGCGGTGCGCGGCTTCCAGGACGATCCGGCGCTCGATCGCATCGCCACCACCTACGCCCAGGCCCTGGCCAGCGGGGTCCCCCACGGCGACGCCTCGCGGCGGGCCTCGCGCGAGCTCGACGCCGTGGCCGCGCGCTTCTCGCGGGTGGCCAGCATGGTGACGGCGCTGGCCGACGTCGAGGGCGTCGACGGCCCGGCCTTCCTCGGCGGCGCGAGCTTCACCCACCTCGGCCTGGGCGTGGCCCAGGGCGACCACGCCGACCTCGGCCCCGGCGCGCTGCACGTCGTCGTGCTGCTCGCCGTCGCGCGCTGACGCGTGGGAGGCGAGCCGCGTTGTTCTGACTCAGGTCGGCAGGCGCGTCCGAGCCCGACTCCGAGCCCCGAGCCACTTCGACTCCGCCCCTTCGGGGCTTCGCTCCTGACGAACGGCGCCGGCAAGCACCCGACATCGCTCGCGCGGGGCCCATCTTCCCGGTCGGCCTGAGCCGGCCGAGCGACAGCGAGGGCGTGTCGAAGGCCGACAAGCCGCGGCTGCGTGCCGTTCGGTTTCCCGCGAGCTCCGACCGCGGTCGGTGAAGGGCTCAGGGTGAGCGGGTCATTGAGCCCCGAGCCCGGATCCGAACCCGAGCCGAGGCGGTCAGTCGGCGACCGTGGTCGTGGCGGCGTCGGCGGTGGCCACGCCCCCGCCGGCGGCGCGGGCCCGCAGCGCGACCACCTCGACCTCGTCGGCCCAGGCGTAGAGCTCGAGGCCGGTGCCGCGCGGTCGCTGGTCGAGGCGCGCGAGCTGGGCGGGCGCGGCGGCGCCGGCGGTGAGACGGGTCAGGAGCTCGTCGGCGGCGACCCCGGCGGCGGCGGCGACCACCTCGAGCACCGCCCGCACGTCGTCGGCGGTGGTGGCGCCGGCGGCGGCGGGCGGCAGCCCGGCCGCCATGATCGTCGGGATCCAGCCGTCGGCGATCACCACGGTCGCCGGCGAGATCGCGCCGTGGACGCCGCCGGCCTCGTGGATCGCGGTCACCGCGCGGGCCAGGCGCTTGAGCAGGCGGACGAGATCGGCGGGGTCGGGCCGGGGGCGCTCGCCGGCGGCGGCCTCGCCCAGCGGCGCGCCGGCCGGGGCCTCGAAGACCGCGGTGCGGGTCGCGCGCTCGAACGACAGCGCGCGCTGCACGAACGGGCTGCCGGTGCGGGCCAGCACCAGCAGGCGCGCGATCGCGGCCTCGGCGAGGTCGTCGTCGCCGAAGCGCTCGAGCACCACCGAGCGGTCGAGCACGCGATCGACGGCGCGGTACAGGCGGGACGCCACGGTCTGGCCGAGCGGGGTCTCGAACTGGTAGCGGCTCCCCTCGGCCGGCGCCGGCTCGTCGGCGGCGAGCTCGGCGATCGAGTGCGGGCGGCTGTCGCGCCGCGGCCGGGGCAGCGCGACCGCCGGGCCCGAGCGGTCGCCGAGGTGCAGCGCCTCGAGGTCGGCGCGGAGCACCGCGATCGAGTCGTAGCGCTCGCCCGGGCTCTTGCGCAGGAGCCGGGCGATGATCGGATCCCAGCCGGCGGCGACGTCGGGCGCGACCGCGGTCGGCGCTGGCGGGGGCTCGCCCAGGTGCTGGGCGACGAAGTCGGGGCCGAGGAAGGGCAGGCGTCCGGTCAGCACCTCGAACAGCGTGACGCCGAGGGCGTAGAGGTCGGCGGCGATCGTGATCGGCGCGCCCGTGATCTGCTCGGGCGCCATGTACGCCAGCGAGCCGATGAGGCCGCCGGTCTGGGTCTGGCCGAGGTCGACCAGGTGGGCGACGCCGAAGTCGCCGAGCTTGGCGGCGCCGCGGCTGTCGAGGAAGATGTTGGCCGGCTTGACGTCGCGGTGGACGACGCCGCGGTGGTGCGCGAGCTCGAGGCCGCCGAGCAGCTCGAGCGCCAGCCGCCGGACCTGGGCGCCGCCGAGGCGATCACCGGTGGCGAGGCGCTGCGCCAGCGAGCCGCCGGCCAGGTACTCCATGACCAGGAAGCCGTGGTCGAGCGAGACGTCGTAGACCTCGATCAGCGCCGGGTGGCGCAGGCTCTGGGCCAGCCGGCTCTCGCGCACGAAGCGCTCGTAGGCAGCGCCGCCGCGGGCCCCGGCGGCGAAGAACATCTTGAGGGCGACGGTCTTGCCGCTGACCTCGTCGACGGCGCGGAACACGCGGCCGGCGCTGCCGGCGCCGAGCAGGGCCACCAGCCGGTAGCGGCCGGCGATGATCTCCTTCTCGGCGGCGGGCGCGGGCGCGGCGGCGCGGGCGGCGCGCAGGAACAGGGGCAGCTCGGCCGGGGTCTCGGGCGCGGCCTGGCGGAGCTCGCGCAAGGTGGCGCGGGCGGCGTCGGTCAGGCCCATGGCGGCGAGCGCGACCACCAGGTGGCGGCGGGCCTCGGTGGCGATGGCCTCGCTCGCCGGCGGCCGGGTCGCCTCCTGCAGGTGGCGCGCGGCGGCATCGTGGCTGGCGCGGCGCTCGAGGATGCGGCCGAGGCGGAGGTGGACCTCGGGCCGCTCCTCGCCCACCACCAGGTCGAGGGCGCGCTCGAGCACCCGTGCCGCCTCGCGGTCGCGACCGGAGGCCTCGAGCAGGCGGGCGGCGTCGAGATCGCGGTGCGCGCGCTGGTAGTGATCGATGGCGCGATCGACCTCGCCCAGGCGCTCGGCCAGCGCGGCGGCGGGGCCGTGGCGACGCTGGCGCGCGTAGACCTCGAGCGCCACCCGCGCGCCGTCGTCGGTGGCGGTCAGCGCCCGGGCCAGCTCGTCGACCAGGGCCTCGTCCTTGGCCTCGATCGCGGCCCGCAGGGCGCGGCCGCGATCGCCGGCGGCCTGCCAGGCGCGGGCGGCGGCGGTGAACTCCCAGATCCGCTCCCACAGCGCCGCGGCGCGGGCGTGATCGCCGGCGGCGGCGGCGGCGCGCGCGGCGTCGGCGTGGCGGCCGGCCGCGGACAGCGCGTCGGGGTCCTCGTTGATCGCCACGGCGGGGGATGGTACACGGCCAGCGGCCATGAAGAACAACAGCGCCCACCGCTCCATCCTCATCGTCGGCTCGGTCGCCCTGGACGACATCGATGGTCCGTTCGGGCTGCACCCCGATCTGCTCGGCGGCTCGGCGTCGTTCATCGCCCGCGCCGCGTCGTACTTCACCCGCGACGTGGCCGTGGTCGCCGTCGTCGGCGACGACTTCCCGGCCCGGCACCTCGACGAGATGTCGGTCCTGGGCATCGACACCTCGGGCATCGAGCGCAAGGCCGGCGAGACCTTCCACTGGGTCGGCAAGTACTCGGCCGACCTCGCCAGCCGCGAGACCCTCGACACCCGCCTCGGCGTCTTCGCCACGTTCCAGCCGGTGCTGGCGCCCCGCCACCGCAAGGCCGACCTGGTCTTCCTCGGCAACATCCACCCCACGATCCAGCTCGACGTGGTCGAGCAGGCCGAGCGCCCGGTCCTGGTCGCGCTCGACACCATGAACTTCTGGATCAGCGGGCACCGCCCCGAGCTGCTCAAGACCCTGGCCCGGGTCAACACCCTGCTCCTCAACGACGAGGAGGCGCGCCAGCTCGCCGAGGAGCACAACCTGTGCCGGGCGGCGGCCCGCATCCTCAAGATGGGGCCGACCTCGGTGGTCATCAAGCGCGGCGACGCCGGCGCCCTCCTGTTCTACCCGGGCGGCGTCTTCGGCGTGCCGGCGCTGCCGCTCGAGGACGTGCGCGATCCCACCGGCGCCGGCGACAGCTTCGCCGGGGGCTTCATGGGCTACCTGGCCTACGCCGGCGATCTCGAGCCGCGCACGATCCGCACCGCGATGATCGTCGGCAGCGTCATGGCGTCGTTCTCGGTCGAGCAGTTCTCGGTCGACGGCCTGCGCGGCCGGTCGCGCGACGACATCCAGGCCCGCTTCGATCGCTTCGCCGAGCTGACCCACTTCGAGCGGGTCACGCTGTAGCCGGTCGGGGCCGGTCAGCGCGGGCCGGTCAGCGCGGGCCGGTCAGCGCGGGCCGGTCAGCGTGTGGGCCGGTCAGCGTGGCGGCGGCGGCGCGGCCGCCGCCGGCAGCCGCGGCGCGACCACGGTCGCCCACAGGCCGGCGAGGCCGGCCGCCATCCACACCGCGGCCGGCAGCGCGACCACCAGCAGGCGGGCGCGGCCGGCGAACAGCGCGTCGACGAAGCGATCCCACTCGTAGGCGCGGCCCTTCCACACCAGGTACTCGAACTCGTTCCAGCCCAGCACGTTGACGGTGTACAGGGCCAGGGTGAGCGGGATGTAGAAGACCAGCAGGAAGCCGAGCGGCCGCAGCACCAGACCGAGGCTGTCCCACGGTCCGCGCGGCGACGGGATCGACAGCGCGGCGGCGCCCACCACCGCGGCCCGGCCGAGCAGGTGCCAGATCGACAGGAAGCGGACCATGACGTTGTGCTCGAAGCCGTCGATCGACGCGCCGAACAGGCTCCTGTCGAGCAGGTTGGCGTCGCGCATGTAGAGGACGTACTCGCCGGGCAGCGACGGTCGGGCGTCGGTGTGGGGCAGGATCATGCCGACCACCACCAGCACCGCGCCGCCCACCACCAGCCAGCGGGCGTGGGGATCGCGCGGCCGCATCGCGCGCACCGCCACCCCGGCGGCGGCCAGCGGGTAGCCCAGCCACATCATCCACGGCGTGCGCTCGGGCAGGGCGCAGGTGGCGCCGAGCGGCGTGATCGCGAGCAGGAGGACCGCGGCGCCGGCGACGGCGAGGCCGCCCGCGATCACCGGCGGCGGCAGGCGGCGGCCGACGAGGGCCAGGGCGAGGCCGACGGCGGCGGCGATCGCCGGCAGGAGCAGCGCCAGGGTGGGGCCGCGGTCGAGCGCCGACCACATGGTGCGGGCGCTGGTGAAGTCGACGTTGACGGGGAGGATGGCGGCGACGGCCAGGAGCAGGCCGCCGAGCAGCGCCAGCAGGCGGAGGTCGCCGCCGGCCTCGAGGCCGAGCCAGCGGACGCCGAGGAAGCGGTCGCCCATGAGGTTGATCTCGCCGTCGTCGCCGGCGAGGGCGCCGCCGTCCGGGGACCGGCCGAGCTGGGCCGCCAGCTCGGGATCTTCGAAGTCGGCGCCGCACGAGCGGCAGCGACGGGCGTCGCGCGCGTTGTCGCGATCGCAGATCGGGCAGGTGATCGACGTGGCGGCCATGGGCGCGCGGCGGCGAGGTCGCTCAGCCCGCGTCGCCGGCGGGCGCGGCCTCGGGATCGGGGGCGCGGGTGGCGAAGAACTCGGCGATGAGCTTGTCGTCGAGCTCGTCGGCGAAGCGGCCGACGCCGGACACCAGCACCGCCAGCTCGTGGGCGTCCATGCCCTTGCGCGAGCGGCCGGCGTGGAGCACGACCCAGCCGTCGGGCTGGATCGCGAACGCCGCCATCCCGCCCATGTAGGCGTTGTGCTCGAGCAGGCGCTGGTAGAAGAGCGCCGTCTTCTCCGCCGGTGGCTGCCGGAACAGCGGCGCGATCGCGACGATCGCCTGGCCGGCGACGCCGACCATCACGAACGCCGAGCCCCACTGCATGCGGTAGAGGCCGTTCTCCATGGGCTCGGCCTTGGCCCGCAGGCCGGCCTGGGTGAGCAGCTCGTCGAGATCCGGGAAGTCCGCCATGGCGCGGACTATAAGCGCGAATGCGGGCGCCCGGCGCGGCGGGGCTCCCCGAACGTGCGACCGCAGGCGGGCGGTGGACCCCGGGCCGCCGGTCGTGGTTCGATGCCGCCCGTGAGCTTCGACGTGACGGCGCTCCTGCGCCTGCCCCGGGTCGGCGAGCTGGCCCTGTCCCCCGACGGGAGCTGGGCCGCGGTCGTGGTCCAGCGCCTCGACGGCGACGACCTGCGCTACGTCGCCGACCTGTGGCGGGTGCCCACCGACGGCGGCGCGGCGATCCGGCTCACCGCCGGCGCCGCCAGCGACACCCACCCCCGCTTCGCGCCCGACGGGCGGCTGTGGTTCCTGTCCGATCGCGATCCGGTGACCGGCGGCGCCGCGGCGGCCGACGCCCGGCGCGCCCAGGTCTGGGTGCTCGGCCCCGGCGCGGTGGGGGCCCCGGTGGCGGTCACCGACGAGCCGCTCGGGGTCAGCGGGTTCGCGATCACCGCCAGCCACCTGTTCGTGCTGGCCGAGGTGCTGCCGGGCGTGGCGCGCGACCAGCAGCGGGCGCGCGCCGCCGACCTCGGCCGCGGGCCGAGCGCGCTGCGCTACGCCGATCACCGCGTGCGTCACTGGGACGCCTGGCTGCCGGCGACGGGCCTCCACCTGCTGGCGCAGGCGGTGCTCCCGCCGGCCGATGGCGCCGCACCGCCGACGGTGGGGCCGGCGCTCGATCTCACGCCCGACGCGCGCCACGAGCTGCGCAACCTGTGGAGCGATCCGGCCCTCGGCGCCCGCGGCGCCCGCGCGGTGGTGGCGGTCAGCGTGCCGCCGGCGGCGGCGACGGCCATCGATCGCAACGACGACGGCTGCCTGCGCCTGTTCGAGGTCGCGGGCGGCGACGCGGCGGCCGCGCCCACGCTGCGCGCGGCGCGCGACCTCGGCCGTGATCCCGGCGTCACCTACGAGGGGGTGCGGCTGTCGCCGGCGGGGGCGCGGGTGCTGACCAGCCGCGCTCGCCGCCAACCACCGCGCTCCGGGCGGGTGACGCTGTGGTGCTTCGAGCTCGACGGTGGCGCCGGGCGCGAGGTGGCCGGCGGCTGGGACCTGCGCGGTCACCCGCAGGCGTGGCGCGACGACGCCACCGCGCTGGTGGTCGCCGACGACGACGGCGACGTGCCGGTGTTCGCCGTGGGCGTCGACGACGACCGGGTCGAGCGCCTGACCGGCCCCGGGGTGTACGAGCACGTCGCCAGCGCGGGCGGGATCGCGGCGGCGATCCACCACCGGACGCTGGTGCCGCCCAACCCGGTGCGGCTGGACGCCGCCGCCGGCGCCGCGCCGGTGCGCCTGGCCACCCTCACGCCCACGCCGCCCGCGCTCGAGGGCCTGGTCGTCGAGCGCCACGCCACCGCCGTCCCCGCGGCCGACGGCGCGGTCGCCGCCGACGACGCGCGCGTGACCTGGCTCCTGGCGCGGCCGGCCCCGCCCGACGACGGCGCGGCGCCGCTGCTCTTCTGGATCCACGGCGGGCCCGAGGGCCAGTTCGCCGACGGCTGGCACTGGCGGTGGAACGTCGGCGTGGCGGTCGCCGCCGGCTACGCGGTGGCGCTGCCCAACCCGCGCGGCTCGACCGGCCGGGGCCAGGCCTGGATCGATCCCGTGCGCGACAACCGCTGGGGCGACACCTGCTACCGCGATCTGATGGCGGTGGCCGACGACGTCTCCGCGCGACCCGGCCTCGACGGGCGCCGGGTGGCGGCCATGGGCGGCTCGTTCGGCGGCTACATGGTCAACTGGATCGGCACCCGGACCGACCGCTTCGCCGCCCTGGTCAGCCACGCGGGCATCGCCCACCTCGACGCGTTCCGCGGCACCACCGACTACCCGACGTTCTTCGCCATGGCGATGGGGGGCACGCCGCTCACCGGCGGCGTCGACCTCGACCGCTACTCACCGCACGCCCACCTGCGCGGCTGGCGGACGCCGGTGCTCGTGATCCACGGCGAGCGCGACTTCCGCGTGCCGGTCTCCGACGCCCTCATCCTCTACAACGGCCTGCGCGAGGTCGGCGCGCCGGCCGAGCTCCTGATCTTCCCCGACGAGGGGCACTGGATCGGCAAGCCCCGCAACATCCGCGCCTGGTACGAGGCGTGGATGGGGTTCGTCGCCACCCACCTGGCCGCCGCCGGCCAGGAGCCGCGGCGCGCGGAGCCGCCGCGCGAGGAGACGCGATGACCACGCGCAGCCTGTGGGCCTGGGGCACGATCGACCGCTTCCCCGACGACGCCACGCGGCGCCGCCTCGCCGGCATGGCGCGCATGCTGACCGGCGGCGCCGAGCCGGCGCTCCTGCCGCTGCCGCGCGACGAGGACGCACGGGTGCCGGCGGCGCGGGTGGCCGCGCCGGCGACGCTGGCGGCGCTGGCCAGCGCCACCGAGCGCGATCGGGCGCTCCACGCCCACGGCCGCGCCTACCCCGACCTGGTGCGCGGCTTCCGCGGCGACTTCGCCGCCGCCCCCGACCTGGTGCTGCGCCCGCGCGACGCCGCCGAGGTCGAGGCCTGCCTCGACTGGTGCAGCCGGGCCCGGGTGGCGTGCGTGCCCTTCGGCGGCGGCACCAGCGTGGTCGGCGGGGTCGAGGTCGCGGCCGAGCGTCGCGGCGACTTCGCCGGCGTGGCGGCCCTCGACCTCGAGCGGCTCGACGGCCTGCACGAGGTCGACGCCACCTCGCTGGCGGTCCGGGTCGGCGCCGGCATCCTCGGCCCGGCGCTGGAGCGGGCGCTGGCCGCGCACCAGCTCACCCTCCGCCACTACCCGCAGTCGTTCGAGCACTCGACCCTGGGCGGCTGGATCGCGACCCGCGCCGGCGGCCACTTCGCCACCGGCCCCACCCACATCGACGACTTCGTCGAGGCGCTGGTCGCGATCACGCCGCGGGGGCGGGTCGAGACCCGGCGCCTGCCCGCGTCGGGCGCCGGCCCGGCGCCGGAGCGGCTGTGGATCGGCTCCGAGGGCGCGCTCGGCGTCATCACCGAGGCGTGGATGCGCGTGCAGCGGCGCCCGCGCTTCCGCGCCGCCGCCTCGGTCAAGTTCCGCACCACCCACGACGGCGCGCGCGCCGCCCGCGCCCTGGCTCAGTCGGGGCTGCGGCCGGCCAACTGCCGCCTGCTCGATCCGGCCGAGTGCATGCTCCACCAGGTCGCCCTCGACGGCACCGCGGTGCTGCTGGTCGGCTTCGAGTCGGCCGACCACGATCAGGCGCCGTGGCTGGCCCGCGCCCTCGAGCTGGCGCGCGACCACGGCGGCACGATCGCCAGCGGGCCCACGATCACCGACGACGGACCCGGCGGCGCGGCGGGCGCGGCGGCGGGTCCGCCCGGCGCGGCGGCGGGGGGGCCGGCCGGCGAGGCCGGGACCTGGAAGCGGGCCTTCGTCGACGCGCCCTACCTGCAGTCGGCGCTGGTGTCGATCGGCGTCATGGCCGACACCTTCGAGACCGCGTGCACCTGGGATCGCTTCGAGGCCTTCCACGCCGCGGTCACCGGCGCGGCCCAGGACGCGCTGCGCCGCACCGTCGGCGGCGGCGTGGTGGCGTGTCGCTTCACCCACGTCTCCCCCGACGGCCCCGCGCCCTACTACACGTTCCTCGGCCCGGCCCGGGTCGGCGACGAGCTCGCGGTGTGGCGCGAGGTCAAGGCCGCGGTGTCCGAGGCGCTCCACGCCGCCGGCGGGACGATCACGCACCACCACGCGGTCGGTCGCACCCACCGGCCCTGGTACGATCGCGAGCGGCCGCCGCTGTTCGGCGAGGTGCTGCGGGCCGCCAAGCGCGCGCTCGACCCGGCCGGCGTGCTCAACCCCGGCGCGCTGATCGACTGACGGCGGCGCCGGGCGCGGGCCGGCGCCACCAGCGGCGCCACGCGCGGCGTCAGTACGTGGGCGCGCCCGGACCGGCCGGCCAGCCCGGGGCGGCGGCGGGGGCCGCGGCCGGCGGGGCCACCGGCGCGGTGTCGCGGCGACCGAGCGGGATCGTCAGCATCGCGGCGACGCTGGGGCCGTACTTCGCCGGCTGGCCTTGCACGACCTGGTAGAGCGTGACGCCGGCGCGGAAGCCGCCGCCGAGCTCGACGTCGGCGCCGGCCGACAGGACGGTGTTGAACTGACCCTCCTCGACCTCGTCCTCCCAGTCGATGCCGACCTCGACGCCCTTCTGCTCGATCGTGGGGTGGTTGCGGAACGTCAAGCCGCCCCACACGCTCCAGCTCCCGGCCGAGTACGTGGGCACCAGGCCGATCGCGAGCTGCGACACCGTGGCCCGGCCCTCCTCCACGAACGTCCAGTTGACGCCGCCGCAGTTCTGCACGCAGGTGGAGTACTCGACGTAGGGGACGCTCCAGAACAGGAGCTCGCTGTTGACGCCGACGTGCCAGCGCGGATCGCCGGTGGGGATCATGCCGCTCAGGGTGAAGCCGTAGCCGCGGGTGTTGCCGCTCTCGACCGGCGGCTGGCCGTCCTTGATGGCGCGGGCGCCGGCGTCGAAGCCCTCGGCGTAGAGCAGGCCCATCGCCACGTGCTGGCCGAGGCGGAGCCGCATCGCGCCCTCGGCCTGGGTCCCCGGCACCTCGACCGCGGCCTCGTCGTCGCTCGAGCCCAGCGTGGTGTGGGTCAGGCTCGACGCGCCGAGCGAGATCTCGCCCGGCGTCTCCATCGGCGCGCCGCTGCGCAGGGTCGGGGTCATGTGCGGCACCAGCGCCGCGCGGTTGACGCGGTTCACGTTGCAGGCGCCCAGCGTGGCGACGGCGCCGAGGCCGACGAGGGCGACGAGGACGACCGGCCGGGCCGGGGCGGCGACGCGAGGCGTGTGGGTCATGATCTTGGCTCCCATCATCGTCGCTGGGTGTCAGCAACTCGCGGGCCACGGCGCGCGGTCGATGATCCAACCAGTTGCGGCGGAGGCCGTGAACCCCAGCCCCCGCCGGTGCGGCAATCGTGTCATGGCCCGGGCCGGACGTGTCGGAATCTCACCATCGACCGCGCACGGCGTTCGCGGAGCTCGCGACGGCGTGGCGTGCGGGCGCCGCGTTCAGGGCGTGGCCGGCGGCGGCGCGATCGGCCGCGGCGGCGGGGGCCGGGTCATGGCCAGCTCGACCTGGCCGGCGACCACCGCGACCCGCGCCGCCAGCCGCGCCAGCACGACGCCCTGGCGCAGCACGAACAGGGCGAGGGCGCCGGAGAGGCCGAGCATGGCGTGGCCGTGGGCCAGCCAGGCGAAGCCGAGCGAGATCGCGACGAACACCAGCCAGTAGAGGAGGACGTGGCACCAGGTGAGCGGGCGGCGCAGCACGAACCCGCTGGCGCGCACCGCCGCCTGGATCGCGCCGAGGCCGGGGAGCACGGGCCGGCGCAGCACCAGCTCGGCGCGGGCGTGATCGATCACCGTCGACACCAGGACGTGGGCGAGGGCGGCGGGCAGGAGGCCGACCAGGAGCGGCGCGATCAGCTCGCGCACGGTGAGGGCGTGCTCGAGCCGGGCCTCGAGGTGGCCGAGGCCGAGGCCGAGGAGGAACAGCACCGGCACGTGGTAGAGCAGGCTGACCAGGCCGAGGCGGGCGAAGACCAGGAAGTGGGCGGCGCCGCCGGCGCCGAAGCAGCGCGCGGTCTCGGCCCGGCCGCGCGGCCGCTCGACCAGGACCGCCAGCAGCCCGCCGGCGAGGAACCAGCTCACGACGATCCAGGTCATGACCGCGCCGATCGCGACCGCGCCGATCGCGCCGACCACCGCGCTCGAGTCGCGCACGATCTCGAGCAGCGCCACCAGGTCGCCGTCGACGCCCTCGTCGAACAGCGGCTTGTCGGCGAAGGCGTCGGCGAGGATGCGCATGACGACCAGGCCGGCGCCCCACGCCACCAGGGCGTGGACCACGAACAGCGCCAGCACCACGCCGGTGTAGCGCGACACCGCGCGCGCGCCGGCGATCACGATCGCGCGCAGCCCGGGCGGGGTCACGGTGCCACCACCTGCATGAGCCCCTGGGTCCAGAACGTCACCCGCGCGCTGGCCCGCCACGCCGCGCGGTTGTCGGGCGTGATCCGGACGTGATCGTCGAGCGGGTTGGTGGCGAGGAGCACGTCGCGGGCGGGATCGATCGCGACCTCGGTGAGCGGCGCGCTGCGCGCGATCGTGAGGCGGTGCCAGCGGCTGCCGTCGCGGGCGTCCCAGCGCGCGCGCTCGTGGCTGCCGTCGGCGAAGCGCAGGAGCACGTCGACCGGCACCGGCACCGTGCCCAGGTTGACGACGACCACGTCGCAGCTCCAGCCGCCGCCGTCGCCGCGGCCGTCGGCGAGGCGGCGGGCCTCGCCCTCGCCGAAGACCCCGCGCGGCGGCCGGACCTCGTGGCAGGCGAACGAGCGCACCGCGAAGTCGACCGCGCCCGGCTGGTAGAAGGCCGGGGTCCAGAACCAGTCGAGGTCCTCGCCCAGGCTGGCCTCGAGCGAGGCCAGGAGGTCGGCGCCGGTGGGGTGGCGGAAGGCCCAGGTCTCGGCGTAGGTCTTCATCGCGCGGGCGAAGCGCTCGCGGCCGACCACGTTCTCGAGGGTGCGCAGGGCGGCCAGGGTCTTGACGTAGCTGGCGCTGGCGTAGCCCTCGAAGTCGACGAAGGCGCGGGCGGCGGTGGCGATGGGCGTGGGCACCCGGGCGAAGTCGGCGTCGACGGCGCGGCGCAGGCGGTAGGCGTCGCCGCTCCACCCCATCCACGCCAGCAGGCTCGCCTTCTCGCCGTACATCCGGCTCATGACCAGGGCGTCGGCCCACTCGTTGACGCCCTCGTCGAGCCAGCCCTCCAGGGGCTCGTTGGAGGCGAGGATGCCCTGGAACCAGTTGTGGCCGACCTCGTGGATCGTGACGTACTCCGGCAGGCGGACGCCGGGGCGGGCGAAGACGTGGTCACCGGCGGTGGTGACCAGCGTCGGGTACTCCATGCCGGCGGCGCCGCCGGCGTCGGGCGGCGGGTCGACGATGGTCATGATCGACCACGGGTAGGGCACGAACAGCTCGCTCATGTGCTCGACGGCGCCGATCGCGGCGGCGAGGTGGCGGCGGGCGAAGGCGCGCTGGCGCGGGCGATGGACGACGCGGACCTCGACCGTGCCGTCGCCGACCCGGGCGGTGCCCGCGATCACCTGCATGTAGGGATCGATCATCCACGCGAAGTCGTGGACGTCCTCGGCCCGGTAGGTGAGGACGCGGGTGCCGTCGTCGCGATCGACCGCGGCGGTGAGCACGCCGGTGGCGGCCACGACGTGGGTGGCGGGCACGGTGAGCTCGACGTCGTAGGTGCCGAAGTCGGCGAAGAACTCGTGGTGGGCGTGGAACGGCTCGCAGCTCCAGGTCTCGAAGCCGGGGGCGCCGGTGCGCACGCCGATCTTGGGGAACCACTGGGCCACCATCGCGAACGCGCCCTGGTAGCCGGTGCGGGCGAACACCCGCGGGAGCTGGGCGGTGAAGGTCATGGCGACCTCGACCGTGGCGCCCGGCGCCACCGGCTCGGGCAGCGGCACCTCGAGCACGGTCTCGTCGGGGCCGACGTGGCGGGCGGCGGGGCGCAGCTCGCGCGGGCCGACGCGGATCGAGCTGACCTCGATCCAGCCCCAGGCCGCGTCGTCGGCGACGTGGCCGCGGTGCTGCCCGCGCGAGCTGGTCATGAACAGCGAGGTCTCGTTCTTGAAGCCGTTGAGGTAGAGGTGGAAGGGCAGACGGTCGACGGCGCTGGCGCCGCCGTTCTTCCAGGTCAGGACCTGCTCGGCCTCGAGGCGGCGGGCGGCGGCGTCGTAGCGGGCGCGGATCTGGTAGCTGGCCAGCCGCGGCGAGCGCGCGCCGGGGGTGCGCAGGGCCGGGACCTCGTCGAGCGCCGGCCGCGGCTGGCGGCGGGGCGGCCCGAGCGTGTCGCCGCAGGCGGCGACGGCCAGGAGCATGGCGACGCACGGGGCGAGGGCGTGGCGCGCGCGCGCGGGCATCAGGGCGACGGCATACCGCGGCGGGCGCGGCGACGGCAACCCTTGCGTCGAGGCGCGGTTCGCGCGACCGTCGCCGCATGTCCGACGACGCCCTGGCCCGGGTCGGCCAGTACCTCGAGCGCTTCGCCGCCGAGCGCGATCTCGCGCTGCCGCCGCTGTCGCCCGATGGCGTCGTCCGCATCCAGCGCGGCTCGGCGGTGGTGAGCGTGCACGTCCTGCCGGCGCAGGGCGTGATCCTGTTCCTGGCCCGGGTCGCCGGGCCGCCGCCGGCCGACGACGCCGCCTACCTGCGGCGGCTGCTCACCGCGTCGTTCACCGCCACCGGCGACGCCGCGTTCGCCCTCCACCCCGACAGCGGCGACGTCTACCTGCGCGTCCTGCGCGCCGTCGACGGGCTCGACTACGAGGAGCTCGAGGACCTCCTGCACACGATCGCCACCGTCGCCGATCACTGGGACGATCACCTGCAGGCGCCGCCGGCCGGCTGAGGTGGAGCGCTGACGTGGAGCGCTGGCTCGCCGACGCCGAGGCCACCGCCGCCGCCGGCCACGCGCTCGGGCGCCTGGTCGCCGGCGGCGACGTGATCGCGCTGGTCGGCGATCTCGGCGCGGGCAAGACCTCGTTCGCCCGCGGCCTGGCCGCCGGCGCCGGCGTGCCCGCCGAGGACGTGCAGAGCCCGACCTTCGCCCTCGTCCACGAGTATGCCGGGCGGGTGGCGGTGGTCCACGCCGACCTCTACCGCATCGAGCGCGAGCGCGAGCTCGACGAGCTGGGCTGGGACGACGTCGTCGCCCGCCGCGACGCGGCGGTGGTGGTCGAGTGGGCCGATCGCTTCCCCGGTCGGCTGCCCGCCGATCACCTGGCGATCACGCTGGTCCACGCCGACGACGGCGGCGCCGGTGGCGGCAGCGCCGACGTCGGCGCCGGCGACGACGGTGACGGCCGCGGCCTGACCGCGGTGGCCCACGGCCCGCGCGCGGCGGCGCTGCTGGCGGCCTGGGCGCGGACGGCCTGATCGCGATCAGGGCGCGCGGCAGGCGCGCTCGAGGTGCAGCGCCTCGCCGTCGTCGCGCCAGGTGGTGGCCAGCGGGCGGGCGGCCGAGAGCTGGCGCACCCGCTCGCGCACGGCGCGGCCGCGGCGGCCGGGGGCGGCGGCGACGTGGTGCTCGGGCAGCTTGTGGAGGAGCGCCGGATCGAAGCGGGCGGCGGTGCAGCCGCGGGCGTCGACGTCGACGGTGAGCACCCCGGTCTGACGCTCGATCGGCCGCGTGTTGTCGAAGAGGAAGTTGCCCAGGGAGTAGGCGATGAGCGCGCCGCGGTAGCGCTCGATGCCCTGCAGCACGTGGGGGTGGTGGCCGATGACCAGATCGGCGCCGGCGTCGACCGCGGCGTGGGCGGCGTCGCGCTGCCAGCGCGACGGCGCGTCGGCGTACTCGACACCCCAGTGCACGAGCACCATCACCAGATCGTGATCGGCGCGGGCCGCGGTCACCAGCGGCGCCACGGTGGCGGCCAGGTCGCGCGGCTCGGCGTGGGGCAGGAGCGGCTGGCTGGCCCGCTGCGGGCCGTTGCGGACGGCGGTGATCGCGATGGCGGCGAGGCGGCGGCCGCGCACGGTCAAGGTCTCGACCCGCACCGCCGGCGCGTCGCGGGCGGCACCGATCGCGGTGAGGCCGGTGGCGGCGCAGTGGCCGGGAGTCTCGGCCACGCCGCCGGCGCGCATGTCGTAGTGGTGGTTGTTGGCGAGGGAGACGACGTCGACGCCGGCGGTGGCCAGGGTGGCCAGGCGCGCCGGCGTCGCCACGAACCGCATGCGCGTGCCCCACGCGCTGCGGGCAGGGGGCCGGGCCATGACCGGCGTCTCCAGGTTGACGATCGCGAGATCCGCCGCGCCGAGCAGGTGGGCCACCTTCGCGAACGGATCGTGACGCTCGGCCTCGATGGGGGCGAAGCCGTCGGGGACGAAGCGGCCGAACATGACGTCGCCGGCGAAGGCCAGGGTGATGGGCGAGGGCGCCGAGCCGGCGGTCGCGGCTGGCCCGACCGGCGGGGCGTCGCCAGCGGGCGCCGGCGCGAGGGCGAGGGCGGGGGCGGGGGCGGTCGCGGAGCCGGCGTCGAGCTCGACGCCGAGGTGACCCGGATCGATCGCGCCGCTGGCGGCCGGACCGCTGCCGGCGGCGCAGGCGGCGCACACGGCGAGGGTGAGCAGGGAGGGGATCGCGGCGCGCAACCTGGCTCGACGATCGCACGTTTCGTGCGGGGCGCCACCGCGGCCCCGCGCGCGCGGGCTCCCGGACGCGTGAGGGGGTGCGACACCGGCTACCGGAGTGGCCATCACTGGCTGCGACGGCTTCACCTCGCGGGTGGCCAACCTCGCGAGGCGGCGAGGGTGGGAGCTGGCACGGACCCTGCTCCAGGCGCGCGCCGTAAGGAGCTACTTCCCATCATGACTTCCCGCATCCTGTTCACCCTCGCCCTGGCCGCCCCCCTCGCGGTCGCCTGCACCGATGTCTCCGTCGAGGACGAGCTCGACACCGACGAGACGGCTGACCTCGACGGCAAGGCCGACATCGGCGGCACCTACACCTACTTCGTGATCGAACCCGACCTGCGCCGCTGCGCCGCACCCCACTGCGGCGGCTTCTGGCTCGACAAGGTCAACGCCTCGCTCACCCGCTGCCACGACGGCCGCATGCAGGAGCGTTGCTACGTGGCGTCGCTCGACATCGGCGCGCTCGGCATGAGCGAGGCCGGCCTCGATCGCGTCCGCGACGCCATCGGCGGTCGCCAGCCGGTGCTGGTCCGCGGCACCTTCGGCCGCCGCACCTGGCCCGGCGTGGGCGTGTTCGGCGACTTCAGCCCGACCGAGGCGTGGATCGGCCACGGCCCGAACCCGGCCGACGGCCCGGTCGTGATGATCGAGGCCTCCGGCGTGCGCTGCGCCACCTGGCCGTGCCCGAGCTACCGCGAGAAGAAGATCAACGGCTCGGCCACCGCCAGCCTGGCCGAGATCGGCTGGGACGCGTCGGGCGCCGACGACGAGGCCATCGGGCGCGCCATCGCCGAGGTCCACGGCGGCCTCGCCATCATCGCCGGCCGCCGCTACACCGTGCGTGGCCCGGGCGGCACCGGCAAGGCCCGCACCGCCACCCAGTTCTGGCTGCGCGCGACCGACGTCAAGACCTGCCACGTCGGCGGCTGCTCGAGCCAGATCTGCAGCGAGCAGGAGGGCGCGATCAGCACCTGCGAGTGGCGCGAGGAGTACGCCTGCTACGCCGACGCCACCTGCGAGCTGCAGCCCGACGGCGAGTGCGGCTGGACGCCCACGGCCGAGCTCGAGACCTGCCTCGCCGGTCCGCAGCAGCAGTGACGCCTGGCGCGCCGGCCGCCTGCGCGGCGGGCGCGGCCTAGCGCCGGCGGAGACCCGCCGCGCCGAGCTCGAGCCGGTGGACCCCGTCCGCCAGGCACAGCGAGCTCGGCGCCGTGCGGGTCGACGTGATCTCGACGAGCCACCCGCCGTCGGGGTGCGGGGCGAAGCGCGCGGCGCCGGTGCAGGTGACCTCGCCCGGCCCCGCCAGCTCGGGATCGACCCCGACGTACGCGACGCGCACGCGGCCGGCCCGCACCAGGCGACCGCCGCCGACCCGCAGCACCTCGAGGTTGGTGGAGCGGCCGTGGGCCTCGGCGACGTCGCGGTGGGTGACCACCTCGTCGAGGCCATCGCCGTCGAGGTCGACGAGCTCGTGGCGGGCCTCCGGGAGCTCGCCGGCGCGGAGCGCGGCGTCGGTAAGCGCGCCGCACGACGGCTGGAGCACGAACCGCGCGCCGGCGCGGCTGGCGCCGTCCGCGACCCGGGCCTCGATCAGCCAGCCGGCGCCGCCGAAGCGGCCGGGCGTGCAGGTCGCCGTGATCGTCGCCCGCGGCGACAGATGCCAGCGCTCGCGGAGGTGGGCGACCAGCGCCGCCTCGGGTGGGCAGGCCACCATCGGCTCGGGCGGGGTCACCCCGCAGCGCAGGCGCGGCGGCTCGCCGCCCCAGCAGCCGAGGAGCCCGGGCCCGAGCCCGAGCGCGAGGCCGAGCCCGAGGCCGAGGCCGACGACGAGCGCGGTGGCCCGGGGCGCCATCGCCCCGAGCGTACCCGATCAGCGGGCGACGGCGCGCGCGGTCCAGGCCCGGGTCACGTAGGGGATGGCGATGGCGCCGGCGGTGGTCGCCGCGGCCTCGTCGATGACGGCGTCGATCGCGGCCAGCACGCGGGGCAGCGCCGGGCCGGCGTGGTGGGCGAGGTGGTTGTGGCTGCGCCACAGCGTGCGCAGGCGGTCGGCGGTCATCGTCACGTCGTGGCGCTCCTCGTCCCGCGTCGGCTCCCCGAACCAGCCGCCGGTACGCAGCACGAGCGCCCAGTCGCGATCGCGGTAACGCTCGTCGAAGCCCGGCGCCAGCCGCCGGATCGTGGCCATGAGCTCGGTCAGGACCGGGCTGTCCTGATCGCGGCGGTCGTTCCACAGGCAGGTCAGGCGGCCGCCCGGCAGGAGGACGCGGTGGAGCTCGGGCAGGGCGCGCGCGGGGTCGGCCCAGTGGAAGGCCTGGGCCGCGGTCACCCAGCGGACCGATCGATCGTCGAGGCCGGTGGCCTCGAACGTGCCGCGCCGCCAGCGCACGCACGGGTGGGAGGCGGCCTGGGCGCGCATGGGCTGGCTGGGCTCGACGGCCTCGACCAGGAGCCGGCGCTCGGCGAGCATGTGGGTGAACAGGCCGGTGCCGGCGCCGAGGTCGGCGACGCGATCGCCGGCGGCGACGCCCGCGGCCACGAGCAGGCGATCGAGCAGCGCCGCGGGGTACGTCGGCCGGGCGGCGTAGGCCTGGGCCTGGGGCGCGAAGTCTCCGAGCGTCATCGGCCGGGCCGTCGTGGCCCGGGCCGGGCGCGCCGGGAGCCACCCGGCGCCGGTGGTGGCGGCGCGTGCGGCGCCGGCGGCAGGCCGGTGTGCTGGGTGAGGGCGACGCCGGGGCGGGGGCCACGCGGGCGCGCCCCCGGCGGCGGGCGACCGGCGGTGGCGCCGGTCCCGCGCGGCTGCCAGCGCGGCACCAGGTGGTGCTTGCCGTTGCCGATGAGGTCCTCGCGCCCCATGCGCACCAGCGCCTCGCGCAGCAGCGGCCAGTTCTCGGGATCGTGGTAGCGGAGGAAGGCCTTGTGCAAGCGGCGCTGGGCGGGGCTCTTGACCGTCGCCACCGCCTCGCGCGCCTTGAGCGAGCGCAGCGGGTTGAGGCCGGTGTGGTACATCGCCGTCGCCGTCGCCATCGGGCCGGGCAGGAAGGCCTGGACCTGATCGGGGCGGAAGCGGTTGGCCTTGAGCCACAGCGCCAGGTTCAGCATGTCGAGGTCGGTGGTCCCGGGGTGGGCGGCGATGAAGTACGGGATGAGGTACTGCTCCTTGCCGGCCTCGGCGCTGTAGCGATCGAACAGCTCCTTGAAGCGGGCGTAGGTGCCGATGCCCGGCTTCATCATGTGGGCGAGCGGCCCGGGCTCGGTGTGCTCGGGAGCGATCTTGAGGTAGCCGCCGGTGTGGGGCTGGGCGAGCTCGCGCACGTACTCGGGTGAGCGCACGGCGAGGTCGTAGCGCAGCCCCGAGGCGATCAGCACCTTCTTGATCCCGGGCAGGGCCCGGGCCTTGCGGTAGAGCGCGACCAGCGGTCCGTGATCGGTGCCGAGGTTGTCGCAGACGTCGGGGAAGACGCACGATGGCTTGCGGCACGCGGCCTCGATCGCGCGCGACTTGCACGCCAGCCGCCACATGTTGGCGGTGGGGCCGCCGAGGTCGCTGATGATGCCGGTGAAGCCGGGCGTGGCGTCGCGCACCCGCTCGAGCTCGCGCAGGATCGACGCCTCCGAGCGGTTCTGGATGACGCGGCCTTCGTGCTCGGTGATCGAGCAGAAGCTGCAGCCGCCGAAGCAGCCGCGCAGGATCGTCACCGAGAAGCGGATCATCTCGTAGGCCGGGATGCGCGCGCCGCCGTAGCCGGGGTGGGGCACGCGCTGGTAGGGCAGCTCGTAGAGGCGATCCATCTCCTCGGTGGTGAGCGGCCACGGCGGTGGGTTGAGCCAGACGTCGCGATCGCCGTGGCGCTGCACCAGGGCGCGCGCGTTGCCGGGGTTGCTCTCGAGGTGGAGCAGGCGCGAGGCGTGGGCGTAGCGGACGCGGTCGCGGGTGACGTCGTCGAACGACGGCAGGCGCACCACGGTGTGGGCGCGGTCGGGTGGGCGCCGGCGGGCGAGCTGCACCAGCGGGCCGGCGGCCGGCGCCGGCGCGGCCGCGGCGGCGGTGGGATCGGCCGGGGCGGCGGCGCCGTCGGCGCGGGCG
>CAADGB010000227.1 GCA_900696455.1 uncultured delta proteobacterium
CCGCCCGGCGGGCGCGCCGGGCGTAGTCGGCGGCGTAGGCGAGCTCGCCGCGCGCGGCCCACGCCCGCGCCAGATCGGCGGCGCGCTCGCTCTCGAGCCGCGGCGCCGGCTCGCCGTGCTCCCACAGCGCCTCGAGCGCGCGGATCGCGGCCTCGACGCGGCCGCTGGCGAGCAGCGCCAGGGCCTCGGTGTGCAGGATCGCCGGCACGTCGGGGCGCAGCCGCAAGGCCTCGCGGGCCTGGGCCAGCGCGCGCTCGGCGGCGGCGTCGCGGGCGCCCAGCCGGAGCGCGGCGTAGGCCCGGTTGTTGAGCCAGCCGGCGCGGGTGCCGGGATCGAGGGCGTCGCCGTCGACGCGATCGGTGGCGGCGACGCCGTCGGCCCACCGGCCCTCGGCCAGGTAGGCGCCGGCGATCGACACCCGGGCGGCGGCGCGGCGGCGCGGCCACGGCGTCGTCCACGCCACCACCCGGTACCAGCGACGCGCCGCCGCGTGATCGCCGGCGACGAAGGCGCGGTGGGCGAACCGGGGGAGGAGGGCGCGCAGGGCGAGCGCGGCCGTCATCACGGCGACGACGGCCAGCGCGGGCACCATCGCCCAACGATAGCCGGCTCCGGGCGATCGTGGTAACCACGCGGACCGTGTCCTCGCCGCTGGTCCAGCTCCGCCGCGGGCGCCCCGCGCCCGGCGGTGACGCCGCGACGCCCCCGCCCGGGGCGCCGCGGGTCTACGTCGAGACCCACGGCTGCCAGATGAACGTCGCCGACAGCGACCTCCTGGTCGGCATCCTGGCCGGCGCCGGCTACGCCCGGGTCGCGCGCGCCGAGGACGCCGACGTGGTGGTGGTCAACACCTGCGCGGTGCGCGAGAAGGCCGAGGCCAAGGTGCTGGCCCGCGCCCACGAGCTGGCGGCGCTCGGCCGCCGCCGCCCCCACCAGGTGCTGTCGATCGTCGGCTGCATGGCCGAGCACCTCAAGGAGGGCCTGGCCACGGCGGCGCCGGTCGACGTCATCGCCGGCCCCGACAGCTACCGCCGGCTCCCCGAGCTCATCGCCGCCGCCCGCGCCCGCGCCCGCGGCGACGCCCCGGTGGTCGACGTCCGCCTCGACAAGGCCGAGACCTACGACGGTCTGTCGGGCGCCGAGGGCGGCGACGGCGTGTCGGGCTTCGTCACGATCCAGCGCGGCTGCGACAAGTTCTGCACCTTCTGCGTCGTGCCGTTCACCCGCGGTCGCGAGCGCGGCGTGCCGCCGCGCGAGGTCCTGCGCCAGGTCCGCGAGCTGGCCGCGCACGGCTACCGCGAGGTGGTGCTGCTGGGCCAGACCGTCAACTCGTACGCGTGGGAGGACACGGGCTTCGCCGCGCTCCTGCGAGCGGTGGCCCGGGTCGACGGCATCGAGCGCGTGCGCTTCACCTCGCCCTACCCGGTCGACTTCACCGACGACGTGGTGGCGGCGATCGCCGAGGAGCCGCGGATCTGCGCCTACGTCCACCTGCCGGTGCAGTCGGGCTCCGACCCGGTGCTGGCCCGCATGCGGCGCGGCTACGACGTCGCCGGCTACCTGGCGATCGTCGAGCGCCTGCGGCGGGCCGTCCCCGACCTCGCGCTGTCCACCGACATCCTGTCCGGCTTCTCGGGCGAGACCGACGACGACCACGCCGCCACCCTGGCGCTCATGCGCGAGGTCCGCTTCGACAGCGCGTTCATGTTCGCGTACTCGGAGCGCGACCTGACCTACGCCGCGAAGAAGCTGCCCGACGACGTCCCGCCGGCGGTCAAGCAGCGGCGGCTGGCCGAGATCATCGCGCTCCAGGAGCGGGTGAGCGCCGAGGTCTTCGCCGCCCAGATCGGCAAGCGCGAGCGCGTGCTCGTCCACCAGCCCAGCAAGCGCGACCCGGCGCAGATGATGGGCCGCACCGACGGCTTCAAGACCGTGATCCTGCCCGCCGGCGTCGGCGCGCCCGGCGAGCTGGTGGACGTCCGCATCACCCGCGCCACCATGGCCACGCTGTTCGGCGAGCCGGCCTGAGCCGAGCACCGCGAGCCGATCTGCTCCGACTCAGGTCGGCACCGGCGTCCTCGCCGGGACCGACCGATCGACCCGAGCGTGTGATTCCTTCACACGCTCCGCGCCGCGCGCAGCGAGCCGCGCACGCGCCGCACCGTCGGCCCCGCCAGGTCAGCGCCGCCGCCAGCGCAGGCCGTGGGCCAGCGGCCCCCGGTACGGGCCATAGGTCCGGTCGTAGCGCACCGACCACGCCGGCGGCGCCAGCTCGGCCAGGGGACGCAACGCGGCCCGCCGGACCAGCGCGATGGCGCGGCAACGGCCACGCGCCACCACCGGCGGCACCACGACGGTCTCGCCGGGCTCGACCGTGACCAGCACGTCGACCCGCTCGTGCGGCAGGTCGAGGCGCACCGTCCACCGGCCCGGGCGCAGCCCGCCCACGCGGTAGCCGCCGTCGCCGTCCGGCCGGGCCCGGCCGTCGGTGAGGTTGGCCGTGCAGTACACCGGCGCGCCCCGCTCGTCGACGATCGCCACCTGGACCGCGGCGTCGGCGGGCGGCGGCGGCGGGGCGCGCGTCGCCTCGAGCCCGGGCATCGGCGTGTCGCCGGCGGCCACCGCCAGGGTCGGCGACGGCGGGGGCGGCGCGCCGCGGCCCTCGGCCCGGACCGGCGTCGGAACCAGCGCCGCGAGCGCGGCCAGCGCGGTCGCCAGCGCGGGGGCGGCGAGCGGAGCGGGCGGCCGGTGTCTGGCCAGGCGCCGGGCATCGATCCCGGCGGAGCGCCGTCGCTCGAGCCCCACCACGTCCCGGCCGGCCGGCCTTCCCGTCATCGGCATGATCCCACCTTCTCGCCCCCGGCCGCCCGCCTCAACCGCCCCTGCCTGACAGCCGCTCGATCCCCGCCGCCCGGGCGTCGCATCCCGGGGCCGCACCCGTGTAGGATCGGCAGGTGCCCAGGGGGTTCCTCGACGATGCGGCCCGGACCGCGCTCGCCGACTCCGTCAAGGCCATCGAGGGCGCGTCGTCGGTCGAGGTCGTGGTCGCGGTCCGCGCCCGCGCCCGCGTCTGGCTGCACGCCCACCTCGTCGCCGGCTTCGTCGCCGCCTGGCTGGCGCTGGCGTTCATGCTCTACAGCGATCACGCCTTCGGCCTGGCCTCGTTCCTCGTCGATCCAGCGGTGGCCGCGGTCCTGGCCGGCGTGCTGACCGCGTTCAGCCCACCGCTCGTCCGCGCGCTGACCCCGCGTGGCGTGCGGCGGCGCGCCGTGGCCGAGGCCGCCCGCGCCGCGTTCTACGAGCGCGGCGTCCACCACCCCCGCGGCCGCACCGGCGTCCTGGTCTACGTCGCGCTCACCGAACGCATGGCCGAGCTCGTCCCCGACGACGCCGTGGTCCAGGGCATCGAGCCCGGCGCCTGGCGGAAGGCCTGCGCGGCCATCGACGCCGCGGTCGTGCACGGCGGCGTCGCCACCGCCCGCGCCCTGGCCGGCCTGGCCCCGCTGGCGATGGCCGCCCTGCCCCGCCACGCCACGGACGAGAACGAGCTCCCCGACGCCATCGACGACGGCTCGGCGCCGCCTGCCCCGGCGAGGACGGCGTGACCCCACGGACCGCGGCCCGGCTGGTCGCGCAGGCGGCGCTGCTGGCGCCGGCGGTGGCGCTGGCCCGCCCTGGCGGCGGCGACACCTTCTCCGGCGGCGGCGGCCACGATTTCGGCGGTGGTGGCGGCGGCGGCGGCGGCGGCGGCGACGACGCCGCGATCATCTTCGAGCTGGTCTTCCAGCTCATCCGCCTCTGCGTCTACTACCCCAAGGTCGGCATCCCGGTCGTCATCCTGCTCCTCGGCTTCGTCATCTACGGCGCCTACCAGAAGCACAAGAACAAGGACTGGGACTCGGGGCCGCCGGTCAAGCTCGAGTGGTCGTCGCGGCTCGACGACCTGCGTCGCTTCGATCCCGACTTCTCGCAGATCCTGTTCGAGGACTTCGTCTTCCGGCTGTACGCGACCGCCCACCGCGCGCGCAGCACGGCGACCGGCCTCGACGGCCTGACCCCGTACCTGTCGGCGGCGGCGCGCGCCCAGCTCGCGGAGCGCGGCACCGGGACGCCGGTCGACGGCGTGGTCATCGGCGCCCTGCGCGTGTTCCGCGTCGACATCCCGACCGCCGAGGCCATCGCCGACGACCCCGAGGCCCGGGTCCGGGTCGGGGTCGAGCTCGAGACCAACTACACCGTCGGCGCCCCCGGCGCCCAGAAGACGTACTACGCGGTCGAGACCTGGACCCTGTCGCGCCGCCACGACGTCAAGACCCGGCCGCCGACCGCGGCCCGCACCTTCCCCTGCCCCAACTGCGGGGCGCCGTGGCAGGGCGCCGACAGCGGCACCGGCCAGGCCTGCGCGTACTGCGGCGAGGTCGTCGACAACGGTCGCTTCGACTGGCTGGTGGAGCGGGTGACCTTGCGCCACGCCCGCGAGCAGCCGCCCACGCTCACCGCCGAGGTCCCGGAGCGCGGCACCGACCTGCCGACCTACATCGCGCCCGGCCTCGACGCCGCGTGGCTCGAGCTGCTCCACGACGATCCGGCGCTGTCCGACGCCTCGCTCATCGCGCGCCTGCACCACGTCTACAGCACGGTGAACGGCGCGTGGGCGGCCGGCGACCTCTTGCCGGCGCGCGGCGTCCTGTCCGACGGCCTCTTCGACTACCTGCAGTACTGGATGACCGCCTACCGCGCCCAGGGGCTGCGCAACGTCCTCGAGGGCATGACCCTCACCCACCACCAGCTCGCCAGGCTCACCCGCGATCGCTGGTTCGACGCCCTCACCGTGCGCATCTGGGGCACCGGCAAGGACTACGTGGTCCGGACCGACGACGGCTCGCACGTCCGCGGCTCGCGCTCGCGCCCGCGCCGCTACTCCGAGTACTGGACCCTCATCCGCTCCGCCGCCCGCCGCGGCCCCACCCGCGCCGACCCCGCCTGCGGCAACTGCGGCGCGCCGCTCATCGTCACCATGGCCGGCGGCTGCCACCACTGCGGCGCCCACGTCACCGCCGGCGAGTTCGACTGGGTGCTGTCCAAGATCGAGCAGGACGACTCGTACCGCGGCTGAGCCGAGGCGCAGCCGAGGCGATCTGCTCCGACTCAGGTCGGCACCGGCGTCCTCGCCGGGACCGACCGATCGACCCGAGCGTGTGATTCCTTCACACGCTCGGGGGCGAGGCGCAGCCGATTCCTTCACACGCTCTGCGGCGAGGCGATCGACCCGCGCCGGAGCGCCCAGCGCGCTCGACCGCGCGCCCGGCGATGCCCACCGCTGCCGGCGGGTTCCCTCCCTTGCCCTCCGCGCCGGTCCCGCCCTGGCGTACGCTCGCGATCGACGTGCCCGGCACCCGGGCCGGGAAGGAGGACCGACGCCATGGACCACGCCGCTCACGCCCGCGCGCTGCTCGATCGCGAGCACCTCGTCGCCTGCATCGATCACGCGCTGCTCGCCGCCCGCGAGCTCGGCCCGAGCCCCGACGCCCTCGAGCTGCGGGTGCTGGTCGGCCGCGCGCTCGAGAAGCTGCGCCAGCACCCGCCGGCGCTGCGTTGCCTCGACGACGTCGTGGCGAGCGCGCCCGACCACGCCCACGCGCTCGCCCACCGCGGCAGCGTCCTCGACCGCATGCTGCAACGCGAGCGCGCCCGCGCCGACCTCGGCCGCGCCCTCGAGCTCGACCCCGACTACCGGCACGCCTGGGAGAACCTGTTCTACCTCTCGTTCGACACCGGCGCCCACGACGTCTGCGACACCGCGATCGCGACCCTCGAGCGCCTGGGCGGCGCCCGCGGCTACCTGTACCGCCTGCGAGGCAAGCGCCGGCTCGACGGCGGCGACCGCGCCGGCGCCGAGGCCGACCTGCGCCGGGCCTGCGTCGTGCCGGAGGCCGATCCCGTCGCCGGTCAGCTCCTGGCCGAGGCCGGCCTCGCGTTCGAGAACGGCGACGAGCACTTCATGGGCGCGGTCCAGCTCCAGGACCACGACCCGTCGCGCTCGCTGGAGCTCATGGCCCGGGCGCTCGAGCTCGGCCTGTCGACCCCGCGCCGCCACCTCCGCCTGGTCCAGCGCTACGGCGGGATGCTCGTCCGCTTCGGTCGCCGCGACGACGCCCTCGCGGTGGCGCGCGACCTCACCGACCGCCACCCCGATCGCGCCGACACCTGGCTGACCCGCGCCGACCTCGATCAGGATCCGGCGTCGTTCGCGCGCGCGTACGAGCTGTCGCCGACCGAGGCGGCGCTGCCCTACGCCCGCCACCTGGCGGCGACCGGCGATCCCGACCGGGCGCTCGAGCTCTGCGCGCGCCAGGCCGCGGCCGATCCGCTCGACCCCGCGGCGCGGGTGCTGCTCGGCGAGCTCCACCTGGCGGCGGGGCGACGCGACGAGGCCCGGGCGGCGTGGGCCGAGGCCGAGGCGCTGGGCTCCGAGCCGGCGCGGGAGCTCCGCGCCAGCACCTTCGGCGCCGAGCGCGGCCTCGATCACTTCCAGGACGCGCTGACGCTGCTCGATCGCGGCCTGCGCGCCGACGCCATCGCCGGCCTCGACGCGGCGGCCGAGCGCTTCCGCGCCGAGGTCCGGGTCCCCGGCGACCAGGCCCACCGCTACCTGGCCAAGGCCCTCTACAACGCCGCCTTCCTGCGCGAGCTCAAGGTCCCCGACGAGGTCATCGAGCCCCCGCTGCGCGAGGCCGTGGAGGTCGACCCCAGCTACGCCGACGCGATGTGCGCCCTCGGCAACCTGTGCCTCCGCACCGACCGCGTCGACGAGGGGCTGGCGTGGCACCGCAAGGCCGGCGCCGCCGATCCCGCCGCCGGCCAGCCGTGGTTCTACCGGGCGCGCCACTTCGCGCAGCGCGGCGAGCACGCCAGCGTCCTCGACGACGCCACCCGCGCCTTCGAGGCGTACCGGGCCAAGGGACAGGGACGGTTCGCCGCCGACGCGATCATGATGCGCGGCGAGGCCAACGAGGCCCTCGGCCGCCTGCACGACGCCCGCCGCGACTACGACCTGGCCTACGACTTCGGCCACCCCATCGGCTACGCGCGCGGCGACCACATCCGCACCCGCATCGCCAGCGAGGCTCCGACGAGCGACGAGGCCGGCGAGGTCCTCGACAAGGTCATCGAGCGCATCGAGGCCGGCGAGTGCCCGTGGGGCCAGATCGAGCTCCTGGAGGCGCGCACCCAGGGCTCGGACAAGGCTCGCGCCCTGGTCGACAAGCTGAAGGCGAGCGAGCCGCTCGAGGACGAGGAGACCGACTGGCTGGTGCAGTTCCTCGAGTCGTCGTGACCGCGCCCGCGCGCTTCGCGCGCGCCTGGCTGTGGCTGGCGCGCGGCGGCGGCCTCGACGTCCCGGCCGCCGCCGACCTCGCCGCGCTGGCGCGGGCGACCGCCGCGCGCGGCCCGCACCGCCTCGAGCTCGGCGAGGTCACGCTGACGTCACCGGCCGCGGCCATGGCCGCGACGCCCGGGGGCCGCGTCCTCATCGGCACGCGCCGCGACGGCGCGCGACTCGAGGTCGATCCGGCGACCGGCGCGGTCTGGCGGGTCGACGGCGGCGGCCCGCCGGTGGTCGCGTTCGAGGATCTCGACGATCTCCTGCGCACCTACCACCGGCCGCGGCGCGACCAGGCCGGGCTCGGCGCCGCGCTCGCCGCCGTCGACCGCCACGACCGCTACCAGGCGCCCGGCGCGTTCGAGCGGGCCCGCGCCGAGGCCGAGGCGGCGGCCGCCGCCGGCGCCCTGTCCATCGCCCCGACCCGCGACGTCCCGATCGCCGCCGCCGCCGACCTGTCGCCCGAGGGCCGCCGCCGGCTCGCGACCCACCCGGTGCGGACGCGCATGATCGATGTGGCCACCGGCGCCGCGACCGTCGTGCTCGAGGGCTGGTGGCAGCTCGCCGCGGCCTGGCTCGACGACGACCGGATCGCGGTCCTGTGCGCCGCGGGCGAGGTCACCCTCGATCGCCGCGATCCGGAGGTCGCCACCCTGGCCGCGGTGGCCGGCGCGTTCCCTGGCGAGGATCTCACGCTCCAGGCCCACTCGGCGGGGCTCCTGCACGTCGTCACCGCCGAGGGCCGCCACCTGCGGCAGGTGCAGGTGCGGGCCGAGCGCGTCGCCACCGCCGCCGGCGGCCGCCTCGTCGTGCTGACCCGCCCGGCCGCCCGTGATCGCTGGGCCACCGCCGTCCTCGGCGTGACGGCGCGCGGCGCGCGGGTGCTCGCCAAGCACCCGGCGGAGCTCGGCGAGCTGCGAGGCGACGGGCCGCGGGTGGTCGGCGCCCACGGCTTCGAGCTGCTCGGCGTCGAGCGGGCGCTCGCCACCGTCGGCGATGGCTGGCCCGAGGCCCTCGCCGACGGCCTGGCGCTCGAGCCGCCGCCGCCGCCGCCGCCCGCGCGCATCGCCCTCGCCGACGCCCGCGACCTCCACCTCGAGCTCCGCCCCGCCAGCCTGCCGCCGGAGGCCGACGCCGCCACCCGCCTCGACGTCGACACCGCCGCCCTGGGCGAGGTCGCCCGGTCGGCGGCGTCGCCCGACGACGCACGCTGCGCGGTCGCCTGCGGCGGCGAGGTGTGGGACGTGGACGTCGCCAGCGGCCGCGCCGAGCTCGTCCACCGCGGCTGGCCCCAGGTGCTCTCGGTCCGCCGGGGCGCCGACGCGATCTGGCTCCTGGCGCGCGTCGTCAAGGAGCACGCCGAGGTCCAGCGCTACACGCGGCGCGACGGCGCCTGGGTGCGCGACGTCGCGCTGCCGGTGATGGGCCTCGATCGCCTGCCCCTCGGCGCCGGCGGTCGCCTGCTGGCGATCACGCTCGACCACGCCCCGGCCCCGCTGGCGTTCACGATGCTCGTCGGCGTCGACGACGATGGCGCGCTCCGCCACCTCGGCCGGCTGCCGCGGGCGGTGGCCCGCGTCATCGACGACGGGACGGCCGTCCTGGTCGAGCTGGAGGGCGGTCAGGTCTACGAGCTGCGGGGCGTGGAGGCCGCGCTCGCCCGCGCCCGCGCCGAGGAGCCGCGGCCGCTGCGCGCCGTCGTATTCGACGTCCGCGGCCACTACGGCCGGCGCGAGTTCCTGCCGCGGCACGGCGGCGAGCTCGGCTTCCTCGATCGCGACGGCCACGAGGCCATCGCCTGCCGCTTCACCTCGACCTTCGACTTCGAGCGCGACGCGGCGCGCGCCGCCCACGTCGGCTCGGGGCTCTACGGGCTGGTGGCCGCCGACGGTGGGCTGGTCGAGCCGCACCACTACGCCTGGATCGGCCCGCGCGCCGGCGGCGTCCGGCGCGTCGCCCGCGGCGCACCGGACCTCCTGGGGCGCTTCCCGGCCGAGGCGGCGTGGGGGCTGTGGCGGCCGGACGGCGGCGTGGTGTGGCTTGCCGGTGTCGCGGCGGTGACCGACCTCGCCGGCGGCTTCGCGCGCGTGGCGTGGCGCGGCGGTGGCTGCGGCTGGGTCGACCGCGACGGCGGCGCGCTCCGGCCGGCGCCGCTGACCGACGGCGGCGAGTTCGCCGAGGGCCGGTGCGCCGCGGCCGACGGCGAGCGGTGGGGATACCTCGACGGCCGCGGGGCGTGGGCCATCCCGCCCCGCTTCGCCGCCGCCCTCCCCTTCGCCCGTGGCGTGGCCGGCGTCCGCCTTCCGGACGGTCGATGGCGCTACGTCGACGCCGGCGGCGCCTGGGGCGGGGACGACGAGCTCGACGAGCTGACCCCGCACCGCGCCCCGCTCGCCGCGATCCGGATCGGCGCGCGCTGGGGCTTCGCCGACGCCGCCGGCGCGGTGGTGATCGCGCCGCGCTTCGACGAGGTCGGCGAGCTCGTCGACGGGCTGGCGCCGGTGCGCATCGGCGACGCCTGGACCTGGGTCACGGCGACCGGCGAGCTCCTGGGCCCGCCGCGCTTCGCCCGCACGTTCGCGGCCGGCGCTGGCCGCGGCCGCTTCCAGCACGGCGGCCTCCACGGCTTCGTGTCGGCCGACGGCGCGATCGTGGCCGAGGGCTTCGTGGACGCCGGCGCCTTCCACGAGGGGCTGGCGCCGGTCCAGCGCCGCGGCCTGTGGGGCTTCCTGGCGCCCACCGGCGAGCTCGTGATCGAGCCCAGCTTCACGGCGGCCCGGCCGTTCGCCGAGGGTCTGGCCGCGGTCCAGCGCGGCGGCGCCTGGGGATATATCGATCGCGCCGGCGCACCGCGCGTCCCGCTCACCCTCGCCGACGCCGGCTCCTTCCACCACGGCCGCGCCTGGTTCCGGCCGCCCCGGCGGTGAGCCACCCCGCGGCGGCGCCACCGTCCCGGCGTCTCCGCGGAGCCACGCCGCGCCCGCGCGCCCCGGCAACCGCTCGCCCACCGCCCGGTCGTGACGAAGCCCGGCGCGTACGACCTACAGCCCGGTGAGCAGGCGCTCGACCTCGGCGGCGTCGGGCGCGGCGGCGACCTCGCCGATCACGCGCAGGAGCCGGGTGGCGTCGGTGCAAGCCGCGACGCGGGCACGCACGGCCTCGCCGACCGGGGCGTGCCGCGCGACCACGGCCAGGAGCGCCTGGCGCAGCCCCTCCTCGCGGCCCTCCTCCCGGCCCTCCTCCCGGCCCTCCTCCCGGCCCTCCTCGCGGCCCTCCTCGCGGCCCTCCTCCCGGCCGCGGGCCAGCCCGGTCTCCAGCCCCTGTTCCCGGCCGACCTCCAGGCCCTCGGCGCGGCCGCGCTCGAAGTAGCTGCGCGCGAACTCGCTCTTGTACTCGTACTTGCGGATGTCCATGACAACCTCCAGGGCGCGGCGCCCGTCGTCGTCGAGCTGGGCGAGGATGAGGTCCGTGAACAGGGTAGCACGCTCGCCGCCCAGCGACCGCGCCCCCACGATGCCGGCCAGCGCCTGGGCCGCGCCGTCCGCCGCCACGCCGTGCACCAGCGCCGACACGATCGCCAGCCACGGGCGCGCCTCGGCGTGCTCGGGCTCCAGCCGCGGCACCTGCTCCGGCCCCAGCACCAGCGGCGCGAAGCTGGCGCCGGGCTGGAAGGTCGCGATCTCGCGGCCCGCCCACCGCGCCACCGCCGGGTCGCGCGCCAGCACCACCAGGCACGTCGGGCAGCGCAGCCGCGCGTGCAGGACCGTGGCGTACACCGGCCAGGTCCAGCGCTTGTCCTCGTCGCGCGCTCGCTGCACCTCGACCACCACCCCCATCACCGGCGCTCCGGTCGCGCCCAGCAGGTGGACGACCAGATCGGCCCGGAACTCGGTCGGCAACGCCTGCGTGAAGTCCGCCTCGGCCACCGTCGCCGCCGCGAACGCGGGCAGCTCCAGCCCGAACGCGAGCTGGACCAGCTCCGCCACCAGCGCCGGCGCCTCGCGCAACACGGCCACGGGCGCCTCGTGATCGATCGTGGGCACGCGGCCCGGCGGAGCAAGCCCCGTGCCGCGCGCAACCCCGCGACCCCACGCCCGCCGCGTCCGGATCTCGGCCATCCCGTCCGGATCCCGGCCACCGTCCGGATCCCGGCCAGCGCCCGCGACCGCCCGGCCTCGCATGCAACGGCCATCGTGGCGCGGCCCGCCCCCAGCTCGGCGAGCATGCGATCGACCTCGACTGCGGCGGCGCAGCTGCGGCAGATCGCCGCGGCCCCGCGCGCTGACCACGAGCCGATCGTCGCCCGCCTGCCATCATCGTGGCGGCCCGCGCACGCGCCACGGTACGCTGGCGGTGATGCCTCGCGCCCTGATCTCGCTGATGGTCGCCCTCGCCTTCACGCTCGGCCTCGGCGCGGTGCCCGCCGCCGCCGGCAAGCGGCCACCCATCATCGTGGCGGTGGAGCGCGGCGACACCGCCGCGCTCGGCCGGCTGCTGAAGAAGGCCCGCCCCCGCGACCTCGACGCGAGCGATCTCGTCGCGGGCAGCCCGACCGTCGGCCTGCGCGCGATCGAGGTCGCGGCCCGCAAGGGGGACCGGGGCGCGGCCGAGGCGCTCCTCGCCGCCGGCGCCCAGGCCACGGCGAAGGCGCTCGAGCTGGCGGCGGCGGGTGGCTTCCTCGAGCTCACGCAGCGCCTGGTCGAGCGGGGCGCGCCCCGCGCCGACCTCGCGCTCTCGGCCGCGGCCAGGGCCGGCCACGCCGAGGTCGTCGAGTGGCTCTTGCCGGCCGCGGTCCGCGCCGATCCGTTCTTCAACCTCGACCAGGTGCTGGAGTTCGCGGTGTACTTCCCCCCGGCGCCCTCGGCGGCGGTGGTGGCCGTGCTCCTGCGCGCGAAGGCCAACCCCGCCCGGGCGTGGGGGCCGGGCCGACAGACCGCGCTCCACATGGCCGTGACCAAGGGCGCGGCCGACGTCGTCGCGGTGTTGCTCGCCGCCGGGGCGCCCATCGACGCCGTCGATCGCGACGGCTACACGCCGCTGCTCGGCGCGGTGGCCGGCGGCCGGTTCGAGCTGGCCGCGACCCTGCTCGACGCCGGCGCGACGCCCCACCACGTCGGCGGCAAGGGGCAGACGGTGCCGAGGCTGCTGGTGCCGTTCGCGCCCGCGCAGGCCGGGCCGCTGCTCGATCGCGTGCTCGCCGCCGGGGTCTCCGTCGATCACGCGGGTCCGGGTGGCGAGACGGCGCTCATGGCCGCCGCCGCGGCCGGGAGTCTGCCGTGGGTGGAGCTCCTGCTCGCGCGGGGCGCCCGCGCGGGCGCGCTCGCCGCCGACGGCCGCGCGGCGATCGACTTCGCGCTGAGCTGCGCCGTGAGCCACCACCCCTGGAGCCCGCAGCCGCCGGCCGCGTGCCACGCGGACGTCGCGCTCCGCCTGCTCGCCGGGCCCCGACCCCCCACGGGCAGGCTCGATCGCGGCGAACGCACGCCGCTGGTGCGCGCGATCATGACCGGCTCCGACGCGCTGGTCGCGCGCATGCTCGCGCTCGGCGCCAGCTCGCCCGGGCTCGATCGCGAGGGCAGCGGCCCCCTCCACTACGCGGCGCGGTACGGGACGCCGGCGATGGTGAAGCGGCTGGTCGACGCCCGGCTCGCCCGCCCGTCCGACCAGAACCAGCGCGACGAGACGCCCCTCGACGTCGCGCGGCTCGCCGGCCGCGACGACATGGCCGCGGCGCTCGCCGCGCTCGCGAGCCCGTAGCCCGGGTGCGGCGGCGGGCGGGGTCCGCTGGTGGATCCGCGGGGCTGGCGGCGCAGGTGGCCGGAATCCGGCCACCCCCCGGCCGGATCTCGGACAGCGTCCGGATCTCGGCCACCCCCAGTCGTGCGAGCTCGCGCACTTGCGCTGGCGCGACGGCTGCAATGGCCACCGGGCATGAGCTACTACCACCTCGTCACCAATCCCGATGGTTCCATGCGCACGGAGCGACTTCCGGATGATGCGGAGGCGCGCGCCGCCGCGGTCGCCAGGATCATGGATGACTGCCCCGAGTGCCAGGCCGCGCGCGCGCGCGGCGAGGTGCCCGTCACCTTCGACACGTCGCAGCTCGAGGCCGCGGTCGGCCTGCCGCGCGCCATGCGGCGGCGCATCGTCCGCGCCCAGCTCAAGGCTCACCGCGCGGCCGAGCGCGCCGCCCGCCGCGCCCGGCCCCACGAGCACGAGCCGAGCTGACCGCCGCCACCGGCGCCACCCACCGCGGCTACGCGCCGCGAGCCGACCAGGCCGCGAGCTCGTTGCCGGCGGGGTCGGTGAAGTGGAAGCGGCGGCCGCCGGGGAACGAGAAGATCGGCTTGACGACGGCGCCGCCGGCGGCCGCGACCCCGGCGAGCGTGGCCTCGAGCTCGTCGGAGTAGAGGATGACCAGCGGGCCGCCGGCGCGGACGGCGTCGTCGAGGCGGAGGCCACCGGCCTCGCGGTCGCCGACGCGGATGCCGGCGTAGCCGGGACCGTAGTCGGTGAAGGCCCAGCCGAAGGCGGCGGCGTAGAAGCGCTGGGCCGCCGCCATGTCGGTGACGGTCAGCTCGATGTAGTCGATCGCGTGGTGGACGTGGGCGGCAGGGTCGGCCATCGTCGGGAGTCTAGAACACCGACGCGCCACGAACGCCCGCGACGGCGTTCGCACCGGTCGATGTCTGGCGCCGATGGTCGTTTCGCGGGGCCCGCGGACGGTCTGCCGGGCCGCCGGCGACACACCGACCGTTCGGCGGGCGAGCGCGGGGGTGGGCCCGGGCGTGGGGTCACGGCGCGAGCTGCGAGCCGAGCCAGCGGCGCGCCCGCTCGATCGCGAGCTGCTTGCCGAGCTGCTTGCCGAGCGCGATGAGCTGATCGACCTCGTCGCGATCGTCGAAGCGGGGCAGCTCGAACGGGATCGTCACCGGCGTCGTGCCGAAGAAGCCGCCGGCGGCCGACAGCTTTCCGCCGCGGTAGGTGAGGCGGACGGTCACGCCGGCCGGGAGGTCGAGGCGCGCCACCAGCTCCTCGAGCGTGAACAGCCACGACAGGCCAGTGCGCAGCGTGGTGGCGCCGGCGGTCGCGCGCTCGATCGTGATGATCATGCGGGCCAGCCCCGGCCAGTAGCCAGTCGCCATCAGATCGATCACGGCGTTCTCGAGCGTCAGGCCGCCGACGCGCACCGGCGGCCGCGCCGGCCGCGGCGGCAGGGCCAGGGCGCCGGCGCCGCTGATCGTGAGGCGCCCGCCGCGGACCCGGACGTGGCGCGGATCGCGGTCGATCAGCACCCAGCCCAGGGGCGCGACGTCGACGTCGACCCGCTCGAGATCGAGCACCAGGGTGTCGATGCGATCCCGCTCCAGCCGCAGGTCGCGGATGACGACCGTGCCGCCGACGAGCCCGACGTCGGCGTCGCCCACGGTCACGGTGGCGTCGAGCGACCCGGCCAGCCGCGACCGGATCTGGCCCGCCACCACGCCGCCGGCGATCCAGCCGATCACGACCAGCACCACCAGGTAGGCCCCGGCGGCGACCGCCAGTCCCAGGCCGATGCGTGCCGCGGGTCGCACCCGCTGCATGTACCACGTGAACGTCCCCCCTCCACGCAGTGGGTGGCACCGCGCCGCGCCGGTGGGTGGCACCGCGCCGGTGGGTGGCACCGCGCCGGTGGGTGGCACCGCGCCGGTGGGTGGCACCGCGCCGGTGGGTGGCACCGCGCCGGTGGGTGGCACCGCGCCGGTGGGTGGCAC
>CAADGB010000228.1 GCA_900696455.1 uncultured delta proteobacterium
CGTGCGCCCTGCCTCGCGCGCCCTGCCCCGCGCCCGTGCGCCCTGCCTCGCGCGCCCTGCCCCGCGCGCCCTGCCCCGCGCGCCCTGCCCCGCGCGCCCGCCCCGCGCGCCCTGCCCCGACCGCTGTCGGAGCCTCCTGCTATCTCGGTTGCCCGCGCCCTACCCCCGATCGCCCTGAGCCGGCCGAGCGCAGCGAGGCCGTGTCGAAGGGCGACGAGGCACCTCACCATGAAGCCATTTCACGTCTACATGCTCCGCTGCCGCGACGGGTCCTACTACGTCGGCCACACCGACGACATCGCCGTCCGGATCGCGCAGCATCAGGCCGGCACCTTCGATGGCTACACGGCGACGCGCAGCCCGGTGGAGCTCGTCTTCTCCGCCGAGCTGGAGACGCGCATCGAGGCGCTCGAGCGCGAGATGCAGCTCAAGGGATGGAGCCGTGCGAAGAAGGCCGCCCTCGCCCGCGGGGACTGGGACGCGATCCGCGCGCTGGCGCGCCGCGGAGCCCGTCGCCAGCACGTCTGACGAACTTCCTCGCGCGGAGCCGTGGCTTGTCGGCCTTCGACACGCCCTCGCTCGCGCTCGGGCGGCTCAGGCCGACCGGAGAGATTGGCTCGCCGTCCGCTTTCCCGCGAGCGCCGGGCTCGCCGTTCGTGGCTTGTCGGCCTTCGACACGCCCTCGCTCGCGCTCGGGCGGCTCCTAACGAACTGCGCCGGCAAGCGCCCGACATCACTCGCGCGACGGCTGCGGCTTGTCGGCCTTCGACACGCCCTCGCTCGCGCTCGGGCGGCTCAGGCCGACCGGAGAGATGCAGCTCGCCGTTCGTTTCCCGCCATCTCCTAACGAACGGCGCCGGCAAGCGCCCGACATCACTCGCGCGACGGCCGCGGCTTGTCGGCCTTCGACACGCCCTCGCTCACGCTCGGGCGGCTCAGGCCGACCGGAGAGAAGCATCTCGCCGTTCGTTTCCGCGATCTCCGACCGCGGTCGGTGAAGGGCTCAGGCCGACCGGAGAGACTGGCTCGCCGTTCGTCTTCCCGCGAGCGCCGGGCTCGCCGTTCGCGGCTTGTCGGCCTTCGAAACGCCCTCGCGGGCGCTCGGGCGGCTCCGGCCGACCGGAGAGACTGGCTCGCCGTCCGCTTTCCCGCGAGCTCCGACCGCGGGCGGAGCCTCCTGCTCTCTCGGTGGCCTTCGCCCTTCCCCCGATCGCCCTGAGCCGGCCGAGCGCAGCGAGGCCGTGTCGAAGGGCGACGGGCGACGGGCGACGGGCGACGAGCTGGGCTCGCCGTTCGTTCCCCGGGATCGCCTGCGATCGCGCTTCCCGGGCGGGCCTCCGCCGGGGTAAACGTGCGCCATGCCGCGCCGCAGTGATCTCGAGTCGGTGCTCATCATCGGCTCCGGGCCCATCGTCATCGGACAGGCCTGCGAGTTCGACTACTCCGGGACCCAGGCGTGCAAGGCGCTGCGCGAGGAGGGGCTCCGCGTCGTCCTCGTCAACTCCAACCCGGCGACGATCATGACCGATCCCGAGCTGGCCGACGCCACCTACGTCGAGCCGCTCACGGTCGAGGTGCTGGAGAAGATCATCGCCCGCGAGCGGCCGCAGGCCCTCCTGCCCACGTTGGGCGGCCAGACCGGCCTCCACCTGGCGCTCGCCGCCTACCAGGCCGGCGTCTTGCACCGCCACGGCGTCGAGCTCATCGGCGCCTCGGTCAAGGCCATCGAGATGGCCGAGGATCGCGAGCAGTTCAAGCAGGCCATGGCCCGCATCGGCCTGGCGTGCCCGGCCTCGCGGCTGGTGTCGTCGGTGGCCGAGGCCCGCGAGGCCATCGAGGCCATCGGCTACCCCGCCATCCTGCGCCCGTCGTTCACCCTCGGCGGCTCGGGCGGCGGCATCGCCTACAACGCCCGCGAGCTCGACCGCATGGTCCAGTTCGCGATCGACGTGTCGCCGGTCCACCAGGTCCTGCTCGAGCAGAGCGTGCTGGGCTGGAAGGAGTACGAGCTCGAGGTGGTACGCGACGGCAAGGACAACGCCGTCATCATCTGCTCGATCGAGAACCTCGATCCCATGGGCGTGCACACCGGCGACTCGATCACGGTGGCGCCGGCGATGACGCTGACCGACAAGGAGTACCAGCGCATGCGCGACGCCTCGATCGCGATCATGCGCGAGATCGGCGTCACCACCGGCGGCTCCAACGTCCAGTTCGCGGTCGACCCCGCCACCGGCCGCCAGCTCGTCATCGAGATGAACCCGCGGGTGTCGCGCAGCTCGGCCCTGGCGTCGAAGGCCACCGGCTTCCCCATCGCCAAGATCGCCGCCAAGCTGGCCATCGGCTACACCCTCGACGAGCTCAAGAACGACATCACCCGCACCACGCCGGCGTCGTTCGAGCCCACGATCGACTACGTCGTCGTCAAGTGGCCGCGCTTCGCCTTCGAGAAGTTCGCGGCCGCGCCCCAGGTGCTGGGCCCGCAGATGAAGTCGGTCGGCGAGGCCATGGCCATCGGCCGCACCTTCCGCGAGGCCCTGGGCAAGGCCATCCGCTCGCTCGAGACCGGCCGCGACGGCTTCGACCTCCCGCTGGGCGCGCTGGCCGACGACCTCGGCCAGCTCGAGCGCGCCATGGCCGTCATGGGCCCCGATCGCGTCTTCCAGGTCGCCCGCGGCTTCCAGCTCGGCCTCACCGTCGAGCGCGCCCACGAGCTGACCCGGATCGACCCCTGGTTCCTGCGCCAGATCCAGGCCATGGCCCAGGACGAGCAGTGGGTGGCGGAGACCGGCACCCTCACCGGCATCGCCCCCGAGCTGCGCCGCCTCAAGCGCGGCGGCCTCGGCGACCGCCGCCTGGCCGCGCTCACCGGCTCCACCGAGGACGACGTCCGCGCCGCCCGCAAGGCCGCCGGCGTGACCCCGGTGTTCAAGCGCGTCGACACCTGCGGCGCCGAGTTCGAGGCCCACACCCCGTACCTGTACTCGACCTACGAGGAGGAGTGCGAGGCGGCCCCCACCGATCGCCGGAAGGTGCTCATCCTCGGCGGCGGCCCCAACCGCATCGGCCAGGGCATCGAGTTCGACTACTGCTGCGTCCACGCCGCGATGGCCCTCGCCGAGGAGGGCATCGAGTCGATCATGGTCAACTGCAACCCGGAGACGGTGTCGACCGACTACGACACCTCGGACCGCCTCTACTTCGAGCCGCTCACGCTCGAGGACGTGCTCGCGATCTGCGACCGCGAGCGGCCGTGGGGCATCATCGTGCAGTTCGGCGGCCAGACCCCGCTCAAGCTGGCGGTGCCGCTGACCCGGGCCGGCGCGCCCATCCTCGGCACCCCCGCCGACGCCATCGATCGCGCCGAGGATCGCGAGCGCTTCGGCGAGGTCATGCACAAGCTCGAGCTGCGGGCGCCGCGCTGGGGCATCGCCCGCAGCCTCGACGAGGCCCGCCAGGTCGCCGCCGACATCGGCTTCCCGGTGATGATCCGCCCCAGCTACGTGCTGGGCGGCCGGGCGATGGAGCGCGTCTACGACGCCGCCGCGCTCGAGGACTACTTCGAGCGCCTGGGCCGCGGCACCAGCGGCATCACCTTCCCGCTCCTGGTCGACCAGTTCCTGGCCGACGCCGTCGAGCTCGACGTCGACGTCGTGTGCGACCGCACCGGCGCGGTCATCGTCGGCGGGGTGATGGAGCACATCGAGGAGGCCGGCATCCACTCCGGCGACAGCGCCTGCTCGCTGCCGCCGTACTCGCTGCCGCCCGACGTCATCGACGAGGTCCGCCGCCAGGCCCGTCGGCTCGCGGTCGAGCTCGGCGTGGTCGGCCTGATGAACACCCAGTTCGCCGTCCACGACGGCCTGGTCTACGTGCTCGAGGTCAACCCGCGGGCCTCGCGCACGGTGCCGTTCGTGTCCAAGGCCATCGGCGTGCCGCTGGCCAAGATCGCGGCCAAGGGCATGACCGGCAAGACCCTGGCCGAGCTCGGCGTCACCGAGGTCGTGCCGGCCCACGTCTCGGTCAAGGAGTCGGTGTTCCCGTTCGTCAAGTTCGAGGAGGTCGACACCATCCTCGGCCCCGAGATGCGCTCGACCGGCGAGGTCATGGGCATCGGCCCCACCTTCGCCGAGGCCTACCTCAAGTCGCAGGAGGCGGCCGGGGTCAAGCTGCCGGCCTCGGGCGTCGCGTTCCTCAGCGTGCGCGACGCCGACAAGGGCGCGGCCGCCGCGCTCGCTCACGAGCTGGTCGGCCTGGGGTTCCGCCTGATCGCCACCCACGGCACCGCCCGCTTCCTCGAGAGCCAGGGCCTGCCGGTGAGCGGCGTCAACAAGGTGCTCGAGGGCCGCCCCCACTGCGTCGACGCCATGGACAACCACGAGATCGACTTCGTGGTCAACACCACCGAGGGCGCCCAGGCCATCCTCGACTCGCAGTCGCTGCGCCGCGGCGCCCTGCGCAACGGCATCGCCTACTTCACCACGATCCGCGGCGCCCGCGCCGCGCTCGAGGCCATCACCCTGCTCCACCGCGCCGCCGCGGGCGGTCGGCCGGCCGAGGCCTTGCAGGTGTGCTCGCTTCAGGGGTACCAAGGAGGCGGTCCGCGGGAGAACCGACCATGAGCGACAAGTATCCGATGACGCCGGCCGGCCAGGCCTGGATGCGCAGGCAGCTCAAGAAGCTGAAGGAGGTCGACCGCCCCGCGGTGTCGAAGGCGATCGAGATCGCCCGCGGTCACGGCGACCTGTCCGAGAACGCCGACTACTCCGCCGCCAAGGAGGAGCAGGGCATGATCGAGGCCCGGATCCGCGAGTACGAGGCCAAGCTCTCGCTCGCCGAGGTCATCGATCCCACCAAGCTGTCCGGCGACCGGGTCCAGTTCGGGGCCACGGTCACGATCGAGGACAGCGAGAGCGGCGAGTCCTCGACCTACACCATCGTCGGCGAGCACGAGGCCGACATCAAGAAGCGCCGGATCTCGCTGGTGGCCCCGGTGGCCCGCGCGCTCCTCGGCAAGCGGGTGGGCGACGACGTCACGGTGACCACGCCCAAGGGCAAGCGCGAGGTCGTGATCGCCGAGGTCGAGTGGCTCGAGGTCGGCCCGCCGGACGGCGATCTGCCCGACGAGGCGTGAGCCGCGGCCCGGCCGCCGCCGGCCGGCGCGCTGGCGGCGCGGCCGATCCGCGATACCCTCGCCCCGTGCGTCCCCTCGCCCTCGCGATCGCGGTGGCGGCGGCCAGCCAGGTGGCCGCCGCCGGCGGCGTGGTCCGCGTCGAGCACGCTCGCCCCGACCGGGTGCGGGTCCCGGCCGGCGTCTTCACCATGGGCGTCCCCACGGACGACCTCGAGGTGCTGGCCGCCGAGTGCCAGCAGACCGTGCTCCCGCCCTCGGTCGCCCGCATCGATCCGTGCGACGCGTGGACGGCCAGCCTGGGCCGACGGACGCACCGCGCGGTGTGGGTCGACGCCTTCTGGATCGACGTCCACGAGGTCACGACCGCCGCGTACCGGGCGTGCGCCCGCGCCGGCGGCTGCGATCCCGCGCCCCTGGTCGTCGGCGACACCCGCCACCTCCGCGACGACCTGCCGGTGGTCAACGTCACCCGCGCCGAGGCCCTGCGGTACTGCGCGTGGCGGGGTGGTCGGCTGCCGACCGAGGCCGAGTGGGAGCGCGCCGCCCGCGGCGACGATCACCGCACCTGGCCGTGGGGGCAGGAGCGGCGCGACGGCGACTTCAACCACGGCAAGATCCGCGAGCACGTGCTCGGCCGCCTGGCCGACGTCTCGGTCGGCGTCATCCGCTACTGGGGCGATCCCGACGACAGCGACGGCTGGCTGTACGCGGCGCCGCCGGGCAGCCTGCGCTGGAGCCGGAGTCCCTTCGGGGTCCACGACCTGGCCGGCAACGTCGCCGAGTGGGTCCTCGACGACTTCGACGTGTTCGGTTTCCTCGACCTGCCCGCCGCCAACCCGCTCCGCCGCGGTCCGCCGGGCAGCGCGCCGATGACCCGCGGCGGGAGCTGGCGCGATCCCCCGTTCACGGCCCGCGTCGACGTCCCCAGCTTCCAGAGCGCGGTGCCCTACGGCGGCGCGTTCCTGCGCCCGCTCGACGACCGGACCCGTTCGGTGAGCATCGGCTTCCGCTGCGTCCACGGCGGCGCCCAGCCCGACGACTCCGCGCCGCCGCGGGCGCGCTGATCGGGCGGCGGCGGCCGGGGCTCGACGGCGGGACGGAGTCGGCGCGGTCGACGCGGGCTCAGGCGTCCGGCGCCGCGTCGACCGCGGCGTCGGGCTCGTCGGCGTCGATGGCGGCGTCGACCGCCGGCTCGGCGTCGACCTCGGGCGCGTCGAGCGGGGCGTCGATGCCGCCGTCGGCGGTGACGTCGACACGCTCGGCGCAGGTGTCGGTGCCGGGGACGCAGACCAGATCGCCCTCGCAGTCGGCGTTGACCTGGCAGCGCTCGCCCACGCCGCTCTTGCAGCCGACCCCGGCGCCCAGGACGGCGCCGCCCAGGGCGAGCGAGGTGACGAGCGAGGCGAGCGTGATCCGGGGCACGAGCGAGCGCATGGCGGGTCCTTGGATAGCACAGACCCGCGGCGGGCGCCTCGGGTTGCCTGGTCACTCGCCGGTCCGTACGGGCTCGGGACGCCCGGCGTCAGCGCGCGGCCAGCCAGGCCGCCGCAAGGCGCACCCGCTCGGCGCTGGCCGGCGGCGCGGCGGCGAGCTGGGTGGCGACGTCGGCCAGGGTCTCGGCCCGGCCGCGCAGGGCGACCATGCGATGGGTCGCCGCCGCGCGCACCGCCGGATCGGGATCGGTGGAGGCCGCCTCGACCGCCGCGCGGTCGGTGGTCACGCCGAGCGCGAGGACCCGCAGGGGCGGCGCCAGCTCGGGGCGCGCGGCGAGGGCGGCCCGGGCCGCGTCGTCAGCGGTGGCGAGCGCCCCGGCGGCCGCCAGCCGCACCGCGGCGTCCTCGTGGTCGAGGAGCGCGACGGCGCGGGCGGCGCCGCCGGTCCGGACCCACGCCTCGGCCAGGCTGGCGAGCACCACCGGGCTGCGGTCGCGGCTGACGACGCCCAGCTCGGCGCCGGCGCGGGCCGGCTCGAGCCGGACCACGGCCAGGACGGCGGCCGCGCGCACGCGCTCGTCGCGATCCTTGAGCCGGGGGGTGAGCTGCCAGAAGGTGGCGCGGTCCTTCGCGCCGGCCCCGGCCGCGGCGGCGATCGCGCCGACGCACGCCGCGCGCACCGACGCGTCGGCGTCGCCCACGCCCTTGCGCAGCCCGGGCCACGCCCGCCTGTCGACCACCACCGCGGCCCCCAGGGCGCGGCACGCCGCCGCGCGCACCACCGGCTCGGCCGAGGCCTGCATGCGCGCGATGTCGGGGATGGTCGCCGGCACCGGCGCCTGGCCGGCGGCGATGAGCGCCGCCCACAGGCGGGCGCGGTCGGCCGCGGTCTTGCCCGCCCGGCCGGCGTCGAACCAGCCGGTGACGAGCTGGCCGAGGCGCTCGCGCTGGCCCAGGCGATCGAGGGCCCGCCCGGCGGCGCCGGTGAGCTCGACGTTGGCGCCCTGGTCGCGCTCGAGGATCGTGACCAGCATCGGCGCCGCGTCGCGGTCGCCGACCTCCGCCAGCGCCGCGATCGCCGCCGCGCGCTGCCCGACGTCGAGCGCGCCGTCGGCGATCGAGCGCAGCTCGCGGGCCGCCGGGGCCAGGCGCGCGGCCGCGGCGGCGTCGATGGCCAGCCGCTGCACGCCGAGATCGCTGGCGCCCAGGCCCTCGCGGACCGCCGCCGCCATCACCCGCTCGCCCAGCTCCAGCACCTGATCCCGCGCCGCGCCGCTGGCGCCGGGTGCGGCGGCCGCGACCCGCCGCGCCGCCTCGGCCAGGTTGCGCTCGGCGAGGAAGCGCGGCACCGCGCGATCGAGCGACCACTCGATGCGCCGCAGGCTGGCGGTGGCGGCGCCGGCCTGCCGCTCGTCGCGCGCGAACGACCAGGTCAGGTAGACGCGGTCGTCGTCGGACAGGAGCGCGCGCTCCGGGGGCGGGAACGGCCCGGCGTCGGTCGCGACCGCGCGCACCACGTCGTCGAAGTCGGGGTTGCCGCTGGGCCGCAGCAGGGTGACCTCGAGCACGTTGCCCTGGACGTCGACGGTGAGGCCGGCGGTGGCGACCAGGGTCGGGCTGTTGAGCGGGTGCGACGGCGGCAGGCGGAGCCGACAGTCCTCGAGGAACGCGGTCCAGCCGTCGCCGATGCGCAGGTGGACGAGATCGAGGTAGCGAGCGCCGAGCGCGCGCGGATCCGCCGCCGGCGGTGGGGCCAGCGGCGGCGGCGGCGTGAAGTCGGTCGGGTACGGGACCTCGCCCGAGGCGGTCACCACCGTCCGCTCGGCCGGTGCCCGCGGACCGGGACAGCCGGCAGCCATCGCCGCCAGCGCCCCCAGCCACAGGCTCCTTCGCGCGCGCTTGCCTTCGACCACGATCGCGCCGCAGACGATATCAGGCGTCGGGCGCGGCGTCGACCGCGGCGTCCTCGACTCCGCCGTCGATCGCGGCGTCGGTCGGGGCGTCGGTCGGGGCGTCGACCCCGGCGTCGATGATCGACGGCACGTCGAAGGTCAGGATCGGGTTCGAGACGCCGGCGCCGACGAACGTCTCGAAGGTGTGGCGGAACCACTCGGTCCCGCCGCTGTCGCGCCCGCTCACCGCCAGGGTGGCGTGACCGAACGGCACCATGCGCGCCGCCTCGGCCAGCGATGGGGTCGACAGCACGCACGTCACCGGCTGGCTGCCGTCGAGGCGGTAGACCGGGTACACCGTCGACCCGACGTTGGCCTGCTGGGCCACCACCGTGCCGTTCACGGTCAGGGTCACGGTCTGGGTCGCCACCGGCGGCGCCGCCGCCGCGCAGTCGACGCCGCCCCAGCGCAGCAGGTAGAAGAAGGTGCCGGTCATGGGCCGGGCCCACGCCGTCGGCGGGACCACGATCAGGGTCTCGGTGACGGTGTTGTAGGCGGTGTTGGCCGCGACCTCGGCCGACACCGGCGCGGTCACCAGCGACTGCCCGTCGCTGTCGAGCGGGGTCAGGGCCGCGGTGTAGGTCCCGGCCGCCAGCTCGCTGTACGTGACCTGCCGCATCGCGCACCCGACCTCCTGCGCGTCGGGCACCGGCCCGGCCTGCGGTCGGCTGAGCTCGATCCGGACCCGGCTGGCGCCGACGTCGATGCAGCCGTCGGCGGTGAACCCGGGCGCCGCCATCGCGTTGAACTCCCACTTGACCACCGTGCGCGGCGGGATGAAGGCCACGCACGCCCGGCATTCGTCGGTCTCGTCGTCGTCGCCGTCGTCGCACTGCTCGGTGCCCTCGACCACGCCGTCGCCGCACACGGGATCGCCGCCGCCGCACGACGGCACCCCCAGCGCGAGGGCGGTCGCCCCCGCGCCGGCGGCCACGACCACGGCGAGGCGCGCGCCCCGCGACCGCGTCAGGGCCCGCATCAGGCCGAGGCCTCGGCGCGGACCGTGAGGCCGAGGTGGCGGCGCACGGCGAAGTACGGCTCGGAGGCGGCGTAGGCGAGGAGGTCGCGCAGGCGCTCCTTGACCGGCAGCCCCGACGTGGTCGCGGTCTCGGTGGCGATGGCGCGGGCCGCGGCCTCGAGATCGTTGCACAGGATGAGGCCGACCCGGTTGGCGGTGAGGTCGGTGGCGCTGCGCCAGCCGGTCACCAGGCCATTGCCCAGCCGCGACCCGAGCTTGGCGGCCAGCGCCGCCACCTGCTCGAGGTGCGCGCCCGGCACCGTCTTCTGCATGCTGACGCCGAGCTTGCGGGCGTCGTCGCTGACCGTGACCTCGGCCGAGGGCGCCACGTTGGCCGCCACCAGGGCGGCGGTGAAGGCGTTCTCGATCTTGGGCAGGGTCTGGAGCGCGAAGGTGACGAAGCGCTCCGGGCGCAGGTAGGCCAGCCGCTTGCCGACCTCGAACGCCAGCTCGCGCGCGTCGGCCTTGCCCTGGTGGCTGGGGCCGATGAGCAGGGACGGCGCCAGCTTGCCGCGCTCGGTGGTGTTGGCCACCCGCAGGCCGTCGCCCTGGTCGAGCCAGACCAGCGGCGCCGGATCGAGCGACAGCACGCTGGTCGCGTACTTGACCACCCGGCTGACCAGGCGGTTGTCGCGCTCGACGTCGGTGCGGGTCGCCGGGTCGAGGCCGAAGGCCTGCGGCGGCTCGGCGGTGGTGGCCGCGATCGAGCCCAGGGTCGAGGCGAAGATCGCTCCCACCAGCCGGTCCTCGCGCGGGTGGATCACCGACTTCTGCCACAGCTCCTCGGTCAGGCGCCGGGTCGCCGGGATGAAGGTCGCCGGCCGGTACTTGACGTAGAGCGCGCGCTCGCTGTCCGAGGCGGCGCCCAGGAAGACCAGTGCCTGGGCCAGGCACCAGGCCTTGTCGAGCTCGCCCTCCTCCAGGTAGAGCCGCGACAGCGCCTTGTAGACCTCGACCCGGTCGGGGGCGAACGCGAGCAGCGTCTGCAGCTCGCGGATGGCGTCGCCGCGGCGGCTCTCGCCGGCCTCGAGGTAGAGGTCGGCGAGCTGCTCGTGGCGGGCCTGGCTGTCGGGGTCGAGCTCGGCGGCGATCTCGAAGGCCTCGATCGCCAGCTCGGGGTTGCCGAGGTGATCGAGGTAGAGGTCGCCGAGCCGGGTCCACAGCTCGAGCGCGCGCGCGGGCTCGGCGTCCTCGCCCAGGCGCTTGAGGTGCTTGCGCACCGCCCGGGCCAGGTTCTTCCAGTCGCGGGCGTCGGTGAGCAGCTTGTCGATGGCCTCGAACGCCTTGGGCGTGGCCGGGGCGTCGTCGAGCGCGAGGGAGAAGCGGTCGACCGCCAGCTCGGTGTCGTGCAGCTCGTCGCGGGCGATGACCGCGGCGGCGTAGTGGTACTTGGACCGCCGCGCCGGCGTCGTCTCCTGCTCGGCCAGGTCGCCCAGGGTCTCGACCGCCCGCCGCCACTGCTTGAGCTCGGTGTAGGCCTCGAGCAGCTTGTGCAGGAGCTGGTGGCTCCCCGGGGACAGCTTGAGCGCCTCGAGGTAGGCGCCGACGGCGGTGCCCGCGTCCTTGAGCTTGCCGCGCTGGAGGTCGCCGATCTCGTCGAGCAGCTTGACCTTGAGGTTGTCGGGCGCGCCGTCGACCTGGGCCCGCTTGGCCTCGAGCACGGTCTTCCAGTCGCCGCGCGCGCCGCCGAGCTCGACCAGGGCCTGCAGGGTCCCGTCGTGGCCGGGATCGCGCTCGAGCGCCCGCCGCAGCGCGTTCTCGGCCTTCTTGTCGTCGCCGAGCGCGCGCGCCGTGAGGCCGAGCCGGTACCAGATGTCCGCGACCTGGCCGTCGGCCAGGCCGCTGCGGTGGCGGGCGAGGATCTCGCGGTAGCGCCGATCGATCTCCTTCCACTGCTCCTCCATCGCCGGCAGCGCCGCGCCCGCGGCCTCGGCGGCCTGGGCGGCGGTGAGCAGGGTCTGGGTCAGGCCCAGGCTGGCGTCGAGGTTGTCGGGGTCGGCGTCGACGGCGAGCCGGTAGTGCTTGGTCGCCTTTTCGGTCCGGTGCAGGGCCTCGTAGGCCTGGCCGAGCTGGGTCTCGCGCCGCGCTCGCTCCAGGCGGTCGCCGCTCTCGCTGCGGCGGGCCAGCATCTCGAGCACCGGCACGGCGTCGTCCCAGCGCTCGGCCGCGACCAGGCGGGCCGCGACCTTCTCGCCGGCGGGGACGTTGTCGGGGTCGAGCTTGAGCACGCGCTCGAGCAGGGTGATGGCGCGCGGCGTGTCCTCGAGCTTCTGCTCGACGATCTCGGCGGCGCGGGTGAGCATCTCGATCCGCTCACCGCGCTGGGGCGCGACCGCCTCGGCGCGCAGCAGGTCGTCGACCGCGCTCGACCACGCCGACCGCTTCTCGTGCAGGGCGGCGAGGGTGAGCAGGGCGCGGGCGTGCTCGGGCTCGATCGCCAGCGCCTTGTCGAGGTAGCGCTCGGCGGCCTCGGCGTCGCCGTCCTCGGTCAGCGCCAGGTCGCCGGCCTCGGCCCACAGGCCGGCGCCGCGGGTGCCCTCGAGCTCGGCGTGGCGGACCAGGGTCGCCACCGCCTTGTCCCAGGCCTCGGTGCGGCGGTAGAGGCGGGCCAGCGCGGCCAGCGCCGGCCGGCACTGCTCGTCGATGGCCAGGGCGTTCATGTGGCCCTCGATCGCGCGGTGGGGATCGTCGAGCTCCTTCTCGTGGACCGCGGCGGCCTCGAGGTAGAGCTCCACCCGCTGCACCGGGTTCTTCGACGCGGCGACGTGGCGGTCGAGGAGCGCGACCAGCTCGTACCAGGCCCCCTTGGCGCGCAGGGCGCGGCCCAGGCCGCGGTAGGCGTCGTCGGCGGTGGGGTCGACCTCGAGCAGGCGCTCGTAGGCGGCGATGGCGCGGTCCTCGGCGCCGGCCTTGTCCTCGAGCTCGGCGGCCAGCTTGCGCAGGGTGGCCAGCTTCTCGCCCTCGGGCGCGACCTTGGCCAGGCGCTCGAGCGTCCGCAGGTAGTCGTCGGAGCGGCCGGTCTTGTCGTACAGATCGATCAGGGCCTTGAGCGCGTCGCGATCGGCGCCGTCCTTCTCGAGCGCCGCCTCGTAGCGCGCGATCGCGCCCTCGAGGTCGCCCAGCTTCTCGTGGCGCAGGGTCGCCAGCTCGCGGCGCACGCTGGTGGCGCGGCCGCTCTCGCCGGCGGCGTCGAGGTGCTCGGCGCGACGCTCGAGCACCTTGGCCAGGTTGCCCCAGCGCTCGTCGCGCCGGTACAGGCGCTCGAGCGCGGCCAGGGCGTCGTCGTTGCCGTCGCCGAGGGCGGCCGCGGCCTCGTAGGCCTCGAGCGCCTTGGAGGTCTGCGAGAGCTGGCTCTCGCACAGGTCACCGAGCTGCAGGTAGAGGTCGACCTGGTGCTGCTCGTCGGCCTCGACCTCGACCTGGGCGCGCAGGGCGTCGGCCAGCTCCGACCACTTCTGCTGGCGGCGGAGGAGGTCGGCCAGGCCGCGGTGGGCGTCGAGGTTGCCGCCGTCGAGCTCGAGGGCGCGGCGCAGGGACGGCAGCGCGGAGTCGTAGCGATCGAGGCGGGTGGCGTACCAGCCGCCCAGGCGCCCCCACCAGCGCGAGGCCAGCTTCGGGTCGCTGACCTCGGTCGTGATCTCCGACGCCTCGCCGACCAGGCCGACCCAGTCGCCGGTGGCGGCGGCCAGGCGCTCGGCGTCGCCGACCAGACTGTCGTCGCCCGGCGCCAGGTGCATGGCGGCGGTGATGGCCTCGAAGGCGCGCTTGAGGTCGCCCACCAGCTCCTCGTAGACCCGGGCGGCCTCGCGCAGGAAGCCGGCGCGGTCCGGTGACTCGCTCTCCAGATCGAGCTTGCCGAGCAGGACCTCGACCACGCGCTCGCCGTCGCGGGCCTCGCGGGCCGCGCGCTCGATGGCGTCGACGGCGTCGCGGGCCTCGGCGTCCTCGGCGTACAGCGCCAGCCAGCCGTCGAGATCGTCGGCGTCGGGCCGGGTCTGGACCAGCGAGACGTCGGCCGCCTTGCAGGCCTCGCGCAGGGCCTCGAGCCACTCGATGACGCTCTTCTCGGCGACGTCGTCGCCGCCCTTGCCGGCCAGGTTCACCACCTCGATGTGGTGCTCGGCCATGAGCTCGTCGACGGTGACCGGGCCGACGCCGGCCCCCAGGAAGTAGTGCGAGCTGCGCGGCGGCTCGAACATGCCGAAGACGCGGTCGAGCAGCGCCGCCAGATCGGGATCGCCGAAGCGGAAGCCGACGAAGACCAGGGTGCCCTCGACGTAGAGCTCGCGCGCGTAGTCGCGGAGATCGACGGCGCGGGCCAGCGCCCGCCGCACCGAGCGCGGCGTGACGACGTAGGTGTCGAAGTTGCCGAGCATCTTGACCAGGGTCCGGCGGCGGTGCGAGAGGCCGCCCAGCTCCTGGTAGGTCACGACCTTGGGCGCGGGCCAGCCCTCCGGCCGGTGCTCCTCGAGCGCGCGCTCGAGCACGTCCCCGGGGAAGGTGGTCCAGACGTGGCGGAACGGCAGCTCGGCGATGGCGTGGGCGATCGCGGGCAGCTCGGCCGGCGTCTTCCAGGTCTCCTCGACGACCTTGTCGCAGGCCTCCTCGCCCAGCGCGCGGGCGAGGAAGCCGACCGCGCGCACCAGGCTGCCCTTGTGCAGGAGCCGGTCGAGGTCCTTGGCGGCCACGGCGTCGCCGTCGCGCCCGCGAGACTCCAGCTCCTGGTTCATCCGCTCGAGGAGCTGCTTCCAGGAAGGGACTCCGATTCCCGCACCGACCACGAGGGCTGCCTTGCCAGCCTTGATCGCTTCGACGAGGGACTCGGGGATCGTGTGCTCAGGCATCCTGAACCCCCAGGTCTTTCGGTTGACTTCGGTTGTGTTGCAGAGACGGTAGCGGCGCGCACGGTATCCACAGGGCGGGGCGCGGCGCAAGCAGGAACGCGCGCTGGATCTGAGGTATAGAGCCGGCGCCGATGCCCGCCTGGTCCGAGATCGCCGCCATCTACCGGGCGTCGAAGAAGAAGAAGGACATCAACTGGTTCACCCAGCACCTCGCGCGCCCGCCGGCGGCGGTGCTGGTGTGGCTGCTGGCGCGCACCCCCGTCACCCCCAACCAGGTGACCTTCCTGGCGACGGTGGTGGCGGCCGCGGCCGGCGCCATCCTGGTGGCGTGGCCGGGCTGGGTCGGGTTGGTGGTGGCGGCGGCGGTGTTCGAGCTGTCGTTCGTCCTCGACTGCGTCGACGGCATGCTGGCGCGGCTGCGCAAGATCGCCTCGCCGCTCGGCCACCTGCTCGACTTCCTGATGGACGAGCTCAAGGCCATGCTCATCTATGGCTGCGTCGCGGTCCGGCTGTGGCGCGACACCGGCGACGAGCGGCTGCTGATCGTGGGGCTGGCCGGGCTGTTCTGCCTGGCCTCGGGGATCGCGCTCACGTCGTTCATGCGCCGACCCGAGTACAGCGGCCAGCGCCCGACCGAGGACGGTCAGCCGGCCGAGGTCGGAGGCCGACGCGGGGTCGTGGGCCACGCGCTGTCGGCGCTGGAGTGGGCGGCGCGGGTGGTCGTGCACTACCCGCAGTACATCTGGATCTGCGCCCTGGCCGATCGCATCGACGTCTACTTCTGGGCCTACGGCGCGGTGAACGTGCTCTACCTCGGCCTGTCGTTCCTCAAGATCGTCTGGCGCCTGGGCCGGTTCACGCCCGCGCCCGCCGCCGCCGCCCCGCCGCCGCCCGACCCGCCGCCGCCCGACCCGGAGGTCCGCTGATGTCCGAGCCGTCGCCCGTGACCCGCGCCATCGTCATCGCCGCCGGCCGCGGCAAGCGCCTGGGGCCGCACACCGAGGAGCTGCCCAAGTGCCTGGTGCAGGTCGGGGCCCGCCCCATCCTGGGCTGGCAGCTCGCCGCCCTGGCCGCGGTCGGCGTCGACGACGTCGTCCTCATCCGCGGCTACCGCGGCGACGTGCTCGAGGCCGGGGCGCGGGCGCTGGCGCCCGCCGGCATGCGGCTCACCTTCGTCGACAACCGCGAGTGGGAGCGCAACAACATCCTCCTGTCCCTGGCCTGCGCCCGCGCCGAGCTCGATCGCCCGGCCTACCTCACCTACTCCGACATCATCTTCACGCCGCCGGTCACGCGGGCGCTGGCCGCCGCCCCCGGCGTCATCGATCTGGTGATCGACGCCGCGTTCCGCGACATCTACGTCGGCCGCACCGAGCACCCGCTGGAGGAGGGCGAGGTCTCCGACCTCGACGCCGCCGGCCGGGTGCGCCGCGTCGGCAAGCGGGCGCTGCCGCCGGACGAGGCCCACGGCGAGTTCATCGGGCTCCTGCGGGTGGCGGCGGCCGGCGTCGCCGCGCTCACCGGCGCCCTCGACGCCGCGCTGGCCCGCCACGCCGACCGCCTCGACGCACCCTACCAGCGCGCCGCCCGCTTCCAGAACGCGTACCTCACCGACCTGCTGCAGGACCTGATCGATCAGGGCGTGCCGCTCACGCCGGTCACGATCCACGGCCAGTGGCGCGAGATCGACACCGGTCAGGATCTCGAACGGGCGGTCGCGCTGGTAGAGTCTCGACCCGAGGAATGGCCATGATCAAGCGAATCCTGGTGGGCGGCGCGCTCCTGTGCCTGGTGAGCCTCGCGGGCTGTGACAAGCCGTCGGAGGGCGACTGCAAGAAGGCGATCGCGAACATCCGCCGGCTGCTCGGCACCGACAACCTCACCGAGGACGCCGGGCAGAGCGCGGCCTGGATCCGCTCGTGCCGCGGCAACGCCAAGAAGTCCTCGGTCAAGTGCGCGATGGAGGCGTCGACCGTCGACCAGCTCCGCCGCTGCGGCCTGCTGGCGGACGAGGACTTCGCCGAGCTGGCGGAGCCGGCGCGCCCGGCGCCGGTCGACGCCGCGGCGGCCCCGTCACCCTCGCCCGACGCCGGCCCCGCCGCGCCGACCGACGGCGACGCCGGGGCGACCGGTGGCAGCGCCGCGCCCTCGCCAGCCGCCGGCGAGCCCGCCACTCCCGCCGCCCCGGTCGCGCCCACCGCTCCCGCCCCACCCACCACGCCGTGAGGCCCGGCGTCCTGCCCGGGACGCTCCCGACGGCGGTCGCGCTCGTGGCCGCCGCGCTGGCGGGCACCGCCGCCGCCACGGCCGCGCGCGCCGACGCGATCGCCGCCCTCGCGCCCGCCGACGACGTGCGCCGCGCCGTGGTCGTCGGCCCGTCGTGTCAGGTGTGGGAGCCCGACGGCGCCGGCACCTGGACCCGGCGCGCCGCCGGCGGCTGCGCCGCCGACGTCCACGGCGCGGTCCTCGCCGGCGGCAGCCTGGTGGTGGTCGGACGCTCGGTGCCCCTGTTCCGCCGCGATGGCGGGCTGTGGCACGCGCTGCGGCTGGGCGAGCGCGGGCGGACGGTGCTCGGCGCCGGGCCGCGGCCCTCCCTCGCCATCGGCCGCCTGGTCTTCGTGTGGGCGGGCGGGACGTGGAAGCGGGTCGGGCGAGCGCCGGCCAACGTCACCGCGCTGTGGGCTGCGAGCGACAGCCAGGTCCTCGCGGTCGCCGACGGGCCGCTGCTCCACCTGGCCGGCGGCGCGCTGACGCCGGTGCCGGGGGCGCCGCCGCCGCCCGTCGTCCGCTTCGGGGGCGACCGCCCGTGGGCGATCACCGCCGACGGCGGGGCGTACGACGTCACCGCTCGCCGCGTACATCGCCCTACGCGCGGCGGCGAGGCGCTCACGATCAGCGCGATCGCGTCCACCGCGGACACGGCGTGGGCGCTGGGCACCACCGCCGCCGGCTGGGCCCTCGCCCGCTTCCACAAGGGGACCTGGAGCGAGGAGGCGGCGCCGCCGCTGGCCGCCGGCGACGCCGTGGTCGCGATCGTGGTCGACCGCCGGGGGGCGCTCCTGGTCGCCACCGCCCGCGGCGACCTCCACCTGCGCGAGCCCGGCCAGGCGTGGACGGCCGGGACCCGCGCCCTCGCCCTGCCCACCGGCGCGACCGGACCGGGGCCGGCGCGCGCGCCCTGACGGCGGCAGTTCCTCCGCCGAATTGACGGGTTGGCGCCCAGCCGATACCGTACTGGGATGCCACCTGTCGTCCTCGTCGCAGACGACGACGCCTGGATCCTCCGCATGGTCGCCACCGTGCTGGAGAAGCGGGGCTACACCGTGATCACGGCGGTCGACGGCGAGGACGCGCTCGCCCGCGCCCTCGTCGATCCCCCCGACCTGCTCATCACCGACGTGATGATGCCGCGCATGGACGGCTGGGCCCTGGTCAGGGCCCTGCGCTCGCGCCCCGAGCTGGCCACCCTGCCGGTCATCTTCCTCACCGCGCTGTCGTCCGACGAGGATCGCATCCGCGGCTTCCGCATGGGCGCCGACGACTACGTGCCCAAGCCCTTCCGCTTCGAGGAGCTCGACCTGCGCGTGGCCAAGACCATGCGCCGGACCCAGGCCCTGGCCCAGGAGGCGCGCGACACGATCCTGGGCCCGTCGCTCAAGGGCGACCTCGGCCAGATCGGCCTGGCGGCGCTGCTCACGATGATCGAGATGGAGCGCAAGACCGGCGTGCTCGCGGTCCGCGATCCCGGCGGCGCCAGCGCCCAGATCCTGGTCCGCGCCGGCCGCGTCGTCCACGCCCGCCTCGACCACGCCCCCGATCCGGTCGACGCCGAGTGCGTCTACCACCTGCTGTCGTGGAGCGCCGGCGCCTTCGAGCTCATCGCCTGCGACGTCGAGGGCGCGGACCGGGTCCAGACCTCGACCATGAACCTGCTGCTCGAGGGCGCTCGCCGCCTCGACGAGTCGACCCAGGTCGAGGCGGTCTAGGGCGCCGACCGACTACTCGTCGTCGTCGTCGGGGGCGGCCGCGCCCATGGCCTCGATCTCGTACTTCTTCATGAGCTTGCGGAAGTACTTGCGATCGATGTCGGCCTCGCGCGCCGCGTGGGAGATGTTGCCGCCGTGGCGCTTGAGGAGGGAGACGATGTAGTCACGCTCGAAGGACGACACCCACTTCTCCTTGGCGTCCTTGAACGTGACGCCGTCGGCGAGCAGCTCGTCGGGCGGGCGCGGCGCCGGCGCGGCGCTGGCGGCCCGGGCCTCGGAGGTGAGCGCGCGCACCGGCGCGGTGCGGCGGACCTCGCGGATCACGTCGGGCAGATCGGCGAGCTCGAGCACCTCGCCGTCGGCGAACGACACCGCGCGCTCGACGACGTTGACCAGCTCGCGCACGTTGCCCGGCCAGGCGTAGGCGGCGAGCGCGGCCATGGCCTCGCGCGACGCCGCGCGCACCCGCGGGTGGCCGGCGGCGTCGAGGTTGTAGGGCATGGTCTTGAGGACGTGGGGGACGAGGACCTGGAGGTCGTCGACGCGCTCGCGCAGGGCGGGCAGCTTCAGGCGGACCACGCTCAGGCGGTAGAACAGGTCCTGGCGGAAGCGGCCGGCCCGCACCTCCTCCTCGAGGTTGCGGTTGGTGGCGGCGATGATGCGGACGTCGACCTTGCTGGCCCGGGCCCCGCCGACCCGCCGCACCTCGCGCTGCTCGAGGGCGCGCAGGAGCTTGGGCTGGAGATCCAGGGGCAGCTCGCCCAGCTCGTCGAGGAACAGGGTGCCGCCGTCGGCCAGCTCGAACAGGCCCTGCCGGGTCATGACCGCGCCGGTGAAGCTGCCCTTCTCGTGGCCGAACAGCTCGCTCTCGATCAGGTTGGGCGGCACCGCGCCGCAGTCGAAGACCACCAGCTCCTTGTCCTTGCGCGGCGACAGGCCGTGGATGGTCTGCGCCACCACCTCCTTGCCGGTGCCGGTCTCGCCCTCGATCACCACCGTCGTGTTCGTGGGCGCGATGCGCTCGAGGATGGTGTAGATCTCGCGCATGCGCGCGTTGCCGCCGAGGAGCTGACCGCAGCGGTCGGAGCGCGACGGGACGATCGGCACCTCGGCCTCGCGGGCGCTGAAGCGGAGCTGGCTCTGGCCGACGCCGATCGTGCAGCCGGGCTTGAGGAAGCCCTCGCGGACCCGGCCCTTGTTGATGAAGGTGCCGTTGGTCGAGCGCAGGTCGACCAGGACGTAGCCGGTGTCCTCCTGGACGATCTTGCAGTGGTAGCGCGAGACGGTGTCGTCGCGCACGACCACGTCGTTGTCGTCCATCGAGCCGATGCGGATCTCGTCCTTCTCGAACGTCCACTCGCCGTCCAGACCCTCCAGACCCGACAGCGTGCACTGGCGCAGGTGGAGGGTGGCGCCGCGATCGAGGAACGCGACCTTGGTCGGGGGGACGAAGTCGGGGAACTTCTTGCTCACGGCGGCCTGGGGGACGAGGGACGAGGGACGAGGGACGGAGGACGCGGCGGATCGCCGACCCGATCGAGGGTGGCCACCTCCGCGCGCACCCGGCATCGTACACCGGTTACAATGAGGCGTCGTGCCCGGGGACCTGCGCGAGCTCACCGAGCGCCTCGGCCAGTCTCTGCCCGAGGCCGAGCGCGCCGCCGTGGAGGCGCAGCTCGGCCGCCGCTACCGCGACAGCGGCGAGCCCGAGCAGGCGCTGCGCTACCTCGGCACCGCCCGCCGCCGCTTCATCGAGCTCGGCGACGAGCGCGGCGCCGCCGCCGTCGACGTCGAGCTGGCCGAGGTGTGCGCGACGCGCGGCGAGCACGACCGGGCGCTGACCTTCCTCGATCGGGCCCTCGATCACGCCGAGCGCCACGGCGACGACGAGCTGCGGGCCCGGGTCCAGCTCCTGCTCGGCGAGAGCGCGCTCGCGCGCGGCGAGCTCGACGCCGCCCGCGACCTCCTGGTGGCGGCGCGCGCCCACTGGGACGAGTACTGGAACGGCCTGGCGCTGGCCCGCTCGGCCGCCGCCCTGGCCCGGACCCTGGCCCGCCGTGGCGACCTGGCCGAGGCCAAGGTCTTCCTCGACCTCGCCCGCGGCGACGCCCGCGCCATCGACGAGCCCGAGCTCGACGCCCGGGTGGCGATGGCGGCCGGCGAGCTGGCCGAGCGCGGCGGCGATCTCGCCGGCGCCGTCACCGCCTACCGCGCGGCCGTCGACGCCGCCGGCCGCGGCGACGTGCGGCGGGCCCGGGCCGAGGCCCACCTCGCGCTCGGCCTCGTGCTGGGCGCGCTCGCCGAGCGCGACGCCGCCCCCGAGCCCGCGGCCACCCACCTCGCCCAGGCCCAGGAGCTGTTCCGCGCCGCCGGCGGCATGCACGATCTCGAGCGGGTGCGCGACGCCTTCCGGCACTACGGCCGCCGCGCCACCGACCGCGCCGAGGCCGCCGAGCTGGCGCCGCTGCTGGCCGAGCTGCGCGATCACCGGCACGCGGTGCAGGAGGCGGTCGGCCGCCTCCACGATCTGACCGCGCGCGGCGCCGCGGCGGCGCCCGAGCTGCGCGCCGTCGAGGCCACGGTCTCGGGCTCGCTGCGCGACCTGGCGGCGGCCGAGGACCGCTTCGTGGCCGCGGTCAACGCGGTCGTGATCGATCGCGAGAACATCCGCGGCCTGCTCGATCTGCTGCGCCAGCTCGCCAACACCGCCAGCTTCGCGGCCATGGCCCGCGAGGTGGCGCGCCTGGCCAGCCACCTGGTCACCGCCGACCGCGTCGTCGTCGACCTGGCCACCGGCGGCCGCGCCGCGCTCGGCGTCGATCTCGAGGCCGGCGGGCCGTGGAGCGACGCCCTCGCCACCGCCCGCGACCCGGGCGGCCGCCCGACCCTCATCGTCGCCGCCGGCGCCGGCGGCCGGGCCTCGGGCCGCCGCATCGCCGCCCGCCTGGGCGCGGCCATGGCGGTGCCGCTGCGGGCGGGCAGCACGGTGGTCGGCGCGATCTGGGTGGACAAGGAGCCGTCGGGCGGGGTCTTCAGCGAGCGCGACCTCGATCTCCTGACCGTGTTCGCGACCCAGGCCGCGACCCTGGTCGAGAACGCGCGCATCGCCGACGAGCTGCGCCTGACCGCGCGCACCACCGCCGCCACCCTCGAGGCCATCGGCGACGGCGTGGTCGCGATCGACGCCGGCGGCGCGGTCACGGCGATGAACACCACCGCCGCCCGCCTGCTCGGGCTGCCGGCCGCCGCCGCCCGCGATCCGAACGTCGTCCGCCGCGCCCACGAGCTGGCCAGCGTCGACGGCCGCGGCGTGCTGACGCTCCTGGCCGAGACCATCGGCCGCGGCGAGGAGCTCGACGGCCGCGCGGTCGCCCTGGGCGCCGCCGACTTCCTGGTCACGACCCGGCTGGTGCGTGACCTCGACGACGACGAACGCGGCGGCGTCGTCGGCGGCGTCGCCACCCTCACCGAGCTGCGGCGAGCCTCGAGCCTGGCCCAGCGCATGGTCGGCACCAGCGCCCGCTACGTGCTGGGCGATCTGGTCGGGCGCTCGCCGGCGCTGCGCCACGTCCTCGGCATGGCCGAGGCCGCCGCCGGCAGCGACGCCGCGGTCCTCATCAGCGGCGAGAGCGGCACCGGCAAGGAGGTGCTGGCCCAGGCCATCCACAACGCGTCGGCGCGCTCGAGCGGGCCGTTCGTCGCCGTCAACTGCGCCGCCATCCCCCGCGACCTCCTGGAGAGCGAGCTGTTCGGCTACGAGGCCGGGGCCTTCACCGGCGCCCGCAAGGGCGGCCGCCCCGGCAAGTTCGAGATCGCCGAGGGCGGGACGCTGCTCCTCGACGAGATCGGCGACATGCCGCTCGACATGCAGGTCAAGCTGCTGCGCGTGCTGCAGGAGAAGACGGTGTCGCGGCTGGGCGGCGTCCGCGAGCTGCCGCTGTCGTGCCGGATCATCGCCACCACCAACCGCGACCTCGACGACGAGGCCCAGCGGGGACTGTTCCGCCGCGACCTCTACTACCGCCTGCGCGTCATCAACATCGAGCTGCCGCCGCTGCGCGAGCGCAAGGGTGACATCGCGGCCCTGGTCGAGCACTTCCTCCGCGTCTACGCCGGCCGCGCCGGCAAACGCCTCACCCGGGTCGCGCCGGTGGTGATGGACGCCCTGGTCGCCTACCCCTGGCCCGGCAACATCCGCGAGCTCGAGCACGTCCTCGAGAGCGAGGTCGCGCTGGCCGCGCCCGACGCCACGGCCGTGACCGAGATCCCGATGACCCTGCGCGAGCGCCCGCGTCGTCCCTCGCTGCCGCCGCCGGTGGGCGCCGCGGCGCCGGCCGGGTTCCCCGGCGGCCCGCCGTTCGTCCACGGCGCCACGCCGCCGCACGGCCACGCCCTGCCCTACGCCCACCCCGCGACCCCGCCCTACGGCAGCGCGCTGCCGGTGCCGTTCGCGCCGGGCACGATGGTCTCGCCGGCCGCCGGCCACCCGGCGGCGGGCGGGGCGCCGCCGCAGCCGGGCGCGATCCGGGCGGTGGTCGATGTCGAGCGCGATCTGCTGGTCGCGGCGCTCACCCGCTACCGCGGGCGCATCCCGGCGGTGGCCCGCGCCCTGGGCTGGTCGCGCGGGACGATCTACAACAAGATGCGCAAGTACCAGCTCGAGCCCGATCAGTACCGCGACCTGCCCTGACCTCCGGCGTGCCCCCATCCCGCGACCCCGACGGCGACGCCCCCGACGACGACGCCCCCGACGGCGACGCCCCCGACGGCGAGCCCGGCGAGGACGCCGGCGCCGGCGACGCGGCGGCGACCGCGCGCTTCGCCGACCTGGGGCCGTGGTGGTCGCCGCCGGCCGGCGTCGATCTCGGCGAGCGCGCCCACCTCGACCCCGACGGCGCGCCCCGCATCGTCGAGCGTCGCTTCACGGTGACCGCCGATCACGCGGGGCATCGCCTCGACCACTACCTCAAGCGGATGATCCCGCGCCTGTCGCGGACCCGGGTGCAGGCGGTGATCCGCAGCCAGCTCGCGCGCGGCCCCGACACGCTCCCCGACGCGCGCCCGTTCCGCGCCTCCACCACCGTGGCCGCCGGGGACACCTGGGTGATCCGCCGCCCGGCCCGCGCCGAGCCGCCGTGCCCGCGCACCTTCGGCGTCCTCCACAAGGACGAGGCGGTGATGGTCGTCGACAAGCCGGCGGGCCTGCCGGTGCACGCGTCGGCGAAGTTCTACTTCAACACCCTGGCCCGGGTGGTGGCGGAGCGCTTCCCCGACGAGGACTGGCACATGTGCCACCGCATCGACCGCGAGACCTCGGGCGCGCTGGTGATGGCGCGCGGCGACGGCACCGCCGCCCGCGTCAAGCGCATGTTCGCCGACAAGCGCGCCGGCAAGCTCTACCTCGCGATCGTCCGCGGCGATCCGCCGTGGCCCGACGCCGACGCCGCCGGCGAGCCCGGCGCCGCCGCCGGCGAGGAGGTCCTCGACCTGCCGCTCGCCCTGGCCGGCCCCGGCGATCCCAGCCGGCTGCCCGGCGTGCGCATGCTGGTGCGCGCCGGCGGCCTGCCGTCGATCACCTGCGTGACCGTGGTCGAGCGCGTCGCCGGCTACGCCCTGGTCCGCTGCCGGCTGGTCACCGGCCGCCAGCACCAGATCCGCGCCCACCTCGCTCACACCGGCTACCCCATCGTCGGCGACAAGCTGTACGGCGCCGGCGAGGACGCGTTCATCGCCTTCTGCGACCGGGGCTGGACGCGCGAGCTGGCCGCCGCCGCCCTGCTCCCGCGCCAGGCCCTGCACGCGGCCCGCGTCCGCATCCCCCACCCGGCGAGCGGCGACGTCCTCGACGTCGAGAGCCCGCTGGCCCCCGACCTCGCCCTCTTCCTGGCCGCGCACCGGCGCTGACGGCGAGCCCGCGCCGAGGCGCCGCCGAGGCGATCTTCCTGCGGTCGGGGACGGGCTTGCCACGCCGCGCGCCCTGTGATAATTGGTCTTACCACTTCTGGACTCCTTCCGGAATCCCGTCCTCGGCCCCTTTCCCCGGAGATCACGATGGCCTTCGACCTCGCGTCCTACCTCGAGAAGTACCGACAGGATCACCAGCACCCGGTGAACAAGGCGCTCCACACCGTCGGCATCCCCACGATCATCGCCTCGCTGGTGGTGCTGCCGTTCAACCCGCTGCTGGGCGCGGGCATGTTCGTCTTCGGCTGGGTCCTGCAGTTCATCGGCCACGCCTTCGAGGGCAAGGCGCCGAGCTTCTTCTCCGATCCGAAGTTCCTCCTGGTCGGCGCCGCCTGGTTCGTGAAGAAGGTGACCGGCCGGGGCGAGGCCGCCGCCGACACCACGAACTGACGCGCCCCCGCGCGCGCCCTGCACCGGCGGCGGCGGCCGCGGTAGGCTGGACGCATGCGGCGACGCAGGTGGTGGCTCCCGGTGGTGGTCGCGCTGACCGGCCTGGTCCTGACCGCGACCACCGCCCGCTTCGCCCACGTCCGCGGGCGCGCGCAGCGCGACGCCCAGCTCGCCGACGCCGGCGCCCAGCTCGCCTTCGCCGTCCGCGAGCGCGTCCGCCTGCCCGCCGAGGCGCTGCAGACCCTGGGCGCGGTCATCGCCCACGCCCCGACGATCGATCGGGCGACGTTCGAGTCGGTGGCGGCCTCGGTCCACCGCCGCGCGCCGCCGATCTATGCCCTGGAGTGGGCGCCGCTCGTCGCCCACGACCAGCGCGCGGCGCTGGAGGCCCAGGCCCGGGCCGAGGGCCGCCCAGCCTTCGCCATCGTCGAGCCCGGCCCCGACGGGATGGCGCCGGCGGCGATGCGCGACCGCTACCTGCCCATCCTCTACATCTACCCCGAGAACCCGGCGATCGGCTTCGACGTGCTGTGGCGCGCGGAGGCCGCGGCGGTCTTCTTCGCGGCCTGTGCCAGCGGCGCGGCCACGTTCTCGCCGCGCTACCGCCTGATCGAGGACACCGACGCCGATCGGGCCTCGGTGATCCTGTACGAGCCGGTGTGGCGCGGCGGCCAGGTGCCCGCCGATCCCGAGGCCCGCTGCCGCGAGGTCGCCGGCGCCGCGATCCTGATCTTCCGGGTCCAGGACATGGTCGGCGACGCCATCAGCCACCAGCGCGCGCGCTGGCTCGACGTGGCGCTCGAGGACGTCAGCGCCACGCCGCCGGCGCTCCTCTACGAGAACCGTCCCGGCGCCGCCGCCCGCGCCACCGGCGGGGCGAGCCGGGCGGTGCCGCTCGAGCTCTACGGCCGGACCTGGCGGCTGCGGGTCGGCTGGCCCGCGCCGCCGCCGTGGCCGTGGCTGACGCTCCTCCTCGGCGGCGCGCTCACCGCGCTGGCCACCGCGGGCACCGGCGGCGCGGTCTGGTACCTCACCCACCACCGCCGGCTGCGCTCGATGACCAAGCTGGGGCAGTACCGCGTCGAGCGCGAGCTCGGCCGCGGCGCCATGGGGGTGGTCTACCAGGCCGAGCACACGCTCCTGCGCCGGCCGGCCGCGCTCAAGCTCCTGGCCCCCGAGCTGTCCGACGCCGCCTCGCGGGCGCGCTTCGAGCGCGAGGTGCGGCTGGCCGCCAAGCTCCAGCACCCCAGCATCGTCCAGGTCTACGACTTCGGCGTCACCGCCGAGGGCCTGTTCTTCTACGCCATGGAGCTGCTCGACGGCGTGACCGTGCGCGACCTCGTCGCCGATCACGGCCCGGTGCCGCCGGCGCGCGCCGCCGCGCTGGTGCGCCAGATCGCCGAGGCGCTGCGCGAGGCCCACGGCAAGCGGATCATCCACCGCGACCTGGCGCCGGCCAACCTGATGGTGACGGTGCGCGGCGAGACCTACGACGTCGTCAAGGTCCTCGACTTCGGTCTGGTCAAGCGCATCCGCTCCCTCGACGACGAGGAGCTGACCCGCCCCCGCTCGGAGGCCGGCGTCGTCATCGGCTCGCCCGGCTTCATCGCCCCCGAGGTCCTGCGCGGCCGCGAGGCCGCCGAGCGCGTGGACATCTACGCCGTGGGGGCGATCTGGTACCTGCTCCTGGCCGGGCGCGCGCCGTTCTCGGGCCCGACCCCGACCGTGGTCATGCAGTCCCAGCTCCGCGCCGCGCCCGCGCCGCTCCACAAGCTGATCCCCGACCTCCCCGCCGGGCTGGCCGAGCTGGTCGCCGACGCCATGCAGCCCGACCCCCGCCTCCGCCTGCGCTCCATGAGCGAGCTCCTCCTGCGCCTCGACGCCCTCGAGCTGCCGGCGTGGACCCAGGAGCAGGCCCGGCGCTGGTGGAAGGACCACCGCCGCCGCACCTGATCGCCGAGCCTCAGGGACCGCCGTCGCCGCCGGCGTCGGCGGGCGCCGCCTCGGCCGCGCCGCCGGCGTCGGCGGGCGCCGCCTCGACCGCGGCGTCCCCGTGCGGCGGCACCGGCAGGTAGGCCGGCGTGCGCGCCGGCCCGTCGCCCGAGCCGTACAGCCAGAACCCGAGCACGACGTTCACGACCATGATGACGACCATGCCGCCGGCCGCGGTCATCCAGTAGCGCGCGTGCTTGCGCGAGAACGGGCGGGCGCGATCCTTGGCCACGCTCACTCCCACACGATGTCGAACGGCAGCCGGGCCTGGGCGGCGTCGGGCGCCACCAGGAGCGACGCCGGGACGCCGTCGAGCAGGGCGCGCGCCGCCGGCAGGTCGCCGAGGCCGAGCGCCGGCTCGCGCGCGCCGCCGAGCCCGGCGAGCAGGCCGAGCAGGCCGCGGCCGGGCCGCGGCAGCGCGAGCACCCGGACCCGGTCGTCGGGCCCGAGCCCCATGCGCTCCTTGGCCAGGGCGATGGCGTCGCCGATGCCGCCGAGCTGGTCGACCAGGCCGACGGCGTGGGCCTGGCGCCCCGACCACACCCGGCCGCGCCCGAGCTCGTCGACGCGGGCCTCGCTCAGCTTGCGGCCCTCGGCCACGGTGGAGGTGAAGCGGCCGTAGAAGTAGCGCAGGCGGTCCTGGAGGACCGCCCGCTCCTCGTCGGTGTACGGCCGGTACAGGCTCTCCATGTCGGCGCGCTTGCCGCGGCGGAAGGTCTCGCTGGTGACGCCGAGCTTGGCCATCAGGCCCGACAGGTCGAACTTGCCGTAGAAGATGCCGATCGAGCCGGTGATGGTCATGGGCTCGGCGAAGATCACGTCGCAGCCGGCGGCCAGGAAGTAGCCGCCGGAGGCGGCGACGTCCCCCATCGAGCACAGGATGGGCTTCTTGCCCCGGGTCTTGAAGACCTCGCGCGCCATCACCTCCGAGGCCAGGGCGCTGCCGCCGGGCGAGTCGATCCGGATCACGATGGCGCCGACCTCGGGGCTCTCGCGGGCGGCGGCGATCAGCGCCGAGATCGTCTCGCTGCCCACCAGCTTGCGCCCGAGGACGGGGATCGTCATGGACTTGCCGTCGACGATGTCGCCCTCGGCGTAGATCACGGCGATCGCCGGCCGCCGCCACCGGTCGTCCTTCTCCGCCGGCGCCGTGCCCACCGGCGACAGCCCGCCCAGCTCGAGGGCGACCAGCTCGGCCACCCGCTCGGGTCGGGCCACGGCGTCGACCAGGCGCGCGTCCTTCTCGAGCTGGCCGGCGGTGTACGGACCGCCGTCGATGAGGGCCTCGACCGTGGGCCGGTCGAGGCGCCGGCCCTCGGCGATGCCCATGACGAACGACGACCACAGGCTGTCGTACAGCTCGTTGCGCATGCGCAGCGCCGGCTCGCTGGGCTCGACCTCGGTGTACTGCTCGGGCGCGCTCTTGTACTCGGCGATCTTCTCGAACTGGGCGCTGACCCCGAGCTTGTCGAACGCGCCGCGGAAGTAGAGCGTGGTGCCGGCGAAGCCGACCAGGCGGATGCCGCCGGCGGGGTCGAGGTAGATCTTGTCGGCGGCGGTGGCCAGCCAGTAGTCGCGGGCCGTCGCCGCGACCAGGTACGCGAACACCTTCTTGCCGGCCTTCGACACCCGGCGAACCTCGGCCCGCAGCTCCTCGAGCGACGCCCAGCCCGCGCCCACGCCGTCGAGCGCGAGCACCACGCCCTTGACCGCCGGGTCGCGCGCGATCGCGCGCAGGCGCAGCACCGTGGCCGTGACCTCGCGCGGCCCGACGCCGCCCGACAGCTCGATGCGCTCGATGCGATCGGCCCGGCCCTGCACGGCCGGCGGCGGCGTCGCCGACCCGCGGGCGATCATCGTGCCGCCGAGCAGCCGGCCGTCGCCGCGCTCGTCGAGGCGGCCGCTGCCGTAGAGCGCCACGCCCGCCGCGCCGAACGAGACCTCGACCCCGGCCGACACCGTCAGGTCCCGATCGAGGAGCTCGCGGGTGCCGGTGGCGCCGGTCTCGAGCACGATCAGCTCGCGGGTCTCGGCGGTGGCGTGCACGAACACGCCGCGCGCCGCCCGGGCCGACAGCCGGATCCAGCCGTCGAGATCGCCGCGCCGCTCCCCGACCCGGCCGCCCACGCCGAGGTCGAGGCGATCGGTGCCGAGGGGGCGGGCGGTGACCTCGAGCTCGTAGCGGCGCTGCACCGGCACCGTGCCGAGGGTGGGCGCGCCGACGTCGCGCACCACCGCGCCCAGGGCGAGGTGGTTGCCCAGGCGATAGGCCAGCCCGACGTCGGTGGTCCAGCGGCCGCCGGCCAGCGCGTCGCCGTAGAAGCGGTGGAACGACGCCCCCAGCCCGCCGCTCGGCCCCAGCGCCACCGACGTGCCCAGGGTGAGGCGGGTCGGCCGCCCCGGATCGGGCGCGAGCGCGGCGCGGGGCGGACGCAGCACCTCGACGCCGAGCCCGACGCCGACCCGCGGCAGGAGCCCGCCGCCGGTGGTGGAGGCGAGGTAGAGGCCGCCGCCGGCGCCGGCGGCGGCCGCGGCGTCGGGATCGACGACGTCGAGGGCCAGCGTCAGGCCGGCGCCGTCGAGGAGCTGCAGGCCGCCGGGGTTGAGGACCAGGGTGCGCGCGTCGTGATCGCCGGCCAGCGGCGCGGTCGGCAGGTGGAGGCCCGCGGTGGGCTCCTCGGCGTAGCGGCGGAGGAGCGCCTGGGCCGAGGCCAGCCCGGGCGCGACGACCAGGGCGACGGCGAGGGCGACGGCGGCGTGCTTCATCGGGGCGGAGCGTAGCACCGCGCCCTCGCGCCGCCGACGCCGGCCGTGGTCGCCGTCGCCCGGTGTATGATCGGCGGGTGTCGACCGCCCAGCTCCTGGAGCGCCACCCGCTCCTGGCTCGTCTCAGCGGCGAGCAGCTCGAGCACATCGTCGCCGCGGGCGAGCTGGAGACGTTCGCCCCGGGCGAGGTCGTGGTCGCCGAGGGCAGCCTCGGCGACGCGCTCTACCTGGTCCTGACCGGCGAGGTCGCGGTCGCCAAGGCCGGCCACACCCTGGCCCGCCTCGGCCCCGGCGAGTTCTTCGGCGAGATGGCGCTGGTCGAGCCCGCACCGCGCTCGGCCACGGTGGTGGCCGAGGAGCCGTCGTTCCTGTACCGCCTGCCCTCCCTGTCGCTGCAGCACCTGTTCGTGAGCGATCCCCGGGCTGGCAACGCGGTGCTGATCGAGGTGGTGAAGACGCTGTCGGAGCGCCTGCGCCGCGCCAACACCATGGTGACGTCGGTCGGCGAGCTCGCCGACTGGCTGGCCGGCTCGCTGGTGTGACGGGGCGCCCACCGTCATGGACGGCCTGGCCCCCTGGCCCCCCTGGACCCCCTGGACCCCATGAAGCTCGACGACGAGCTCGATGACGACGTCGAACGCCGCCGCGGCGTGCGCGGACCGGTCACCGGGCTGGTCGCCGCGATCGCCGGGCTGCCGGCCGCCCCCATCGTCGAGGCCGGGCCCAAGGCGCTGTTCGTCGAGCTGCCGGATCCCGACGTCCTCCCGCTCGGGGTCCCGACCGAGGCGGTGCTCATCGGCCCCGGCCGCCGGGCGCTCGCCCGGGTCGACGTGATCCGCAAGGAGATCGCCCCTCGACGCGGGGTCGCGCTGCTCATCGTCCACCTGTCGCCGGACGACGAGGCGGCGTGGGCGGCGATGCGGACCTGACGCGCCCCCGGCCGCGCGCCCGGGCTTTGGCTATGATGGCGGCGATGACGCCCCTCGCCCGCCCGCCGGCCGCGCTGTCGTGCGCCGAGCTGTTCACGACCTGGCTGCCCGAGGCCTTCGCGCGCGCCCGCGCCGCCGGCGCCCAGCCGCCCGACGCCCGCCTCCGGGTCGAGCTCGCCGGCGACGGCGGCGGCGCGTGGCTGGTGACCGTCGCCGGTGGCGAGCTCGCGATCGCGCGCGGCGGCGTCGACGCCGGCGCCGACGCCGACGCCGCGATCGTCCTCCGCCAGAGCGTGGCCGACTTCCGCGCCGCGATCTGGGGTGAGGACGGCCACGAGCCGCTGATCCCGCCCGAGCTCGACCTGACCGCGGCCATCACCGGCCAGTCGCGGGTGCCGACCGCGGCCCTGGCCCAGGTCCGGGGCACGCTCGCGATCGAGATCGCCGGCTTCGGCCACCGGACCTGGTCGCTCGCGGTCGCGCTCGGCGGCGCGGCGACGCCGGCGGCCACCGTCGCCTTCGACCGGCCGACCCTGGCCGCGCTGCGAGCCGGCACCCTGCCGGTGGCCCAGGCCTTCTTCGCCGGCAAGATCGCCGTGACCGGCGACGTGCCGTGGCTGATGCAGGTCGGGATGAGCCTCGCCGCCGGCGGGCTCGGCGGCGGGCTCGGCGGGCCGGGCGGCGCCCCGGGTCGCGGGATGGCATGAGCCCGCGGGCGCTGCTGGTGGTCGCGCTCGCCGCGAGCGGCGCCTGCGGCGGTGGCGGCCGGCGTCGCCGCGCCGCCGAGCGCGACCGCGAGCCACCAGGTCCGGTGGCCGAAGCCGGCGATCTCGATCGCGAGCGTGCC
>CAADGB010000229.1 GCA_900696455.1 uncultured delta proteobacterium
GACGACGGGCCGGCGCCGGGTCGAGGGCGGCGGCGAGCGCGGTCCGGACCGACGCCGGCGCGTCGAGCGCGGCCAGCGCGCGCGCGACCGCCGCGGCGTGGGCGCGGCGCCCGGTCCCGGGCGGGACGTCGAGCTCGACGCTGGCCAGCAGGCGGTAGCAGGTGGCGCCCAGGCGGAAGCGCTGGTAGGCGAGCCAGTCGACCGGGCGGCCGCCGCCGTGGAGCGCGGGATCGCCGTCGGGGGCGCGGCGCGGTCGCTCGCCCTCGACCACGCCGAAGCCGTCGAGCGACACCGCGCCCGCCAGCGCGGGCTCGTCGTCTCCCGACCCGGGGACGGGATCGCCGACCACCCGGACGTGCTCGGGGCCGAGGTCGCGGTGCACGACCCCGTCGGCCTCGGCGATCGTGATGATGGCGGCGATCGCCTCGCACAGCGCCAGCGGGTCGGCCGTGGCGGTCGGGGGCTGGCCAGGCGCCGCCCCGGTGTGGTCGTCGACCGCGCCGGCCGCGGTGCGGGTGTAGTGGAAGCGCGGCTCGGCCCCCGGTGGGTCGCGCCGCCGGCGCGCGCGCGCCTCGCGGTGGTGCGCGACGAGGATGGCGGCGATCGCGCTCCCCACCGCGTCGGCGACGCGCGCCCGGGTGGCGTCGTCGGGCCAGGTCGCGAGCGCGACGGTGATGGCGCCGCCGCCGGGCCAGGCCGGCGACACCGGCGGCGCGCCCACCGGGAAGGTCCAGCGGCACGGGCCGGGGCCGGGCTCGCGGTGCGAGGCGACCGGAGGCAGCTCGGGATCGTAGGCGATCAGCTCCGGGATCCCGGCCAGCGCGCGATCGAGCGGGCCGTCGAACGGGGCCAGGGCGGCGCCCAGCCGGCGCGCGGCGTCGGCGTGGTAGCGCTGCTCCGCGGTCGGCCCGGGGTGGGGCGGCTCGACCGGGAACGAGATCGACGGCGTCGACAGCTCGAGCTCGTAGCGCGCGCCCCGCTGGCGGACCACGGTCGCGCCGCTCATCGGTCGCCAGGCTACCACGCGCCGGCGCGCGCTCGCCGGGGGCCTCGGGGCATGCCAGCATGCCGGGATGTCGGCCCGTCCCCCTTCGCTGCGCCCGTCGCGCTGGTGGCCCGTGGTCGGCGCCGTCGGCGGCGGCGCCGCCGGCTTCGCCTTCTACTGGTTCTACGGCTGCTCCAGCGGTTGACCCAGCCAGGCCAACCCGGTGCTCACCACAGGCCTTGGTGCGGCGCTCGGGTTGCTGGCGACCGTGGGTCGCTGACGAAGCCCGACGAGGAGGCGCGACGACGAGCCTGACGGCGACGCTCGACGCCGGCGCTCGACGACGACCGACGACGACCCCGGGCAGCCCACCGGCCGACCGCGTCGGGTCGTCAGGTGTCGTCAGGTGTGCCAGGCGTCAGGCGTCAGGCGCCAGGCGTCAGGTGCCAGGCGTCAGGCGTCAGGTCCGGGCCGGCGCCACCGGCTCGTCCTCCTCGCGCAGGCGGATGGGCCCGAACGCGTCGGGGTGGAAGCCCACCGGCGCCTGCTCGCGGTAGAAGGCGCGGATCCGGTCCATGTCGGCGCGGACGACGCCGGTGAGCCGGATCGGCGGCCCGAGGCCGGCGCGCTTGCGCCCGTAGTCGAGGTAGCCGGGGACCACGGGCACGTCGGCGCCGCGGGCGATGTGATAGAAGCCCGACTTCCAGTACTCGGCGCGGCTGCGGGTGCCCTCGGGCGGGATGACCAGCGCCAGCTCGTCGCGCCGCGCCAGCTCGTCGATCATGGCCTGCACGACGTGGGTGGCGCGGCTGCGCTCGATCCCGACCGCGCCCAGGCGGCGCAGCACCACGCCCATCGGCCCGCGCAGCCACTCGCGCTTGATCATGAACGACATCTTCATGCCGACCGAGCGGGCCAGCGCCAGGAGCAGCACGCCGTCCCAGTTGCTGGTGTGGGGGACCGCCAGGCACACGTACTTCTTCTCGGCCGGCAGCGGCGTCTCGAACTCCCAGCCGGCGAGGCGCAGCGGCAACGATCGCAGGTCGTCGAGGTCCACGGCCCGAGGCTATCATCAGTGACCCAGCGCACGGGGCTCGACGGTCGGCGCGGCGCGGCGCATGCTCGGGCCGTGGGCATGCGGACCGTCGGCGTGCTGGTGGGTTCGGTCGTGGCGTGGGCCGCGGCCGGCGGCGGCGACGACGACGGCGGCCCGCCGGTGGTCTGCACGTACGAGGGGCGCACCTACGCCGTCGGCGACACCTGGACGGCCAGCGATCGGTGCAACACCTGCCACTGCCGGGAGGACGGGCGGTGGGCGTGCACGCTCAAGTACTGCGCCTGCTTCGACGACGATCTCGTCCCCCACGAGCTCGGCTCGTCCTGGCCCGCCGGCGATGGCTGCAACACCTGCACCTGCCTGCCGGGGATGCCGAACTTCGTGGCCTCGTGCACGATGGACGACTGCGAGGCCGACGGCGGCGTCGACGGCGGTGTCGACGGCGGTGTCGACGGCGGCGGCGAGGACGACGGCGGCCGCGGACCCGACGCCGGCGCCGCCGCGCCACCCTGATCCCGGCCGCGGGATCGGCGGCCGGCGGCCGCATGCAACGTCCGCGCGGTCGCCGGCGTCCAACCGCCGACATGGTTCGACCACGGACGATCGGGCTGACGCCGGCGCTCGCCGGGATGGCGCTCGGCGCGCTGGCGCTGGCGTGCGGCGCCCCGGTGCCGCCGCCCTTGCCCCGGGCGGAGCCGGCGGCGCAGGCCGGCGAGCCGGCGCCCGCGCCGACCACCCTGCGTGGGCAGCGCTACTGCGAGGTGCTGGTCGCCGAGCGCAGCGGCCTGCGCATCGCCACCGACATCTACAGCACCGCCGGCGTGGGCCCCTGTCCGCTCGAGCGCTTCCGCGCCCTCGACGCCGGTCGCCTCGCCGACGACCTGGGCGCGGCGCGGGTGGTGCTCAAGGGCCCGCGCTACTGGACCGTCGATCGCTTCGACGGCGTGCCCCGCATGCTCGACCCCGAGCCGCGGACCCTGGGGGGGCTGACCCTGCGCCGCACCGGCCGCCTGGAGTTCTCGGTGTTCGAGGCCGGCGACATGCAGCGGCCCTACCGCGTCCTCACCGTCCCCGGCGGCGGCGCCTGGGTCTTCGCCGCCGGCCACGACGTCCACGAGCTGGTCGCCCCCGACGGCGCGGTCTTCGTCATGCTCTCGTACAGCGCGCAGAAGGCGCCGCTCGACGCCGCCGCGCTGTCCGGCCTGGGCGAGCGCCTGCGCCTGCCGGCGGGCTGGCGCTTCCGCACCCGCCGCCTGGCCACCGACCTGCGCGTCGATCCCGGCGCCGCCGACCTGCAGGTGGTCCAGGACGAGCTCGACGGCGCCTACATCGCCGTCGGTCCGTGATCCGGACGAGCGGGGCGTCACCGCGTCGGGGAGCGCGCGCGGCAGCGGGGGAGGCGGTGCCTCCGGCGCGCCAGGCGGGGAGGGGCTTGGGGGGGCCGGCCGAGGGCCGGCGCGCCTGCGATCGTGCCGCGGGCGCTCTGTTCGCGTCCTGTAACATCCGGTCGTCGCCGGTGGTGGCACGCTGGGAGCCGGCCATGACGATCCTCCGCTCGCTCGGGTGCGCGCTCCTGCCGGCGCTGGCGCTGGCCTGCTCGACCTCGGAGAGCTCGACCGGCAAGGCGGTCGACCTCGAGCGTCCGTTCGCCGGCAAGAAGATCGAGGTCTTCGTCGGGGCCGCGTCCAAGCCGGCCACCGAGGAGGTGGTCGCCGCGTTCTCGGCCCGCACCGGCGCCCGGGTCGAGGCCCAGTACGGCGGCTCGGGCAAGATGCTGTCGGCGATGAAGCTGGCGGGCCGCGGCGACGTGTACTTCCCGGGCTCGTCCGACTACATGGAGCTGGCCAAGCAGGAGGGCCTGGTGGTCCCCGACACCGAGGTCCGCGTCGTCTACCTGGTGCCGGCGATCAACGTCCCGCGCGGCAACCCCAAGCAGGTGACCGGCCTCGCCGATCTCGGCCGCCCCGGCCTGCGGGTCGGCATCGCCCGCCCCGACACGGTCTGCGTCGGCCTCTACGCCGTCGAGCTGATGGAGGCGACCGGGACCGCCGCCGCGATCCGCCCCAACATCGTCACCCACGCCGACTCGTGCGAGAAGACCGCCCAGCTCGTCGCGCTCCGGTCGGTGGACGCGGTGCTGGGGTGGGAGGTCTTCGAGCACTGGGACAAGGACGCGATCGAGACCATCTACCTGCCCCGCGAGCAGGTGACCCGGATCGGCTACATCCCGGCGGCGGTGGGGGCCAAGGCCCGCCAGCCCGAGCTGGCCCGGGCCTTCATCGCCTTCCTCATGAGCGAGGACGGCCAGGCCATCTACAAGAAGTGGGGCTACCTGACCAGCCCCGACGAGGCCCGGGCCCGGCATGCCCTGCCGACCACGCCGGTCGGTGGCGAGTGGACGTTGCCCCCGGCCTGGCGCTGAACGTACGCTCGGGGCTGGATGGGCCGCCGCTGGTTCTCGGTCTACCTCCTGTGCGGGCTCGGCCTCGCGGTCACCACGGTGGTCGCGATCATCGCCGTCCAGATCGGGTACGTCGGCGACGAGGACAACCCGTTCCGCGCGCTGGGCGAGCGCGACGTCCTGGCCGCGGTCAAGCTCAGCCTGTGGACCTCGACCCTCGCCGCCTCGCTGGCGCTGGTGGTGGCGGTGCCCACCGCCTACGCCCTGGCCCGCTGGCGCTTCCGCGGCCGCTTCCTGGTCGACGCGCTCCTCGACGTGCCCATCGTGCTGTCGCCGATCGTCATCGGCATCTCGCTCATCCTGGTCTTCCGCTCCACCCCGGGCCAGTGGATCGAGCACCACGTCGTCCGCTTCGTCTTCGAGGTCCCGGGCATCGTGATCGCCCAGTTCGTGCTGTCGCTGGCCATGCAGGTGCGCGTGCTCAAGGCCGGCTTCGAGGATCTCGACCCGCGCTTCGAGCAGGTGGCGCGCTTCCTCGGCTGCACCCCGTTCGGCGCCTTCTGGCGGGTGACCCTGCCCATGTGCCGGGCCAGCCTGGTCGCCGGCTTCGTCATGGGCTGGAGCCGCGCCATCGGCGACTTCGGCGCCACCGTGACCATCGCCGGCTCGGTCGCCAACAAGACCGAGACCATCCCGGTCGCCATCTACAACAACCTGTCGACGGTGAAGATCGGCAAGGCGCTGGGCCTGGCCATCCTCCTGACGATGATCGCCTTCGTCGTGCTCACCGTGGTCCGGGTCTTCGGCGCGAGGCGCGAGCGATGATCTCGGTGCGTGGCCTGGTCGCCAGCTCGGGGCCGTTCCGGCTGCGCCCGGTCGATCTCGAGGTCGGCGCCGGCGAGCTGCTGGTCCTGCTCGGGCCGGCGGGTGCCGGCAAGACCGTCCTGCTCGAGGCCCTGCTCGGGATGCGGCCCATCCACGCCGGCGCGATCGTCATCGACGGTCGCGCCGTCACCACCACGCCACCCGAGCAGCGCCACGTCGCGTACATGCCCCAGGACGTCGCCCTGTTCCCGCACCTGTCGGTCCGCGCCAACATCGAGTTCGGGCGCCGCGTCCGCGGCCAGCACGCCGGCCTCGCCGCCGACGTCGATCGCATCGTCGAGTCGCTGGGCATCGCCCGCCTGCTGGCGCGGCCGGGCGTGCGCTCGCTGTCGGGCGGCGAGGCCCAGCGCGTGGCCCTGGCCCGCGCCCTGGTCACCCGGCCGCGGGTGCTGTTCCTCGACGAGAGCTTCTCGGCGCTCGACGCCCACATCCGCCAGCGCCTGCTCCACCAGTTCCGCGCCCTGCAGCAGGAGCTGGGCCTGACCGCGATCTACGTCACCCACAGCCTGGGCGAGGCCGCCGCGGTCGCCGATCGCATCGCCGTCCTGATCGACGCCGGCCTCGTCCAGCTCTCGACGCCCGAGCGCCTGTTCCGCGAGCCCCGCGATCTGCGGGTGGCGCGCTTCCTCCAGCTCGACAACCTGTACGCGGTGGGCGCGCTCGACGGCGCGCAGGCGACGATCGGCGGCGTGCGCCTGACCCTGGCCGCCGCCCCCGCGGTGGCCGGGCCGGCGTGGCTGGCGGCCAGCGCCGGCGACCTGATGCTGGTGCATCCGGGGGATCCCGCGGTGGCGACCAACCTCCTGCGGGGGACCATCGCCGGCCTCGATCGTCGCCACGGCCACAGCCGGGCCCGGATCGCGGTCGACGCCGACGCCGGCGGCGGCGGCGGCGGCGGCGGCGGCGACGGCGATGTCGTGCTCGAGTGCGAGCTGACCGCCCGCGACCGGCTGGTCCTGGGCGACGACCTCACCGCCGGCCGCCCGGTGACGATCCACGTCCCGCCCGCCGCGGTGGCCGTGTTCCCGGAGGTGACCGCATGAACCGAGGCCCTCGCATGCTGGCGCTCGTGGTCGGGCTGGTCGCGCTCGCGGCCGCTTGCCGGGGCGAGACCCCCAACGAGGAGCGCAAGCTGCCGCAGCTCCAGCCCGGGCCGTTCCACGTCCCCGAGCAGCTGGCGCTGCCCCTGGTGATCGACGGCCAGCCCGCCGGCGCCATCGACGCCGCCCGCCTGCGCGCCCGCCCCGCCGACTTCCGCGACGCCGAGCGCCACGCCTGGCGCCTCGACACGCTGCTCGCGCCCGAGCTCGGCGGGCGCGCCGCCCGCATCTCGGGCAAGCAGCCGGCGGGCGCCAGCCTGGTGGTCGAGGTGCCGGGCAAGGAGCTGGTGCCGGTCCTGCTGGTCAACCGCCGCGGCCAGGCGCTGCTCACGCTGGTCGATCCGGCCGATCCGTTCCCGCGCTTCCACGGCCAGGGCGGGCGCATGGCGCGGCCGGGTCAGCGCCACCCCCAGGTCGCGATCGACGGCCTCGCCATCGAGCTCCTGCCGGCGTCGCCGTGATCAGGCGGCGGCCCGGCGCAGGCGCCGGCGCACCGCCAGCTTGCGCAGCTCCTCGACCCACAGCACCAGGCTGCCGACCACGCCGAGCGCGAGCACCACGTCGAGCCCGAAGGGGACGGTGCGAAAGACCTCGTTCATCGGCGACCAGAACACGACCGCGACCTGCAGCAGGTTGCCCACGATCAGGCCGCCGACGAGCCACGGGTTCTTGAAGATCCCGAGGTCGAGGGCCGAGCGCTGGTCGGAGCGGCAGTTGAGGACGTTCCACCACTCGCACACCGCGAGCAGGGTGAAGGTCTCGGTCTGGACCCGCGCGAAGGGCACGCCGCTCTCGAGCCGGTAGAGGAACCAGCCGAGGGTGCAGGCGGTGATGGTCACGGCCATCACCGCCAGCCGGCCGAGCAGGAGGCGGGTGAGGAGCGGCTCGTGGGGCGAGATGGGCGGGCGCCGCATCTCGTCGCCCTCGGGCGGCTCCATCACCAGGTTGACGGTGATGACGCCCTCGGTGACCAGGTTGTTCCACAGGATCTGCACCGCGGCGAACGGCGCCGGGTAGCCGAGCGCGATGGCCAAGGTGAGCACCAGGACCTCGGCGGCCGAGGTCGAGAACAGGAGCAGGACCGTCTTCTTGATGTTGCGGTAGACGACCCGCCCCTCCTCGACCGCGGCGACGATGGTCGCGAAGTTGTCGTCGCCCAGCACGATCTTCGACGCCTCCTTGGCCGCCTCGGTGCCGGACTGGCCCATCGCCACGCCGACGTCGGCCTTGACCAGGGCCGGCGTGTCGTTGACCCCGTCGCCGGTCATGGCCACGACCTCGCCGCGGCGCTGGTAGGCCTCGATGATGCGCAGCTTCTGGGCCGGGTGGACGCGGGCGAAGACCGCGATCCGGTCGAGGCGCTCGGCCAGCGCGGGCTCGTCGAGGCGCTCCAGCTCGCGGCCGTCGACGGCGAGGTCGCCGGGCGCGGCGATGCCGAGCTCCCGCGCGATGGCCTGGCCGGTGGCCTGGTGATCGCCGGTGACCATGATCGGACGGATGCCGGCGGCCTGGCAGCGGGCGACCGCGTCGTGGACCTCGGCCCGCGGTGGATCGATCTGGCCGATCAGGCCGAGCAGCACCGCGCGGCCGCGCAGCGCGGCCAGGCCGGCGTCGGGATCGAGGCGGGCGTCGTCGACCACGGCCACGGCGAGGACGCGCAGGGCGCGGGCCGCCAGGCGCTCGGTCGCGGCATGCACGGCCTCGCGGGCGGCGAGGTCGAGGGGCCGCTCGCCGGCGGCGACGCGCGCGGCCCGGCACAGCTCGACCACGACCTCGGGCGCGCCCTTGACGATGACCCGTGCTCCGGCGCCGCCGTCGCGCGGGTGCTGGGTGGCCATGGCCCGGGTCGCGGCGTCGAAGGGCAGCTCGGCCTGGCGCGGCCAGCGCGCGCGCAGCTCGGCGAGCGCCACGCCACCCTTGGCCGCGAGGGTCAGGAGCGCGACCTCGGTGGGATCGCCGATCGCGGTCCAGCGCGGCGCGGCGGGCTCGGGGCCGCGGAGCTGAGCGTCGTTGCACAGGGCCACCGCCTCGAGCAGCTCGCGCAGCGCCGGCTCGGCGGCGGGGTCGAGCGCGGCGTCGCCGGCGCGGAGCTCGCCCGCCGGCTCGTAGCCGACGCCGGTCACCGTGAGGTCGCGGCCGTCGGCGAGGTGGACCGCGGTCGCGGTCATCTCGTTGCGGGTCAGGGTGCCGGTCTTGTCGGTGCAGATGATCGTGGTCGAGCCCAGGGTCTCGACCGCGGCCAGGCGGCGGACGACCGCGTTGCGGCGGGCGATGCGCTGGACGCCGACCGCCAGGGCGATCGTCATCGCCACCGGCAGGCCCTCGGGGATCATGCCGACGAGCTGGCTGATCGCGACGAGCACGATCTGGTCGAACGGCAGGCCGCGGGCCAGGCCGATCGCGTTGACGACGACGAACATGATCCCGGCGCCGACGATGATGTAGCGGCCGAACTGGGCGACGCGGCGCTCGAGCGGGGTCGGCGGGTCCTGGGCGCGCTCGGCCAGCGCGGCGATCTGGCCGATGGCGGTGGCGGCGCCGGTGGCGACCACGACCGCGCGCGCGCGCCCGTCGGTCACCAGGGTGCCGGCGTGGAGCATGTCGTGGCGCTCGCCGAGCGGGGTGTCGGCCGCCAGCGGGGCCGGGGCCTTGCGCACCGGGACCGACTCGCCGGTCAGCGCGGCCTCGGCGACCTGGAGCGCGGCGGCGGTGAGCAGGCGCGCGTCGGCGGGGACGGCGTCGCCGGCCTCGACCAGGAGGACGTCGCCGGGGACGAGCTCGCGGGCGGGGGCGACGAGCTCGTGCCCGTCGCGGATCAGGCGCGCGTTATGGGTCGCGGGCCTGCGCAGGGCCTCGAGCGAGCGCTCGGCGCGGCCCTCCTGGGCCGAACCGATGATCGCGTTGATCATCACCACCGCCGCGATGACGAGCGCGTCCTGGGTGTGGCCGAGGATGGCGGCGAGGCCGGCGGCCACGAACAGGAGGTAGATGAGCGGGCTCCGGAACTGGCCGAAGAACAGGGCCGGCAACGATCGGCGCGGCGCCTCGCCGATCGCGTTGGGGCCGTGCGCGGCGAGGCGCCGCCGCGCCTCGGTCGACGGCAGGCCGGCGGCGGCGTCGGTGGCGAGCGCGGCGACGACCTCGGTCGCGGGCAGGGCGTGCCACGACGGGGACGGCGGCGGCGCGGGCACCGGGCTCACCGCGGCGGCGGGGGGACGACCAGGACGTCGCCGGGGGCGGCGTCGATGACGGTCTCGGCGACGCCGCCGACCAGCGCGCGCAGGAGCGTGGCCGGGCCGCGGCTGCCGATGACGACGAGGTCCGCGCGCCGCTGCGCGGCCTCGCTCAGGATCACGCTGCGGGGATCGCCCCGGCGCACCGACTGCTTCCACACCAGCGCGCCGCCCTGGTGACGCGCGCACAGCGCGTTCATGGCGGCCCGGGCCTGGCGGCGGAAGGCGGCGCGCTCGCTCTTGACCGCCGCCGCCGACATCCCGCGCCGCATCATGCCCTCGAACGGGACCTGGAAGGCGTGGACCAGGCGGACGGTCAGCGGGCGCTCGCCGAGGACGGCGCGGGTCGTGGCCACCAGCGCGTCGGGCTGGTGGGTGAGGTCGACGCCGACCAGCGGGCGGCGGTAGGCCACGGTGGCGGCGTGGTTGGCGACCAGGACCGGGATCGGGCTGCGATGCGCGAGGCGGCGCGCGGTGGAGCCGATGAACAGATCGCGCACGACGCGGCGACCGTGGCGACCGAGCACCAGCAGCTCGGCCCGGCTGGTGCGGGCGCGGGCGAGCAGCGCGTCGACCGGGCGCCCGGACTCGATCCGCGGCCGCAGCGCGACGTCGAGGCCGGCGCGTGCGGCCAGGCGCTGCGCGGCGGCGAGGGCGGCGTCGAGGCTGGCGGCGACGTCGGCGCGCACCGAGGCGACCAGCCGCCGCGGCAGCTCGGCGGGGAGGACGTGCACCAGCTCGAGCTGCGCGCCGGGCGCCAGCGGCAGGAGCAGGGCGCGGGGCAGGGCGGCGGCGGCGCCGGTCGTGAAGTCGGTCGCGACCAGGACGCGGCGGAGGCCGGTCATGGCGTCCGCTCCGCGGCGGTGGGCGGCCCCTCGTCCGGGGCGGTCGCCGCGGGCTCGAGTGCGCGCAGGAGGTCGAAGGCGGTGACGATGCCGGCGAGGCGCGCGCCGTCGCCGACCAGGACGCGGTGGATGCCCTCGCGCCGCATGCGCTGCGCGACCTCGGCCACCGGCAGGTCGGGCGCGACCCAGATCGCGCCCGGGGTCGCGATCTGGCCGGCGGTCAGGGTGTCGAGGCGGACCGCGAGGGCCGTGGCGTCGTCGGCGTCGGCGTCAGCGTCGTCATCGACGGCGGCGGCGGGGGCGGCGGCGGCGGCGGCGGCGGCGGCGGCGGGGGCGGCCAGATCGCCGGGGGCGGCCTCGCCCGGATCGAGGTCCTCGTCGCCGGCCTGATCGAGGACGCGCAGGAGGTCGGCGCGCGAGATCATGCCGCGCACCCGGCCGGCGCCGTCCACGACCGGGGCGCCGCCGATGTGGGCGACCACGAACAGGTGCAGGACCTCGGCCAGCGGCAGCTCGGGCGCGATCGTCAGCGGATCGGGTTGCATGACATCTCGGGCGCGCCAGGTCATCGGGGGCAGTCTACGCAACTTCGACGGCGGGCGGGCCGCCCTGGCGCACCGACCGGTTCGACGTGCCGGTCGCGAGGGCGTTCACAGCGGTCGGCGCGCTAGAACGTGATCGCGACGCTGACCTTGAGCACGGTGGAGAGGGCGGCGACGGTCTCGGGCGGCGAGGCGTCGTAGGCGACGACCAGGCTGTTGATCAGGGACAGCCGCGCGCCCAGCTTGCTCGTCGCCGAGGTCTCGGACAGGAGCATGAGATCGTCGGCGACGTCGAGGCGAGGCTGGACGTAGACGGTCTGGCCGGCGGTGACCTGCTCGCCCAGCTCGAGGCTGCCGGTCAGGTAGCTCGACAGGCGGTGGTGCCAGCGGCGCAGGCCGCTGTCGGCGGCGCCCGCGAGGCGCGAGCGCTCCTCGAGCTCGAGCAGGTAGGCGACGCCGCCCACCAGCGTCGCCCGCGGCCCGGTGACCAGGCGGACCGCCGGCCCGCTGCCGGCGACGCCGCGCACCGCCAGGCGGCGGAAGGCGTCGTACTCGTGCTGGGCGAAGGCCTCCCACAGCCAGCGCCCGCCGAGGGCGCGGCGACCGCGCACGTGCTCGAAGGTCTTCTCGGCCAGCTTGACCCCGGCGCCCTCGGCGTACTCGCCGCGCACCAGGGCGAGGCCGAGCCAGGGGCCGGCGCGGTAGACGGCGCTGGCCGCGCCCGCGAGGCGGACCAGCTCGACGGTGCCGGTCTGCCAGTCGACGCCGGCGGTGAGCGAGCTGGTCCAGCCCGCGGCCGGCTCCTTGGCCAGCGAGCCCTGGACGTTGACGATCTGGGCCCGGGCCGGCGCGCCGGTGACGGCGAGGGTGGCGGCGAGCGCGAGGGTGGTCACGACGGCGTGGCGCACGCGGCCAGCCTACCCCTGGACGTGGGGCCGCGGTACGCTCGGGCGGCGATGCGTCGAGCTGCGGTGGTGATCGCGAGCGGCCTGGTGCGGGCGCTGATGCTGGTGGTGGTGGTGGCCGGGTGCGGGCGCCGCGCCGCCGAGCCCGCGGCGGCGGGCCCGGGCGCGGCGGTGCGCGCGGGGACGGGGGGGGGCCTTGGGGCGGAGGCGGGGACGGGA
>CAADGB010000230.1 GCA_900696455.1 uncultured delta proteobacterium
CGGTCGCGGGCGGCGTGGCGGGGCCGGCCGGCGTCACCGCCGGCGGCGCGGCGCGGACCGGGGCCGGCCGCGGCACGACCTCGCGGCCGGCCGGGCAGGCGCCCTCGACCGCCTCGGTCCGCTCCTTGACCACGAAGCCGACCTGCTCGGCGCCGGTGCCGGTCAGGATCTCGAAGCGATCGGCGGTGATGCCGCGGCTCTCGAGCTGGGCCCGGATCCAGGCCGCGCGCTGGTCGGCGTCCCGCTTCCTGGGGGCCGACACCGCGATCATCCACCGGGTGATGAGCGGCTGCTGGCGCATGATGAGCGCGACCTGATCGATCACGATCTTGCCGCCCTTGGTGAGGCCCTTGCGGTCGAAGCCCGGCGGCGCCCGCAGGGTCACCCGGTCGCCGTCGAGCTCGGCGACCACGGCGCCGCCGGTGTCGGGGCAGCCGTCGAAGTCGTCGATGCCGTTGAGCACCTCGGCCTCGTTCGGGCAGGCGTCGACGTCGTCGAGGAAGCCGTCGCCGTCGTTGTCGAGCTCGGGGCAGCCGTCCTCGTCCTGGAAGCCGTCCCGGTCCTCCGGGCACAGCGGGCACTGGTCCTCGTCGTCGGGGACGCCGTCGCCGTCGTTGTCGTAATCGGGGCAGCCGTCCCAGTCCTCGAACCCGTCCTTGTCCTCGGGCTCGCTCGGGCACAGGTCGAGGTGATCCATGACGCCGTCGGCGTCGGTGTCGCGCTTGTCGAACGGGCAGCCGTCCTTCTCGAACGGGGGCTTGCCGTCCTCGGCGTCGAGCGGGCAGGTGTCCTCGAGGTCGGGGATGCCGTCGCCGTCGTTGTCGAGCTCGGGGCAGCCGTCGTCGTCCTGGAAGCCGTCGAAGTCCTCGGGCTCGTTGGGGCACTGGTCGACGCTGTCGTCGCGGCGGTCGCCGTCGTTGTCGTCGTCGGGGCAGCCGTCGCCGTCCTCCCAGCCGTCCTTGTCCTCGGCCAGGAGCGGGCAGCGATCGCGGTTGTTGGGGATGCCGTCACCGTCGGTGTCGCGGGTGTCGGGGGCCCAGCCCACCGAGGCGAACAGGCGCAGGTCGGGCGAGCCGATGCCGCGGACCATGCCGGCCGAGCCGCCGACGACCACCGCCACCGCCTTGGTCGCCAGCACGCGGGCGCCGCCGCCGACCTCGAGCGGGCTGGCGTCGAGATCGAGGCCCTCGAGCCCGGTGCGGCCGAAGCTCTCGGCGACCAGCGCGAAGCGGTCGGTGGCGCGGAAGGCGGCGGCGAGGCCCCAGGTCACCTGCTGGCCGATCGTGGAGGCGTAGATCGTGCGCGGCTTGCGGAAGGCGAGCCCGACGTTGGCGCCCATGACCAGCTTGCCGTCGGCGCCGGTCCACTGGGCGATGAAGCGGCCGCGCGCCGACGGCAGATCGTCGCCGAGGAACTGGCTCGCGCTCGAGCCGAAGCTGGTCGGCAACGTGAGCCCGACGGCGCCGCCGAGCTCGATCGGGCCGCGGCGCAGGAGGCGGGTCTTGATCTCGGCGCGCAGGTCGCCGGTGCCGGTGACCTTGAGACCGCCCGGCACGCCCTCGCCGGTGGTGGGCATGAGGCCGTCGCCGGCCATCTGGAAGATGATCGGCAGGCTGAGGCCGAGCTGGAAGCGCTCGTCGAGGCCGTACGCCGCCGACAGGTCGCCGGCGAGCATGGCCTTGACCACGCGCGTACGCTCGCCCTCGATGACGTCGTCGTCGTCGTCGACGTCGTAGATCGTGAACGGGTCGGTCAGGTACGTGACCAGGAGGTCGAAGGTGAGCTGCTTCTTCCCGTTCAGGTTGGTGTCGGCGACCGTGAAGAAGGTCTTGGGGCCGATCGCGTACTCGAAGAGGTTGATGTCGATCGCGGGATCGAACGGCGGCGCCTCCTGCGCTCGCGCCGCGTCCGGCGCCAGCACGCCTGCGCCCACACCCATCCCGAGGAGAGCAGCGATCCCCCAGTGCCTCATCGCCAGCGATGGTACCGCTCGCCCGCCGTCGGGGGGAAGGGCGATGGCGGCCGGCAGGATCGCCGACGGTTAAGCCTCAGGTAGCCCGGGCGCGCGGCCTGAGCGTCTGAAGGGATCACACGCGCTGGTCGATCGGTCGGTCCCGGCGAGGACGCCGTGCCGACCTGAGTCGGAAGGACTCGGCTCGCTTCGCTCGCCTCAGGTGTCGGAGGGCAGGGTGAAGGTGAAGGTCCAGATCACGACCGAGGCCACCGGGCGGTCGTCGCTGTCGAGGGCGGGCTCGAACTCGATGGCGCGGGCGCGGGCCAGCGCCAGCTCGTCGAGGCCGTGGCCGAGGCCGCCCAGGAGGCGGGCCTGGGTCACCTTGCCGGTGGCGTCGACGAGCAGGCGGACCCGGATCTTGCCCTCGACGCCCAGGCGGCGCGCCTCCGCCGGGTAGCTCTTGCGGGCGTCGAAGTAGTCGAAGCCGGCCTTGGCCTCGGCCGGCCGCTTGATGGAGGCGACCGAGGTCGGCGCCACCGGCGGCGGGCCGCTGCCGCTGCCGGCGCCGCTGCCGCTGCCGGGGCCGGCGCCGGTGCCGCCGCCGCCGACCCGGCGGGTCGTGGGCTGGCCGGGGGCGACGGGCACGCCGCGGGCTGCCGGCGCGATCCCGGGGAGCTGCACCACCGGTCCGCCGCCGGGATCGGCGGGTTCGGGCGGAGCGTCGCTGGCGGGCGGAGGGGCGGTCGTCGCGGCGGCGGGCGGCGCGCTGGCGCGGGGCGGCGGGCTGGTGCGGGTGGGTGGCACCGGCGGCGGCGGGGGCGCGACCTCGGGGACCTCCGGCGGCGGCGGGGCCTCGGCGGGCTCGACCGGCGGGGGCGGCGGCTCGAGCGGGCGGGTGTCGAGGTCGACCAGGGTCAGCCGCGGCGGCGGCGGCGCGTCCTCGTCGCGGCCGACCACCGTCGCCACGTCGATGGCGATGGCGAGGGTCAGGTGCACGGCCAGCGTGCCCGCGATCGCGAGGGTGAGCCGGGACTGCGCCATCGCTACCTCGGCAGGACCGGGAGCTGGCCTTCTTGCAGCGGGTCGTTGGCGAGGGCGATCGACGTCACCCCGGCGGCCTTGGTGACCTCGATGGCCATGAAGATCGCGCCGTAGGCGACGCGGGTGTCGCCGGCGATGATCGCGCGCGGCTCGGTCTGGGCCCGGGCCAGGCCCTCGATGGCGCGCTGGGCGGTGGCGCGATCGGGCTGCTTCTCGCCCATCACGTAGAGCGTGGCCTGGGCGTCGACCGAGACCAGGATCGTGCCCTTGAGGTCCTCGCCGACCGACGACCTCGGCTTCTCGACGTCGACGCCGCGGGCGACGATCATGCGGGCGGTGACCATGAAGATGAGCATCAGCACCAGCGCGACGTCGACGAACGGCGTCACGTTGATGTCGGTGATCGACTCCTCGTCACCGTCCTGGTACAGGCTGCCGCCGGCCATCAGCCGCCGCCCCCGGGCCCGCGGCCGTGGATGCCGGACAGGACGGCGTGGGCCAGCTCGTCGGCGCTGCCCAGCAGCACCTTCACCCGCCGGCCGAAGTAGTTGAAGGCGACCACGGCCGGGATCGCGACCAGGAGGCCGATGGCGGTGGCAGCGAGGGCCTCGGCGATGCCGGCCATGACCGCCTCCTCGCCGGCCGCGCCCTTGGACTTGAGCTCGTCGAAGGCCTTGATCACGCCGAGGACGGTGCCGAACAGGCCGACGAAGGGCACGTTGTTGCCGAGGGTGCCGAGCACGATCAGGTTGCGATCGGCGTCGGTGCGCCAGCGCACGCGCTCGCCGTGCATGGCCTCGGCCGCCGCCGCGGCGCCGCCGTCGACGGCGTCGAGGCCGCGGGCCGCCACCTGGTGGGCGATGGCCGGCGACGCGCGCCAGGTGCGAGCCAGGGCGCCGAGGTCGCCGCCGGCGAAGGCGGCGCGGAGCTGGTCGCGGGCGGCGACGGTGTCGGTCTCGCGACCGCGGAACCACAGCGCGCGATCGACCATGACGGCGATCGACACCACCGAGAGGACGACGAGCAGCCACATCACCCACTCGGCGCCGAGCAAGGCGAAGTCGACGAAGGCCTGGGTCAGGTTCATGGGGTGCTTCCGGTCTGTCAGACGGCGTGGCCGTCGGCAAGGGGGGCGGGGGCGGGGTCGGGGTCGTCGTCACGGGCGCCGGCGGGGGCGTCGTCACGGGCGCCGGCGGGGGCGTCGTCGGCGGGCTCGGCGCTGGCGGCCTCGGGCGGCTCGGCGGCGGGCTTCATGACCTCGCGCATGACCGCGGTGGCGTAGGCGCCGGCGGGCAGGGTGAACGCGACGCGGATGGCGTCGGCGGCGCCGGCCACGACCTCGACCGCCGGCTCGCCGAGGAGCACCGTGGCCTGGCGGCGCGTGCCCGGCGCGATCGCGCGCACGGCGTGGAAGGTGGCGGGACCGAGGTCGAGCTCGGCGAGCAGCGCGGCCTCGCGGGCGTGGGCCGGGCTGCCGTCGGGCGGCGCCCGCATGCTGGCCCCGAACATCGGCCCCGTGATCGCCAGCTCGCCCGCGGCCAGCCGCGCGCCGTCGGTGTCGGGGTCGGTCGAGGTGAAGAGGCCCCCGCTGGCGCGCTTCTGCAGCACGTCACCGGCGAGGACGACGGCGAGCAGGCCGTCGTCGAGGCGCGCCGCCAGCCAGCGGTTGAACAGGTACGACTGCAGCGCCGAGACCAGGAAGCGGCGCTGGCGCGGCGCCCCGCCGCGGCCGCCGGCCCGGATCAGCGCCAGGCCCCGCTGCGCGTTGTCGCCGTCGCGGCCGAAGCGCTGCTCGGCGTACCAGTTGGGCGCGCCGGCGGCGAGCGCGGCCAGGGTGGCGCGGGCCTGGGCGGCGGCCGCCGCGGGCGCGGCCAGGTCGCGCACGACGAGGGCGAAGCGGTTGCCGGCGAGGTGGCCGGTGCGGAGCTTGTGGCGGTGGCGGGTGACGGCGAGGACGCGCAGGCCGCCGTCGTCGAGCCCGGCCACCTGCTCGGGGCGGGCCGGCGGCGGCAGCGACAGCCACTGCCGGGTGACGGCGTGGCGATCCTTCATGCCGGCCCAGCCGACGTCGCGCACCGGCACCCCGGCGGCGGCGGCGAGGCGCGCGGCGGCGACCGGCGTGGTCAGGTCGCGCTTCTCGATCCACACCCAGACGTGCTCGCCCTCGCCCGCGGGCGCGTAGGCCGGGAGCTCCTCGACGGCGAAGTCCTCGTCGCGGCTGCGCAGCCGCCCGCCGATGCCCGCCAGGCCGGCGGTGGCCAGCGGCGGGACGAGCACGGGCAGCGGGGGCGCCGCGGACATCCGCCCTACTGTTGCACACCGCCGCGGTCTGGCGACATCGCCGGGCCGGGGACTCCGGGGCGCTGGCACCGGGCCGGCGGGGGACGGGGCGCCGCTGCGCCCGGACGCCGGCCGGTGAGCGCGGCCGCGGGTCGGCCGCGGCGCCGCCCCGGGTGCTATCCTCGGGGCGCCGGGTCTCGCCGCGAGGAAGCTCATGCGTCCACTCCTGTTGCTGTCGATGCTCGCGCTCGTGGCGTGCGGCGGGCGCTACCGCGGCGCCGACCGGCCGGCCCCCGCGAAGGTGGGCGTCGAGGCCGCCGCCCTGCCGTACGCCCTCGTCGACGGCCGCACCGGCCGCGCCGTCACCGAGCCCGAGCTGTACGCCGCGCTCGCGGCGGCGCGCGCGATCTGCGTCGGCGAGGACCACCCTAACCCCCACCATCACTGGGCGCAGCTCACGATCGTCGACGGCGTGGCCACGCACCTCCGGGGCAAGCGGCTGGCGCTGGGCATGGAGATGGTCCAGACCCCGTTCCAGGGCGTCCTCGACGACTGGACCGCGGGCACGATCGACGAGCCGGCGCTCCTGTCGCGGACCGGCTGGGCCGACCGCTGGGGCTACGACTTCACGCTCTACCGGCCCATCCTCGAGCGGGCGCGAGCGGCGGGCATGGCGCTGCTCGCCCTCAACGCGCCGCGCGAGCTGGTCAAGGCGGTGTCGCGCAAGGGCGTCGACGGCCTGTCCGCCGACGAGCGGGCGAGGCTGCCGGCCCTGGTCCTCGACGACGCCCAGCACCGGGCCTGGTTCGACGCGGTGATGGACGGCCTCGCCGGCCACGGCCACGGTCACGGCCAGGGCCAGGGCCACCCCGCCGATCCGCACGCCGCGCCGGCCCACGGCGAGGGCGCGCCCACGCCGACCCACGGCGAGGCGCCGCCGACGCACGGCGAGGCGCCGGCCCACGGCGCGGGGCCGCCGGCGGGACCGACCGCGGACTCGATCTACGCCGCCCAGGCGGTGTGGGACGAGTCGATGGCCGAGGCCTCCCACCGCTGGCTCGGCGCCGGCGGCGAGACCATCGTGATCCTGGCCGGCAACGGCCACTGCCACGACTCCGCGATCGTCCGCCGCCTCGTCCGGCGCGGCGGCGGGCCGGCGGTCTCGATCCGCCCGATCATCGACGACGGTCAGGGCAACGTCGCCCGCGCCCTCGCCGAGGCCCACAACGACTACCTGTTCGTGATGTCGGTCCCGACCGCGGCGTCGCCCTGAGCCTCCCCCCCCCGTCACCGCCTGTGGCGACCGGGGCGCCCGGGCTGGCGCGCCGCCGCCGGCACGTCGCTACGCGCCGGCCTCGGCGAGCAGGTGGCGGCTGGCCACGTCGCGCAGCCAGGCGCGGATGAACTGACAGTACTCGGCGGCCTCCTCCTTGGTGTCGGGCACCGGGAAGAGCGTCATCGCCGCCAGCGGCTTCTTGCCGCCGACCGCGTCGTAGACCGCCTTGACCGCGGCGGCGGTCCTGGCGCCGATGAAGCCGTCGGTGGCGAGGGGCGCGAAGCCGAGCGCGCCGGCGAAGCGGTTGAGGTCGCCCTGCAGCGCGACGAAGTCGGCGTGCACCGGCCCGGCGCCGTAGGCGATCGTGTCCTTGACGTTCCAGTCCTTGCCCTGGCCCTTGTGGTAGCGGCGCAGGTCGGCGACGCCGAGGGCGTCGCGGGCGCTGTTCTCGAGGAACGCGCGGAACAGGGGCGCCCGCGCCACGACCTCGTCGGCGCTGGTCGGCGGCACCACGGCGGAGGCCAGGATGGGCTGGGCCTTCACGACCGCGTCGTAGACCGCCTTGACCCCGGCCAGGGTCCGGGGGCCGACGACGCCGTCGACCTTGACCAGCTCGAAGCCGAGCTTGTCGGCGAAGTAGTTGAGGTCGGCCTGGAGGCCGCGCAGCTCGTCCGTGGAGGTCGTCATGGGCCGGACAGTACACCCGCGGCCCGCGGCCGGCGCCGTCGCGCCGCCACTCCCGCGCGCCGACCTCACTCCTCGGTGACGTCGCGCAGCGCGCTGCCACCCTGCGGCCCGCCGCCGTCGCGGACCATGCGCAGGTAGAGGAGCGCGCGCTTGTTGGCCGGGTCGCGGGACAGGACGTCGCGCCACTCGCGCACCGCCTCGTCCTTGCGGTCGAGGGAGAAGTAGACGACGCCGAGGTTGATCTGGGCCGGCGAGAAGTCGGGCTTGAGCCGCTTGGCGTGCTCGAACTCGACGATCGCCGAGTGGTGCTGCCCCATGTCGCGGTAGACGTTGCCGAGCCGCACCCGGAGATCGACGAAGTCCGGGCACAGCGCCAGCGCGTGCTTGTACTCGCGCACGCTGTCGTCGTAGAGGCCGAGCCCGGCGTAGGCCGCGCCGAGGTCGGCGTGCATGTTGGCGAGCTTGCCGCGGGCGAACGGGTCGAGGTTGTGCGACTGCGAGTAGCTGTTGGAGACGACCCGGCTGTAGATCTCGCGCGCCAGGTCGTACTTGCCGCGGTCGTTGTAGGTGACGCTCAGGTTGAGCGCGGCCTCGGTGTAGTTGGGGTTGATCCGCAGCGCGGTCTCGAAGGCGTCCTCGGCGTCCTGGAAGCGACCCTGGGCGTGATAGATGACGCCCAGCATGTTGTAGACGTCGGCGAAGGTCGGCCGCTGCGCCACCGCCTCGGCCAGGTACGGCTCCGCCTTGTCGTACTCGTTGGCGTGGTAGTGCTCGCGGCCGAGGCTGATGAGCTGCTGCAGGCGGTTCGACATGCGGCCTCACTTGGGGGGCGCGGCCGCGGGCAGGCGCGCGATCGCGTCCCTGGCCTCGGCGGCCTTGCCGGTCGTCGGGTGCTTGGTCACCAGCTCGGTCCAGGCCTCGCGGGCCCGCTCGGGCATCTCGACCTTGACGTAGGCGCGACCGAGCAGCCACAGCGCGTCGACGTCGTAGCCGACGCCGGGGTGGCGATCGAGGAGGCGGCGCAGGCGCAGCACCGTGCCCATCCACTTGCCGCGGTCCCAGTAGTAGCGGGCGACGTACCACTCGTGTTCGGCCAGGCGCTTGCCGACCCGGGCCAGCAGCTCCTCGGCCTTCTTGCGGAAGGGCGAGGCCTTGTACCGGGTGAGGAAGGAGCGGAGCTGCTGCGCGGCCTCCTCGACCGAGGTCTGGTCCTTCTCGTAGGACGGCGGCAGGATCCACAGGTCGCCGGGCAGCATCTTGAAGTAGGCCTCGGCGATGCGCAGGCTGGCGTAGCCGTTCACCACCATCTCGTGGGTGGGGTGGAACTTCTCGAACAGCTTGTAGCTGTCCACCGCCTCCAGGTACTGCTCGGCGCCGAACTCGGCGTCGGCCAGGCGCAGCTCGGCGAGCACCGCGTACTTCGAGTACGGGAAGCGGCTCTTGATGAAGGCGAAGTACTTGGCGGCCGCCACCCACTCCTTGTCGCCCAGCATCTTGAGGCCGCGCTCGTAGTTCTTCTGCGCGGAGACCGAGTAGTCGACGGAGGCGACGCCGCCCTTGCCGCCGCACGCGGTCGCGCTGGTGGCGAGCGCGAGCCCGAGGGCGAGGGTGAGGGCGAGCGCGGCGCCGCGGCCACGGGGCCAGGGCAGGCGAGACAGGTGGATCGAAAACATGCGGGAAGTCCGAGGGTTGGCCATGTGTACACCCGGGGCAGGGAAGTGGTCAACGGTTCGACTCCCGCGCCGCCGCCGGGGTTGGCCGGCGCGGCGCGGCCCCGCCGGGGCGTTGCCCGGCCCGCCGGTCCGTGGCTACATGAGCGGATGCCTGCCCGCCCTGGCTCCGCTCGCCTCCGCGCCGGGATCCCCGCCACCCGGTGGCGCGCCGGGGCGGCGCGCGTCGCGCTCGCCGCCGCGCTCGCCGTCGTCGGCGCCGCCGGCGCCGCGATCGCGCTGGCCGCGTGCGGCGGCGCCGCGTCCCGGTCCCCCGCCGTCGTCCTCACGCCGCCGCCCGAGCCGCTGTCGCGGGGCACGTTCGTCGGGCCGCTGTGCGAGGCCCAGGTCTGCCGCTGCCGCCAGGGCGGCATGACCGCCGGCGACGACGGGGTCGGCGAGCCTGCCGAGGGCAGCGGCGTCAAGCGCTTCGAGATCCGGATCGGGCCGTCGGAGCACGCGCTGTGGGTGACCCTCGACGACATGGTCCTCTACAAGAGCACGGCGCGGGCCGAGGACTGCTTCTACGTCGACCTCGGCCCCGGCGAGCACCGCATGGGCCTGCGCGCGTCGCAGCCGGGCGGGGTGGCGGCGCGGGTCGAGGTCTCGGAGTACGCGCCGGCCACCCGCTCCTGGTACCGCACCTTCACGTTCGCGTGCGGCGCCCCCGGCGTCTGCTCCCACGCCGACCTCGACGCGTACAAGGCCGGGCTCGCCCGCTTCGCGCGCGGCATCCACGACCCGTGCGGCTCGGTCAAGGTCAAGGCGCTGGGCTGGGACGTCGGTCGCGCCCCGGATCAGCAGCACCCCGACGACCTGCAGGTGGGCTGGACCCTCCAGCTCTACGGCTTCGCGCCCCGGCACCCGCACGGCCACCCGGCGTGCGCCGAGCGCAACGAGTAGCGCCGCGAGCGAGCCC
>CAADGB010000231.1 GCA_900696455.1 uncultured delta proteobacterium
GATCCCGGCGGCGCGCCGCGCCGCCGCAGGACGACCTTGTGCAGCTCGATGGCCACGAACAGCGACAGCGCCAGGGCCAGGGTGACGAGCCACTGGCCGATCGTCACCGGCTCGAGCCGCAGCACGTCGCGCAACCCGGGGGTGTAGATCGCGGCGATGTGGAGGAGCTGGGCGAGCACGGTGCCGCCGAGCAGGAGCTTGTTGCGCAGCGGGCTGAGCGTGAACAGGGACGCGGTCTCGGAGCGGCTGTTGCCGGCCTGGATGTTCTCGAACAGGACGAGGAGGAGGAGGACGCCGTTCTGGGCGGCGCCCACCGACCAGCCGGCCTCGAGCATCCACCGGTAGGCGGCGAACGACACCCCGGCCATGACCGCCGCCGACACCAGCGTCCGCTCGATCATGGTCCGGTTGAAGATGGGCTCGCGCGGCGAGCGCGGCGGCCGCGCCAGCTCGCCGCCCTCGGCCGGCTCGAAGGCCAGGGCCACGTCCTGGATGCCGTTGGTGACCAGGTTGAGCCACAGGAGCTGGACCGGCCACAGCGGCGGCGGCATGCCGGCGGCGGTGGCCAGGATGAACAGGAGGACCTCGGCGGCGCCGCACGAGACGAGGAGGAAGATGACCTTGCGCACGTTGCCGTAGGCCACCCGCCCCTCCTCGACCCCGGCCACGATCGACGCGAAGTCGTCGTTGGTGAGGATGAGCTCGGAGCTCTCGCGGGCGACGTCGGTGCCGCGCTCGCCCATGGCCACGCCGATGTGCGCGGCGCGCAGCGCCGGCGCGTCGTTGGCGCCGTCGCCGGTGACCGCGACGAAGTGGCCGTTGCGGATGAGGGCCTGCACGATCTGGAGCTTCTGGTTGGGCTCGACCCGGGCGAAGACGCGGGCGTCGCGGATGAAGGCGTCGAGCGCGGCCTCGCCCTCGGCCGCGACCCGGGCGAGCTGCGGCCCGGTCACCACCTGCTCGGGGCGCTCGGCGAAGCCGAGCTCGCGGGCGATGGCCAGCGCGGTGACCGGGTGATCGCCGGTGACCATCGCGACCTGGATGCCGGCGGCCTGGCAGGCGCGGACCGCGGCCCGGGCCTCGGGGCGCAGCGGATCGATCATCGCGACGTAGCCGAGGAAGACCAGGCCGCGCAGCTCGTCGTGCTCGAGGGCGGTGCCGGGCTCGCGCACCAGCTCGCCGGTGGCCAGGGCCAGGACGCGGAAGCCGTCGGCGGCCAGGGCGTCGGCCTGCTGCTCGAGCCGGTCGCGATCGATCGGGACGTCGCCGTCGGCGGTGGCCATGCGGGTGCACATGGCGAGCAGGCGCTCGCCGGCGCCCTTGACGTGGACGTGGTGGGTGTCGCCGTCGCGGTGCAGGGTGGCGGCGAAGCGATGCTCGGGGTCGAACGGGATCTCGCCGACCCGCGGCGTGGCGGCCTCGAGCGCGGCCTGGCCGAGGCCGGCCTTGGCCGCCAGCACCAGCAGCGCGACGTCGACGGCGTCGCCGTGGTGGACCCAGCGGCCGTCGCGGTGGCCGAGGAAGCCGTCGTTGCACAGGGCGCCGGCGCGGGCGAGCCGCTCGAGCAGGCCGCGCTCGCCGGCGGCGACCTCGACCTCGCCGTCGGGCGCGGTGCCCTCGCCGGTGACGGCGCGCGCCTCCTGGCCGGGGAAGGCGAGCCTGCGCACGGTCAGCTCGTTGAGGGTGAGCGTGCCGGTCTTGTCCGAGGCGATGAACGTACACGAGCCCAGGGCCTCGACCGCGACCAGGCGGCGCGCGATCACCTTGCGCCGGCTCATGCGGCGGGCGCCGATGGCCAGCGCCACGGTCAGCGCCACCGGCAGGCCCTCGGGGATCGCCGACACCGCCAGCGCCACGCCCAGCATGAAGACGTCGGTGAGCGGGGCGCCGCGCGCCAGGAGCACCGCGCCCAGCGCCGCGACGACGACGCCGGCGGCGATCGCGATCTTGCGGGTGAAGCGGGCCATGCGCACCAGGAGCGGCGGCTGGGCGCTGTCGGCGCTGCCGATCGAGCGGGCGATGCGGCCGAGCTGGGTGCGGCCGCCGGTCGCCACCACCACGCCGTGGGCGCGGCCACGGGTGACGAGCGAGCCGGCGAAGGCCATGTTGAGCCGGTCGCCGAGCGCCGCGTCGCGGGCGACCGCCGCGGCCGCGGCCTTGGTCACCGCCAGCGACTCGCCGGTGAGCAGCGACTCGTCGGCCTCGAGGCTGCCGCCCGAGACCAGGCGGACGTCGGCCGGGACCTTGTTGCCGGCCTCGAGGATGACGACGTCGCCGGGCACCAGCAGCTCGCCGGGCACCTCGCGCTCCTCGCCGTCGCGCACCGCGTAGGCGCGGGCGACGGTCAGCGCCCGCAGCGCCTCGGCGCTCTTCTCGGCGTTGTACTCCTGGATCGTGCCGATCACCGCGCTGAGGACCAGCACCGCCACGATGAAGCCGGCGTCGGACCACTCGCCCAGCGCCACCGACACCACCGCCGCCACCAGCAGGATGTAGACCAGCGGGCTGGCGAACTGGCGCAGGAACACGGCCAGCACGCCCGGCGGCTCGGCGTGGGGCAGCTCGTTGCGCCCGAAGCGCGCCAGCCGCGCCGCCGCCTCGTCGGAGGCGAGGCCGGTGAGCGCGCTGTCGAGGGCGGCCAGGGTCTCGTCGACGGACAGCGCGTGCGCGCCCTCGGTGGCGAGCCGCCGATCGGCGTCGAGCGCGAGCGGCCCGCCCGCCGTCGGCACGGCGGGCGAGGAGGCGGGCGCGTCGGCCGGCGCGTCGGCCGGCGAATCGGCCGGCGCGTCGGAGCGACGGGGAGCGGCGAGCTTCGGGTTCATGCCATGGGCCTCCAGCGGGACCGGGTCCCGGTGAAGGTGGCGGCCCGACCACCTGTTGCCTGCAGCGCGGCTGCACCCTTTGGCTGGTTGTCGCCGCCGATCATTGCACGCGCGAGGCCAGCGCGCGCAGGGGCCAGGGGCGGCGATCGCCGGGACGCCGCGCCGGATCGATCGACCGCGCGCCGCTGCCGGGCGCGGGAAGCGCGCCTCGTGCGCGCGCGCGCGCAAGCCGTGCGCGGTCGTCGGCGCGGCACGGCGACGGCAGGTGATCGATCACGCGCGCCGGGGTGGCGCGATCGCGCGCGCCAGGGTGACGCGACGCTCGACGTCGAGGCCGGCCGCCGCCTCGCGGCCGACCATCGCGACCAGCCCCGGTGACAGCGCGGCGACGGGCACGTCGACGAAGCCGAGGCGGCGGTAGTAGGGCGCGTTCCACGGCACGTCGGCGAAGGTGCGCAGGACCAGGCGCGCCAGGCCGCGGCGCGCGGCCACGAGGCCAGCGTGATCGAGGAGCGCCGCGCCCAGGCGCGCGCCGGCGTGGGCGGGCGCGACGTCGAGCTCGACCACGTACAGATCGCCGGCGCCGGCGCCGTCGCGGTCGAGCCGGGTCAGGGCGACGAAGGCGGCCAGCGCGCCGTCGGTCTCGATCACCCACAGCCCCCCTTCGGCGCGCAGCCCCGCCAGCTCCTCGACGGCGAGCGGCGGCAGCTCGGCGGCGTGCGGGTGCGTCGAGGCGCGGAAGCGCTCGGCGGCGGCGCGCTCGAGGGCCTGGATCGCCCCCAGCTCGTCGCCGCGCGCGAGGCGGACGCGGTGGCCCATGACCTCCGGGCGGTAGCGCACGGTGCCGGCGGCCCCGGCGAGCGCGCCGGGCTCGAGCTCGAGGGCCTGGAACGCGGCCTCGTGGCCGGGCACCTCCCACGCCAGGCCGAAGCGCCGGGCGTCGACGAAGCCGAGGCGACCGTAGTAGGCGGGGTCGCCGAGGACGATCACGGCGCCGTGGCCCGCGGCGCGGAGGCGGGCCAGCCCGGCCTCGACCAGCGCCCGGCCCACGCCGCGCCGCTGCGCCGCCGGCGCGACCGCCAGCGGGGCCAGGCCGACGGCGTGACGGCGCCCCGCCGGGGTGTCGATGGCCACCGGCGAGAACAGGACGTGGCCGACCACGACCTCGGACGCGCCGTCGCCGGCGCCCTCGCCGCCGGCGGTCGCGACCAGCGACCACGTCGCCGCCCCGCTCGCGCGCAGGGCGTCGACCAGCGCGGCCTCCTCGCCCTGCCCGAACGCCGCCTCGAGCACGGCGCGGATCGCCGCCGCGTCACCGGCGCGCTCGTCACGGATCGCGATCGCCATCGTGTCGACGCTCTACCACGGCGGCGCCGGCGGTGGGCCCCGCGCCGGCCTGCGCCGCTCAGGGGTTGAACAGCAGCGCGCCGTCGAGGGCGGCCGCGCTGTCGGGGCCGAGCCGGGTCGCCGGCTGGTAGCCGTGCGGCGAGTAGCGGCCGGACAGGCGGCGGAAGCCGTTGCCCATCAGGTTGGTCTCGATGCCGTCGCCGTCGTGATCGACGAACGTGTGCTCGAGGTAGAAGGCGTGGCCGAGCTCGTGCAGCGCGGCGCCGACGTAGGTCGAGGCGTACTGGCCGCGGGTCATCGGCCCGAAGACCTGGTCGCCGTTCCAGTCGTCGACGCCGGCGTCGCCGCCCTGCTCGAACATCGCCGCCTGCTCCGCCGGATCGGTGGCCAGGGTGTCGAAGCCGACGCCGAGGAAGTGCGCGCCCTGCAGCACGTAGCCGCTGCCCGGCCCCTCCCACGGCGCGCCCGAGCCGGCGTTGCCGGTGTGGAGGAGGCGGCGCCCCGAGACCTCGGCGAGGTCGTAGAGGTAGAGGGTCACGTTGCGCTCGTGGAAGGCGGCGGGCACCCGGGCGAACATCTCGGTCATGGCCGCGCCCGGCGGATCGGGCTGGGCCTGGTACCAGGCCGCGTCCTCGCGCCCGATCAGGTAGACCACGTTCCAGCGCCCGGCGGGGTCGGCGTCGAGGGTGAAGGTCTTGCCGGCGCCGCCGGCGTCGCGGTAGCCCTCCGCCGCCATCTCGTCGCGGAAGAAGTCGCGGGCGAGGGTGGCGAAGGTGTCGAGGCGCTCGCCCAGGCACGCGCGGAACGGCCGGTCGCGCGGCACGAAGTAGATCGCGCGCACCTCGCCGGTCACCGACAGATCGAGCGTGGCCAGGTCGGTGGGCGCGATCGCGCGGCACGGCGGCGCGCACGACCGGACCTCGCGCTGGTGGTGGGCCACGGCGAGCGACGGCGTCCGCCGCGGCTTCGGGAACGACACCGCGGCCCGCGGCCGGCTCAGCGCGAAGGTCACGCGGCAGTCGGCGCCGGGCGCCTCGTGGCGGGTAGCGACGCGGAGGATCTGGCCGGCGTGGGTGGTCCAGATCCGATCGATGGCGGCGAGGTGGCCGCCGGTCGGCTGGACGCCGGGGCTGTAGTAGACGACCCAGCGCCGCGAGAAGTCGACCGGCGGCGCGTCGGCGCCGAACAGCGCCCGGTAGGCCAGGTTCGAGCGGATGAGCAGCCGGACCTCGCCGTCGCCGACCCCCGCCGGCGCCGGCAGCTCGAGCGGCGTCAGGGCGAGGTCGACGGCGTCGGCCTTGCCGGTGTCGATGGGATCCTCGGTGGTGGCGATGTCCGCCAGATCCTCGAGGTCGTCGCCGCTCTCGGCGGCGCAGCCGGCGACGACGGCCCCGGCGAGGGCGACGAGGGCGGCGAGCAGGACGGGGGTGGAGCCGGAGGCGCGCATGGCGCGGCGGCCGACTGCAAGTTGCGCTCCGCCCTCGCGCCCTCGCCGCGGCGGCCAGGCCCGCGTCGCCACGTCGCCGAACCGGCCTCGGCGGGCGCTCCCTGCGGCGCCGACGCGACAGTGGCCACTCGACTTGCCGGTGCCGACCGCGGGCGCGGCAGGGGCCGGACCGACGCGGGGCCGCCCGCGCGCTCAGCGCGGCGGCAGCGTGATCTCGAGCTGGACGTCGTCCGCGAGCGGGACCTCGACCACCTGGGGCCGGAAGCCGCGGCGCCGGACCTTGACCGGCACCGTCCGATCGTCGCGGGGCAGCTCCAGCGTGACCGCGCCCCGGCCGAGACGACGGCCGTCGACCAGCACCGTGGCGTCGGCGGGCTCGGGGACGACGCGCAGGCGGATGGTGGGCGACGGCGGCCCGGCGGGGCGGCGAGGCGGCGCGACCGGCGGCGCGAGCGCGGGCGGCGCGGGCGGCGCCGGTGGGGCGTCCGCGGCGA
>CAADGB010000232.1 GCA_900696455.1 uncultured delta proteobacterium
GCGAGCCAGTCTCTCCGGTCGGCCTGAGCCCTTCACCGACCGCGGGCGGAGGTCGCGGGGAACGAACGGCGAGCCAGTCTCTCCGGTCGGCCTGAGCCCTTCACCGACCGCGGGCGGAGGTCGCGGGAAACGAACGGCGCGCCAATCTCTCCGGTCGGCCTGAGCCGCCCGAGCGCCAGCGAGGGCGTGTCGAAGGCCGACAAGCCGCGGCCGTCGCGCGAGTGAAGGCGGGCGCATGCCGGCGCCGTTCGTTAGGAGCCGCCCGAGCGCCCGCGAGGGCGTGTCGAAGGCCGACAAGCCGCGGCCGGCGCGCGAGTGATGTCGGGGGCTTGCCGGCGCCGTTCGTCAGGAGCGAAGCCCCGAAGGCGGAGTCGAAGGGGCTCGGGTTCGGGCTCGGGCTCGGGCTCGGATTCGGGCTCGGGCGCGCGCGCGGCCTCGAGACCGTGACGTCTGCCATCGCGGACGGCCATCCGCCTTGACAGACCGTCCGCTATAACGGATGGTCTGGACATGGAGGCGCTCACCGCCGACGCGTGGCTCGCGATGCTGGCGACGGTCGGCGCGCTGGCGGCGATGGCGGTGGCGCGGGTCGCCGCCGAGCGCGCCCTGGTGGCGGCGCTGGTGGCGCTGGTGCTGGCGCGGGTGGTGAGCCCCGAGCGCGCGCTGGCCGGACTGGCCAACCCCGGCATGGTCACCGTGGCGCTGCTGTTCGTGGTCGCCGCCGGGGTACGCCGCTCGGGCGCGCTGGGCGCCCTGGTCACCCGGGTGCTGGGCACGCCGAGGGGCGCGCTGGGCGCGCAGCTCCGGCTCATGCTGCCGGTGGCCGGGCTGTCGGCCTTCCTCAACAACACGCCGGTGGTGGCGATGCTCATGCCCGAGGTCCGGCGCTGGGGCGACGCCCGCGGCGTCGCGCCGTCGTACCTGCTGCTGCCGCTCAGCTACGCCGCGATCGTCGGCGGCATGTGCACCCTGGTCGGCACCAGCACCAACCTCCTCCTCGACGGCCTGCTGGTCGAGCGCGGCCACGATCACCTCGGCCTGTTCTGGATCACCGCGCTGGGCGTGCCGGCGGCGCTGGCCGCGATCGCCGTGGTCGCCGTGCTCGGCCGGCGCCTGCTGCCCGAGCGACGGGCGCGCGACCTGCCGCTGGCCGATCCGCGCCGCTTCACCGCCGAGCTGGTGGTCGAGCCCGGCGGCAACCTGGTCGGCAAGCGCCTGGGCGACGTCAGCGTGCCCGGCCTGCGCGCGTTCGCGCCGGTCGAGCTGCAGCGCGGCACCACCGTCTTCCCCGCGCCCCGCGCCGACCACGTGCTGGCCGACGGCGATCGGCTGATCGTCAACGCCGGCGCCGCCGAGCTCCTGGCGGTGCACCGGGTGGCGGGCCTGGCTCCCGCCGACGGCGCCGGCGCCACCGGCCGCCGCGGCCCGGCCGGCGTCCTGGTCCAGGTCGTGATCGGCCCGCGCTGTCCGCTCGTCGGACACGAGGTCGGCGACGGCAGCTTCCGCCGCCACTACGGCGCGGCGGTGGTGGCGGTGGCGCGCGGCGGCGCCCGCACCGCGGCGGCCTCGCTCGGCGCCTGGCAGCTCGCGATCGGCGACACCGTCCTGCTCGAGGCCGACCCCGCCTTCATCGAGCGCCACCGCCACGGCCACGAGCTCGTGCTGGTGAGCGATCACGGCCGGCCGACCCCGCACGCGCCCTGGCACGCCGGCTACAGCCTCGCGGTCGTCGTCGCCATGGCGGCGGCCGCCGCCCTCGGCGCGGTGTCGATGCTGGTGGCCGCGCTGGCCGCGGCCGCGGCGCTGTGGGTGGCCCGCGTCATCACCTGGGACGAGCTGGCCACCGACATCGAGTGGCGCGTGCTGCTCGCGATCGTCGCCGCCCTCGGCCTCGGCGCGGCGCTCGCCGACAGCGGCGCGGCCGCCGCCATCGCCCACGGCGTCGTCGGCCTCGGCGGCAGCCACCCGTGGGTGGTGCTGGCCATGGTCTACCTGGCGACGGTGGTGACCACCGAGCTGGTCACCAACAACGCCGCCGCCGTGCTCATGCTGCCGATCGCCCTCGACACCGCCGCCGAGCTCGGCGCCTCGCCCCTGCCCTTCGTCGCGGTGGTGATGATCGCCGCCTCGGCCAGCTTCATCACGCCCATCGGCTACCAGACCAACCTCATGGTCTTCGGCCCCGGCGGCTACCGCTTCGCCGCCCTCGCCCGCCTGGGCACGCCGGTCGCGCTCGCCGTCGCCGCGGTCACGCTCGCGCTGGCGCCGCTGCTCTGGCCGCTGTAGCTCGGAGCCCGTCCCGGCCCGCGCGCCTGGCGCCCGACGCGATGCCGCGCCCCAGCGTCGTTGCGATGGCGCTCCAGCTCACCTCGAAGCTCGAGGTCCTCGGGTCGGCCGCTGTCCGTAATATTGGACTATTGTCCGTCTTGACAGACTGTCCGTTATAACGGAAATTTGTCTCATGCACCACCCGCCTCACCGCGCCGCCATCGCCGCCACCCTCCTCGCCGTGGTCCTCGGCGGCTGCGACAGCGAGGGGGGTCGCGGCGGCGGCAACGCCGCCAGCGCCACCGTGCTCAACGTGTCGTACGACCCGACGCGCGAGCTCTACGCCGACGTCAACGCCGCCTTCGCCGCGCACTGGAAGGAGAAGACCGGGCAGTCGCTCACGATCGAGCAGTCGCACGGCGGCTCCGGCAAGCAGGCGCGCAGCGTCATCGACGGCCTCGCCGCCGACGTCGTGACCCTGGCCCTGTCCTACGACATCGATCAGATCGCCAAGGCGGGGTTGATCGACCCGGCGTGGCAGGCCCGCCTGCCCCACAACTCGGCGCCGTACACCTCGACCAGCGTGTTCCTCGTCCGCAAGGGCAACCCGCGGGGCATCCGCGACTGGGGTGACCTGGTGCAGCCCGGCGTCCAGGTCATCACGCCCAACCCCCGCACCTCGGGCGGCGCCCGCTGGAACTACCTGGCGGCCTGGGGCTGGGCGCTGGAGCAGCACGGTGGCGACGAGGCCAAGGCCCGCGAGTTCGTGGCCGCGCTGTTCAAGAACGTGCCGGTCCTCGACTCGGGCGCGCGCGGTTCCACGACGACGTTCGTCGAGCGCAAGATCGGTGACGTCCTGCTGGCCTGGGAGAACGAGGCCCGCCTCGCGCTGGACAAGCTGGGCGGCGAGCTCGAGCTCATCGTGCCGCCGGTGTCGATCCTCGCCGAGCCGCCGGTCACCGTCGTCGACAAGGTCGTCGACAAGCGGGCGACGCGCGCGATCGCCACCGCCTACCTCGAGTTCCTCTACACGCCCGAGGGCCAGCGACTCGCCGCGCGCCACCACTACCGCCCGCGAGACGCCGCGGCCGCTCCCGCCGGCGCGTTCCCCGCGGTCCGCCTGTTCACGGTCGACGAGGTCGCGGGCGGCTGGGCCAAGGCCCAGGCCGCCCACTTCGACGACGGCGGCACCTTCGACCAGATCTACGCCCCCGGCAACTGATGTCCCGCCGCCGTCACCGCGCGCTCCCTGGCTTCGGCCTGGCCCTGGGCTGGACGGTCACCTGGCTGTCGCTCATCGTCCTCCTGCCGCTCGCCACGCTGGCCTGGAAGAGCGCGTCGCTCGGCCCCGAGCGCTTCTGGGAGCTCGCGTCGTCGCCGCGGGCGCTGGCGTCGTACCGGCTGACCTTCGGCGCCGCCCTCGCCGCCGCCGCCGTCAACCTGGTGCTCGGCACGATCGTCGCCTGGGTGCTGGTCCGCTACCGCTTCCCCGGACGCTGGCTGCTCGACGCGCTGGTCGACATCCCGTTCGCGCTGCCGACCGCGGTGTCGGGCCTGGCGCTGACCGCGGTGCTCGCCCCCACGGGCTGGATCGGCGAGCCCCTGCGCGACCTCGGCATCACCGTCGTCTTCACGCCCGTCGGCATCGCCATCGCCCTGATCTTCATCGGCCTACCGTTCGTCGTCCGCACCGTCCAGCCCGTGCTCGCCGATCTCGAGCCCGAGATCGAGGAGGCCGCCGCGGTCCTGGGCGCGAGCCGCTGGCAGACCGTGGTCCGCGTCCTCGCGCCGACCCTGGCCCCCGCCGCCATCACGGGCTTCGCCCTCGCCTTCGCGCGCGCCATCGGCGAGTACGGCTCGGTGGTCTTCATCTCCGGGAACCGGCCCATGCAGACCGAGATCACCCCGCTGCTCATCATGACCCGCCTCGAGAACTACGACTACGCGGGCGCCACCGCGCTCGGGCTGGTGATGCTCGTGGTCTCGTTCGGGATGCTGCTCGTGATCAACCTGCTCCAGGGCTGGAGCCGCCGTCGGCAGGTGGCGACGTGACCGCCGCGCCGTCTCGCGCCGCCGTCGTCGCGCCCGCGGACCGCGCCGCCGACGCTCGCACCGAGCCGCGCTGGGTGCAGGTCGCGCTGATCACCGTCGCCGCCCTCTTCCTCGGGGCGTTCGTCGCCCTGCCGGTGGCCGCGGTCCTCCACCAGGCCTTCCGCGACGGCGCCGGCGTCTTCACGGCGGCGATCGCCGATCCGGCGGCACGCGCGGCGATCCGCCTGACCCTGACGGTCACCCTCATCGTCGTCCCGCTCAACCTCGCGTTCGGCGTCGCCGCCGCCTGGGCCATCGCCCGCTTCCGCTTCCGCGGCCGCGCGCTCCTCATCACGCTCATCGACCTGCCGTTCGCGGTGTCGCCCGTGATCGCCGGCATGATCTTCGTCCTCCTGTTCGGCGCCCACGGCGTGCTCGGCCCGACGCTCGCCGCCCACGACCTCAAGATCATCTTCGCCCTGCCCGGCATCGTCCTGGCCACCACCTTCGTCACCTTCCCGTTCGTCGCCCGCGAGCCCATCCCGGTGATGGAGGCGCAGGGCGCCGACGAGGAGGAGGCGGCGGTGGTGCTGGGGGCGACCGGCTGGCAGATGTTCTTCCGGGTCACCCTGCCCAAGATCAAGTGGGGCCTGGCCTACGGCGTGATCCTCTGCACCGCCCGCGCCATGGGCGAGTTCGGGGCGGTGTCGGTGGTGTCCGGCCACATCCGCGGCCGCACCAACACCGTCCCCCTCCACGTCGAGATCCTCTACAACGAGTACCAGTACGCTGCCGCCTTCGCGGTCGCCTCGCTCCTCCTCCTGGTCGCGCTCGCCACCCTGGTCGCGCGCCGTCTCATCGAGCACCGCGCCTCCCGCCCCGATCCGGTCGCGCTCCCCACCGCCACGCGGGTGGAGCCGCCCCACGTCCCAGGAGCCCTCGTGCCATGACCATCACCGTCGACCACGTCTCCCGGCGCTTCGGCGCCTTCGCCGCCCTCGACGACGTCTCGCTCGAGATCCCCGGCGGCGGCCTGGTGGCGTTGCTCGGCCCCTCGGGCTCGGGCAAGACCACGCTGCTGCGCATCCTCGCAGGCCTGGATCGACCGGATTCCGGACGCGTCATCCACGACGGCTCGGACCTGCTCGATCGCCCGGCCCGGGAGCGCGACGTCGGGCTGGTCTTCCAGCACTACGCCCTGTTCCGACACCTCGACGTGTTCGAGAACATCGCCTTCGCCCTGCGCGTACGCAAGCGGCCGCGGGCCGAGGTCCGGGCCCGGGTCGAGGAGCTCCTCCGCCTCATCCAGCTCGACGGGCTGGACCGGCGCATGCCGTCGCAACTGTCCGGCGGGCAGCGCCAGCGGGTTGCGCTCGCCCGCGCCCTCGCCGCGGCCCCCCGCATCCTGCTGCTCGACGAGCCTTTCGGCGCGCTCGACGCCCAGGTCCGGCAGGAGCTGCGGCTGTGGCTGCGCCGCCTCCACGACGAGATGCACGTCACCACGGTCTTCGTGACCCACGACCAGGAGGAGGCGTTCGAGGTCGCCGATCAGGTCGTGATCATGGATCGCGGCCGCATCGTCCAGGTCGGGACGCCGGCCGAGGTCTTCGATCACCCGGCGTCGGACTTCGTGCTCCGCTTCCTGGGCCAGGTCAACGTCCTGGGGGCGACCGTCGCCCACGGCCAGGCCCGGGTCGGCGCGCTGTCCCTCGCCGCCCCCGACCTCCCCGGCGACGAACGCCCGGCCCGCGTCTACGTCCGCCCTCACGAGCTCGAGCTGGCCCTGAGCGAGGGGCCGGAGCTGGCTCCGGCGCGCGTCGTGCGGCTGACGCCGCTGGGCGCGGCCCTGCGGGTCGAGGTCGACGCCGGCGAGCTCGGTCGCCTGCAGGCCGAGCTCGATCGCGGGCGAGCCGCCGACCTCGGGCTGCGCGCGGGTCAGGAGGTCTGGATCGGGTTCCGCCGCGCGCGCGTCTTCGCGGAGGACGGCCGTGCCGCCGCCTGACCGCGCGGACGCCCTCGCCGCGGCCCTCGACCGCGTCCGCGACGCCTTGCGCGGCATGGCGTTCGGCACGATCACCCTCTCGATCCAGGACGGCGTCGTCGTCCAGATCGACCGCACCGAGAAGCTCCGGCTCGACCGCCCCCGCGGTCGCTAGCCCTCGCCGCCGACCCGACCTCCGGGAGGCCTTCTGCTCGTCCCCTGCGGCGCCGCCCACCGCACGCGCGGAGGCGGACCGAGAAGGTCCACCACGATGAGGTCCCTTGCCCTGCCCCTTTCCACCCTCGGCCTGGCCGCCGCCCTCGCGGGGCCGGCCGCCGCTCAGCCGACCGCGGCGGCCACACCGGCCACACCGGCCCCGCCGGCCGCGCCGGCCCCGCC
>CAADGB010000233.1 GCA_900696455.1 uncultured delta proteobacterium
GCGTGCGCATGGGCTCGTTCGCCAGCCGGCGCGAGGCCCAGGCGCTGCTCGGCCGCCTGGCCGCGGGCGGGGTCGATCTCACCCTCTACGGCCACCTCCACACCTACACCGGCTTCGTCAACGCCGGCATCCCGGCCCACGTCTCGGGCGGCGGCGGCGCCGAGCCGATGCGCCTCGATGGCATCGATCGCCACTTCCTCGTGGTCGACGTCGACCCGGCGGCCGGGGTCGTCACCGGGGTCGGGGTCGTGCGGGTCGATCCGTGAGCGGCCGCGAGTTCCGCGCGCTTGCGCGGTCGCTCGCGAGACGTCCGAAGGGACCCCTGGCGGCTCCGGATCCCGGCGCGGATGGTACGATCTCGGGGTGCCGCCGGACGGCGAGGAGGACCGCGTGAAGCAAGCGAGGCGAGCGTCGATCGCGATCGTCGGAGTGTTGTCGTTCAGCCCCGGGAGCCAGGAGGCGAGCGCGTCGCCGGAACCTCCGCTCGCCGCCCCGGTGCTCCCGGGTGACGGCCGGTGGCATTGCGAGGGAGACGTCGCCAGCGCGCCGGCGGGCGCCGCCGGTAGCGTCACCCCGGGGATCCTCCACATCGACGGCGCGACCTGTGCGTCGCTAGATAGCTCGAAGTGGAGCTGTGGCCTCGAACGCACCGCGACGCGTCTGACGATCGAACAGCGGTTCGACCCGAAGGAGGCGTTCGTCCCGTGGCCCCGGCGGTGGACCCTCGCGATCGGCCCGCGGCGCATGACCGGGACGCTGCGCGTCGAGCCGCGGTCGGAGGGACCGCCGAAGGGCTCGGTCGTGCTCGCGGCCAAGCCCGCCGAGTTCGCGGCGTCCTGCCTCCGCGTCGCACCGATCGACGGTGTCGACCACCTCGAGGAGCTCTACGCCGCGAAGGCGTACACGTACCTCGCCAATCCGGCCCTCGCCCTCGCGCAGCGGGGCGACCCCGCGGCGCAACGGCTGGTCGGTCGGATGTTCCGGAACGGGCACGGGGTCGCCAGGGATCCGGCCAAGGCCAAGCTCTGGCTGGAGAAGGCGGTCGCCCAGCGCGACGTCGGCGCCACCGCCGATCTCGTCGACCTGCTCGACCGCGAACTCGCGCCCGACCCCGCCCGACTCCTGGCCCTGCGCAAGCAGCTCGTCGAGACGTCCGGCTCCCCCCCCGGCGTTCGCGCACGCGCCGCGATCGCGGTTGCCGCTCACCTGCTCGCGGCGGACAGCTCGAACCACGCGGACGCGCGACGCTGGATGAAGCGAGCCGTCGATGCGGGCGATCCGGCAACCCTCGACGAGGCGGTGACGCGGTACGCCGAGCTCCTCGTCGACGGCGTCGGAGGCTCGAAGGACGTCAAGACCGCCGAGGCGCTCCTCCGCAAGCACGCAGCCGACCAACCGCTCGCCGCTGCTCGCCTCGGAGACCTGATCGCCGCGAAGGTCGTCGCCGGGACGCCAGAGGAGAGCGTCGCCTGGTACCGGAGGTCGTTCGCGCGCGGCAGTGACCTGGGGCGGTTCCTCCTGGCGGAGGCGCTCCTCTCAGGCACGGGTGTCAAGAAGGACGTCGCGGCTGGACTCGCGCTGCTCGAGGCTCCCGAGGCGGGCGCCTGGTCGAAGTTCGCGCTCGGCGTCCTCCTCTGGGACGGCGCGCTGCTGGCGAAGGACCAGAAGCGCGCGCTGAGCCTCATCACGGGCGCAGCGACGGCAGGGCACAGCTGGGCGATGTTCTGGCTGGGTGGCGCCAACGAGGGCGGCGCGTTCAAGGACTCGGATCCCGTCCGGGCCCAGCTCTACTACGAGCTCGCGGCGATCGACAAGCCGGGGCGGCCAGGCGGATGGCTGTGGCTCCCCGCGGTCGCCGCGCGTGATCGTCACGCGTCCGCGCTCACGGCGGAACAGCTCGCCCGCGCGAAGCGGAGCGCCAACGCCGCGCGCGTTGGCCTGCTCGGCGCGCCCTGACCGCGTCACCGCGTCCCGTCGCGGATCCAGCGGGCGCGGCGCGCCGACCAGGCGGCCTCGTCGGCGAAGCCGGCGGCGGCGAGGGCGCGGGCCAGGGCGTCCTCGCGGGCCGCCGGGTCGAAGCGGATCGCCCACCACAGCTTGTGGGTGCAGACCGGGCAGGCGTGGAGCGGGCTGCGATCGGCCTCGTCCTGGTTGTTGGAGCCGGCGACGATGCAGCGCCAGTGGACGCAGTGGTGGAGCCCGAACATGTGGGCGGTCTCGTGGATCAGCGTCCACGTCGCCCGGCGCAGGATCAGCGCCTGCCAGCCGTCGGGGCGCGGCTCGCCGAAGAACGCCGGATCGTAGCGGGCGAAGCTCTGCACGCCGACCCGCTCGGTGAGCGAGGCCTGGCCGAAGACGAAGTTCCAGTCGGGATCGGGGTACAGGTCCTCCATCGTGATCGCGACCACGCCGTAGCCGTCGGCCGGCACCCACCACGACAGCCAGCGCAGGACGTCGGGCGCGAGGAGCTGACGCTTGCCGGTGCCGCCGTGGACGCGCGTGGTCGGGGCGACGTGCTCGATCGTGACCGCCGGCAGCACCCGGACCTCGAGCGCGAAGAACGCGGCGAGCACGTCGACCAGCGGGGCGAGCGGCGGCGCGCCGTCGCCGTCGAGCGCGCCCAGGGGGAGGAGGTAGAGGACCTTGCGGGTGGCGTCGGGGCGGTTGGGCGCCGACGCCACGTACTGATCGAAGGTCTGGCCGGGCTCGGGGTGCTCGGCCAGCCAGTCGCCGGGCCCGGGCGGCGGCGGCGGCTCGAAGTCGTGGGCGTGGTCGAAGGCGCGGCGCAGCTCGGGCGGGTGGCGCGCGAGCTCGCCGATGGCGGCGACGCGGGCCTCGGCCGGCGGCCGCGCCGGCGCCC
>CAADGB010000234.1 GCA_900696455.1 uncultured delta proteobacterium
CGCGCGCGCAGGGGCGCCGGCGCGGCCGCCGGGGCCGCGCGCTGCGGGGACGGCGCCCACGCGCCCTCGGCGCGCGCGGTCTGCACCGAGGTCGAGGTCGTGCGCAGGGCCCACGGGTTGAGCAGCAGGCTCGGGCGGTCGAGCAGGAGCCCGGCCCGCCGCGGCGCGTGCTGGCGATCGAGCACGTAGCGGTACTCGTCGCCGATGTCGCGCCCCGACACGTAGTGGGTCACCGCCGGCGCCTGGTGGCGGAGCTGGGCGGCGCGGACCGGACCGATCAGCTCCGCCGGCCACGCCGGCGCGGGCCACAGCGCGGTGGCGACGACGTGGACGCGGGTGGTGGCGGCGGCGGCGAGCACCGTGATCTCGAGCGCGTCGGGGCCGACCGCGATCGCGCCCAGCGCCGGCGCCGGCGCCCGCAGCTCGACCAGCGTCCGCGGCAGGGTCGCCCACCCCGCCGCGTGCGGCGCCGCCGCCGGCACCACGGTGACGGTCAGCGTCCGCTGATCGCGCACGGTGATGACGTGGTGGCCGGGCGGCAGGTCGCGCACGCGCAGGACGCCGGCCTCGACCGCGCCGCACGCGCCGTGGTCGTGGGCCGGGGCCTGGCCGCGGAGCTCCACCACCGCCCAGTCGGGCGCCGCGCCGCCGCGCTCGTCGACGGCGAGCGGCACCACCACGTCCTCCCCGGCGCGCACGTTGACGAGCGCGGGCGCCACCGGGAGCCGCGGCGCGAGCGCGAAGCGGTGGTCGAGGCCGGTCGACGTCGTGGCCCGCAGCTCGAGGACCCCGGGCAGGCGCCCGAGCGCGATCCGCCCCCGCTCGTCGGTGGCCAGGGTCACCTCCCACAGGAAGGTCACCGCCCGCAGGCGGAGCTGCAGCGACACCGCGCGGCCGGCCCGCGGCTCGCCGTTCTTGCCCAGGAGCGCCAGCGCGAAGCCGGCGTCGGCGCGCTCCAGGTACAGCGCCTCGGTGGCCTGGGTGCCGTGCATCGCGGCCAGCGCGAGCGCGAGCTCGTGGCGCAGATCGTCGGTGCGCTGCTGCGACACCACCCGCACCCGGCCGCCGACGGCGAGGGCGAGGGCGGCGGCGTGCTCGGGGACCGCGATCGGCACCTCGACCTCGGCGTCGTCGGCCAGGGTGAGCGGCACCCGCCGCCGCGCCGGCACGCCGGTGCGATCGGTGACCACCAGCTCGGCGTACGGCTCCTCCAGCAGCGCGAGCGTGGTCGGCACCCCGCCCACCGTCAGGCTCACCCGCACCAGGGCGGTGGCGTCGCGCCCGGGCTGCAGGGCCTGGCGATCGAGCAGGGCCGCCGCCGCCAGCGCGTAGCTCTCGGCCGGGAGCTGGACGCTCGACACCACCGCCAGGTCGCCGTCGACCAGCAGGATCGGCACGGCGCCGCCCCGGGTGGAGAACGGCAACGTCACCTCGCCGCCGTCGCGCGGGCGGTACTCGCGCCCGCCCATCCACACCGACGCGCCCGGGCACGGCCGGCCGTCCTCGTCGAGGACGGTCAGGGCCAGGCCGGCGGCGCTGGGCCGGGTCGTGTAGCGGAGGTCGCCCTTGCGCACCAGGGCGCGGCTGGCCTTGCCGCTGGCGATCAGCTCGACGACGTAGGTGCCGGGGCGATCGCAGGCGTCGAGCACGAGGCGGGTCCTCACCCGCTCGAGCGGCGGCGCCGTCCACGGCCGCTGCTCCTCCCAGCCCGCGGCCAGCCCGTCGAGATCCAGCGTGGTGTCGACGTCGACGCCGCGGGCGTGGAAGTGGGCGGCGACGTCGATCCGGAACACCCGCACCCGCAGGGCGCCGGCGTGCTTGATGTCGACCTCGACCGCGACCGGCGCGTCGCGGGCGACCCGGGGCGGGTTGGTCGGCGCGAAGTCGAGCTCGACGCGCTCGCGCAGGGCGGCGGTCGCGGTCGGCCCCAGCAGCGTGGTCCAGACCGCGGTGTCGGGATCGCCGGCGAGCAGCCGCACCTCGGCGTGCAGGCGCCTGAGCCAGTCGGCCTCGACGTGCTCGTCGAAGGTGCTGCTGTCCCCGGTGTGCAGGAAGTGACCGAGGTAGGCGCGGACCAGGGCCTCGTCGCTGCCGACCGCGGGCAGGCCGGTGGTGCGCGCGAAGTCGTGATCGAGGGCGGCGATCTCCGCGCCCTTCAGCTTGCCCAGCCACGACGACCGGACGTAGCTGCCGCGGCGCGGCAGGGCCAGGTAGGCGAGCAGGCGCGCGCGATCGAACGAGCCGAGGGCGAGATCGCAGCGCAGGCGATGGTGGAGGACGTGCGCCCGCAGCGAGTTGAACGACGCCGGCAGCCCGGCGACCACCGCCCACAGCTCGTCGAGGTAGGCCACGCGCGCCGCGGCGTCGAGCTCCCACTCGACGTGCGCGGGCGGCCGCATGCGGACGAGCACCGCCTCGACCCAGCTCTGGTGCTGGCGCAGCGCCGGCACCCGCGCGGCCAGCGCGTCGAGCTCGGCCCGGGTCAGGCGCTGGTGGATCGCGATCGAGCCGAAGCCCCGCGAGTCCGGCTCGCGCAGCTCGGCAGCGATCCGCTCGACCAGGCCGGGCAGGCCGGTGCGATCGAGCCGCCCCAGGAGCTGGCGGCGGAGGTGGGCGTCGAGGCGATGGCCGACCAGCCCGATCAGGCCGGCCGCGCTCACCTCGTCGAGGCCCCGCCCGCGCTCGAGCGCGAGCGCGAGGAGGCGGTCCTCGGCCAGCCCGCTGTCGTCGAAGCGCGTGGGGTAGCGCGCGGCGGCGGCCTCGATCTCCGGCTCGTGGTGGAGCTCGGCCCCGGCCTCGTCGCGCAGCGTGTTGGCCACCTGCGTCAGCTCGGCGCCGGCGAGGAGGAGGAGCTGGCGCCGCTCGAGCCGCTGAAGCGTCGAGGTGTGACCATGGCGCGACCGCCAGCGCGCGATCAGCGCGTCGACCTCGTCCAGCTTGCCGGCGTGCTGCAGGTGGACGGCGCGCCAGTAGTCGTGTTCCTCGGTGCCGGCGACCAGGCCGGCGAGCGCGGCCGCGCGATCGTCGCCGAGCGCCAGCCCCTCGAGCTGCTCGATGTCCATGTCCACCGAGCGTAGTCCAGACATCTCGCCCGGTTGCGGGAGTGGCGCCGCAATCACCGCGCGCCGGTGTAAGGTCCGGGCGATGCCCTCCCCCACCCGCGTGGCGCTCCTCCCGGCGCTGGCGGCCGGCGTCACGGCGCCGGGCGCGAGCCAGGCCGAGCCGGGCGCCCCGCCGACGGCGGCGGAGCCGGCGCCGCGGGAGGAGCGGACCAGGTCGGCGGTCAAGACCAAGGCCAAGGCCAAGACCAAGACGAAGCCGAGGACCCGGGCCAAGGCCGCCGCGTCCTCGACGAAGGCCTCGAAGAAGCCCGGGGGCAACCGCGTCACCGCGCGCGGCAAGGCGCGCAAGAAGACCGCGCGGGTGACGCCTCGCGCGACCAACATGCCGGCCGGCTGGAGCTGGCCGCCGTCGCGCGAGATGGTGGCGGCCGGCACGGCCTGCACCCGGGAGCTCGACGAGCTCGGCGTCGGCTGGAAGCCGGCGCGCGCGGCCCGCAAGATCGGGACCCCGATCACCGTCCCGGCCATGGAGCTGGGTGGGGTCAAGCTGGTCAGCACGTATCGCAAGGGTCCCCACGTCATGGACTGTCAGCTCGCGCTGGGCCTGGCCCGCCACCTGCCCGCGCTCCACGCCGCCGGCGTGCGCGAGCTGCACTTCTCGCGCATCCACGACTACACGCCGGTGCGGGTGGACGGCGGCGTGAAGCGAGGCGTCCTGTCGCGCCACGCGCTCGGCCTCGCCATCGACGTGCGCAGCTTCGTCGACGCCGACGGCCGCAAGGCCGTGGTCCTCGACGACTACCCGCAGGGCGACGAGCTCCTGCTCGGGGTCGAGCAGGCGCTGACGGACTCCGGCGGCTTCCGCACGATCCTCACCCCCCGCAACGATCCGGCCAGCCACGACGATCACTTCCACCTCGCGGTGCGCGTCGACTACACCCGCCCGGCGCCGCGGAAGCCGCCGACGTGAATCGCGCCGGCGCGATCCGGACCGCGATCCAGACCGGCGCGCTGGCGGTCGCGCTCGCCGCCGCCGGCTGCGCGGGCGACGACGACGCAGGCGACGGCGACGGCGGGCTCGACGGCGGCGCGGATGGCGACGGCGGCGGCGGCGCCTGCCTGGCGCCGGTCACCGAGCCGGCGTGGCTGGCGGCCGACCTCGCCCGCCACGTCGGCGACCTCGCGGCGACACCCCGCGCCAGCGCGGCGCAGCGCGCCGCGACCCGCGCCTACCTGGTGACCGAGCTGGAGGCGCTCGGCTACGCGCCCCGCCTCGCCACCTACGAGTCGGGCGCCAACGTGGTCGCCGAGCTGACCGCCACCGTCGCCACCGACACCTGGCTGGTCCTGGGCGCGCACTTCGACACGGTGACCGGCAGCCCCGGCGCCAACGACAACGCCACCGGCGTGGCCGTCGTGCTGGCGGCGGCGCGCGCCCTGCAAGCGGTGTCGTGCCGCGATCACCACCTCGCCCTGGTCCTCTTCGACCAGGAGGAGGTCGGGCTCATCGGCTCGGGGATGTACGCCGCGGCGGCGCGCCAGGCCGGCGTCGACATCGTCGCCGCCCACACGATCGATCAGGCGGGCTGGGACATGGACGACGATCTGCGCTTCGAGATCGAGCGTCCGACCGCGGCGCTGTTCGCCCAGTACCAGGCCGCGGCCTCGGCGGTCGGCGCCCAGGTGGTGTCGACCCAGATCGGCACCACCGACCACCAGTCGTTCCGCGATCAAGGCTACGCCGCCGCCGGCCTGACCGAGGAGTACGTCTCGGGGGACACCACGCCCCACTACCCCCAGCCCGGCGACGTGGCGGCGACGGTCGACGGCCCCTACCACCGGGTCGCCGCGCGCCTGGTGATCCACGTGCTCGCCCGGGCCCTGGGCGCGCCGCCGCCCTGAGCCGCGGCGCGTCGCGTCGAATCGGTCTTCGATCCCGACGCGCGTCCGGGCCGCGGACTACAGGCCGCGCTGCCACTCGCGGCGCAGCGGGATGGCGCCGGCCAGCGCGGCGTCGATCGTGGCGACGATGCGCTCGCGGTCGTCGGGCAGCCAGCCGCCGAGCGGCAGGTAGTTCGAGGCGTGGTTGGTGCGGAACAGGGCGCGCCGCGGCCGGGCGTGGGCGACCATCGTCCGCAGCTCGCGCAGGAGCTCGGGCACCGCGGGCACGGCGAACCGACCACGGTCGGCGAGGCGGGCCAGCGGGGTGCCCGGCACCACGGTCACCGTCAGCGCCGAGAAGAAGGCCGGATCCATCCGCGTGACCAGCTCGGCGGTGGCACGGGCGTGCGCGTCGCTGCGCTCGCCGGCGCCGCCGAGCAGCGCGATCACCGACAGCTCGAGGCCGGCGGCGTGGGCGCGCGCCGCGGCCTCGACGTGGGCGGCGGCGTCGTCGCCCTTGGCGATCCGCCGCAGCGTCACGTCGTCGCCGGACTCGGGGCCGACGTAGAGGCGGGCGAGGCCGGCGGCGCGCAGCGCCCGCAGCTCGTCGTCGGTCTTGGCGAGGACGTTGCGGGCCATCGCGTAGCACGAGACCCGCCGCAGCCCCGGCAGCCGCGCCCGCGCCCGCGCCAGGATCGCGAGCCAGTGCTCGGTCGGCATGACCAGGGCATCCCCGTCGGCGACGAACAGCTTGTCGACCCGGGCGCCCACCTCGGCGCCGGCGGCGTCGAGGTCGGCCAGGGTCTCGGCGAGCTCGCGGATCCGGAACGTCTTGTCCCGGTACATGTCGCAGTACGTGCAGTGGTTCCACGAGCAGCCGATCGTCGCCTGCACGATCAGCGCGTCGGCCTCGGACGGCGGACGGTAGAGGCGACCCTCGTAGCGCACGACGCCGTCTTACCGCGCGCGCGCCGCGGCGACCAGCGATCGCACGCGCGCCACGGGCCCGGGTTCGGGTACGGGTCCGGATTCGGGTTCGGGTTCGGGTTCGGGCTCGGGGCTCGGCTCACGACGTGCCGGCGGCGTCGGCCGGCATCAGCCGATCGACGGCGGCGGCGTCGTGAGCGAACGTGCGCAGGCGCTCCCGCTGGTCGTCGGGGAGGCGGCGCAGGGTGGCGGTGAGGGTGGCGGGGGAGAGCCGCTCGAGCGCGCTCCACAGGTGCGGCAGCTCGCGATCGGTGGCCTGGGTGAGGGCGAGGGCGAGCTCCTGCGGGCCGACCACGGCGACGACCGTGGGGAGGGACCGGGGCCGGCTGGCGAGCGCGCAGACCAGGGTGGCGCGGTCGGCGGGATCGGGCATGGCCTCGACCAGGGGCACCAGCTCGGAGCCGTCGAGGTCGCCGGCGAGGGAGAAGCCGTGGCGGTGCTTGCGCAGGAAGGCGGCCAGGGTCTCGCCGCGGTCCTGCAGGTTGTCGAGGCTGCGCAGGAGCGTCGCCCGGTCGCCGCGGGTGCGGGCGAGGTAGCGCACGCGGGTCGCGGTGGGCGCGATCCGGAAGGCGTGGAGCTGCGCGAACTCCGGCATCTGGAGCCAGTCGTCGGCGGAGGGGACGCTGGTGGACTTCTCGCGGCGCGCCTTCTCCGGCCGGTCGTTCGCGGCGTCCCAGCGCTCGCCCTGAGCGGCGTACTCGTCGGCGCGGGCGTCGGGATCGACGCCGTCGGCGCGCGCCAGGTCGCGTCCGACCACCGCGCCGTGGACGCCCTGGGCCAGGCAGGCGGCGCGCACCCGCGCCACCAGGTGCGGCGCCTGGTGGTCGATGATCTCCTCGATGTCGGCGGCGTGGAGCTCGGCCACCACCGCCGCCAGCGCGGGGTCGTCGAGGCGGTTGAGGAGCGCGCCGCGCACCTTGTGGCCCGCGTCCTGCGGCCAGACCGTGGCCCGCATCTTCGGCGACAGCCTGGCGAAGACCTCGAGCTGGGTGGCCAGCGGGAGCCGCGCGAAGATCCGGCGCGCCGTGGCCCGGTGCTCGCTGCCGAGGAGGAGGTAGGCCTGGTTCGCGTCGAGGCGCGGGATCACGCGGGGCACGGCCAGCACCAGGCGCTGGAGCCGACCCTCGGGCACCTCGATCGCGTCCTGGCCGACCAGCAGCTCGAGCGCGTCGTCGACGGGCAGGAGGGCGAGGAGCTTCTCGCGCTTCGCGTCGGGCGCCGCCTGCAGGCGGCGGCGACGCTCGTCGAACCCGGCATGCACGAACTGGCCCTCCTCGCCCATCGCCGCCATCACCTGGCCGGCGAAGCCGCCGGCCCGGTGCTGGACCGCGGCGCCCCCGCCGCCCCCGCCTCCGCCGGGCGCCGCGCCGAGGAGCGCCTCGGCCGACTCGCCGCGCACCACGGCGTCGGCGACCGCGTCGGCGTGCTGCTCGTAGGCGTCGCCGGCCGCGCCCACGCCGCCCTGCAGGTGGACGCCGGCGCGCTGCTGCACCACGTGCGTGGCCTCGTGGGCGGCGGTGTGCAGATCGGGCGCGCCGGCGAAGGCGACGTGGTTGCCCGTGGCGTAGGCCTGGGCCCCCATCGCCGCCGAGGCCGCCGCCGCCGGACCGCCGACGTGCGCCTCGACCCCGGACACGTCGTGGGCGCCGAACGAGCGCTGGATGACGTCGGCGAAGGGCAACGGGCTCGCCGGTCCGGCGAGGCCGGCGGCGGCGACGCGCTGGACGTCGCCGGGGCCGCTGGCCGCGCCGCGCCCGCGCCCGCGCCGCTGCACCGGATCGGCGTCGGCCGGATCGCCGAGCAGGCTGTCGACGAAGCTGACCGGCGGCCGCTCGTCGTAGGCGTCGGCGTCACCGGCCTCGCCCGGCCCCGCCGCGGCCGCCGGGCCGGGCCCGGGCGCCGCGCCGTCGATCGAACCGTCGATCGCGCCGTCGATCGCGCCATCGATCGCGCCGGCGATCGAAGCGTCGGTCGAGCCCCGGGCGATCTCGCCGGCGCCGTCCTCCCTGCGCTGCACCGGCGGCAGGGACGCGGTCAGCGTCCGCTTGCCCGGCGCCGTCCCGGTCCAGGTCCCGCCCGCGCGATCCGCGAGCGCCTCGTCACCACGCAGTTGCTTCATCATGCTGCCCCCTATCGAGGGGGCGCACCGCCGGTTGCGTCCGGAGGCCAGTTTTCGCGCAAGCCTCCGGATTCACGGCGGTCGCAGCCGCGAGCTCGCCCCTCCCCTCGCCGGCCTCAGGGCACGTCGACGCCGTCGCGGGCCAGCTCGTCGGCGGTGGCGAGCGCCGCCACCGTCCCCGGCGGGTGGGCGTACCAGCCCGGATCGCCGTCGCCGTCGAGCCGGTCGCGCACCTTGAGCAGGGTGAACATGCCGCCCATGTCGACGGGCCCGTACTGCCCGGGCGACGCCACCATCGAGATGCTGTTGCGGGGCAGCGGCATCTTCATGTGCGCCATCGCGCCCATGCCGGTCTCGCCCATCGTCATGTAGCCGGGCGCGAGCCGCCCGATCGACGCGTCGACGCCGCGCACGTCGGCGCCGATCAGGTTGGGCACGTCGTGGCCCATCTGGTTCATGATGTGGTGGGTCATGTGGCAGTGCATCGGCCAGTCGCCGGGGGCGTCGGCGACGAACTCGACGACGCGCACCGAGCCCACCGGCACCAGCACCGTGGTCTCGGGCCAGCGCGCCGACGGCGGCACCTGACCACCGTCGGTCTCGACCACCTGCCAGTGGAAGCCGTGGAGGTGGATGGGGTGGTGATCCATCGGGCCGAGGTTGCCGAAGCGGATGCGCACCAGGTCGCCGCGCTCGGCGACCAGCGGCGTGGTGGCCGGGTAGCCCTTGCCGTTGAACGCGAGCTGGTTGAAGTCGTTCATCGCCAGCGGGTCGGGCCGGCGGGCGCCGGGGACGATCTTCCACTCGTGCAGCATCAGCCCGTAGTCGCGGACCCGACGGCCGCCGGCGACCGCGGCCGGCCGCCGCGGGTGGACGACGATCATGCCGAGCATGCCCAGCGCGATCTGGGTCATCTCGTCGAAGTGCGGGTGGTACATGAACGTGCCCGCGCGATCGAACGTGAGGTCGTAGCGAAAGGTCTGGCCGGGCTCGATCGCCGGCTGGGTGATGCCGGCGACGCCGTCCATGCCGTTGGGCAGGAGGATGCCGTGCCAGTGGACGGTGGTCGCCTCCGGCAGCTTGTTGGTGACGTAGATGCGGGCGCGGTCGCCCTGCACCAGCTCGAGCAGCGGGCCCGGCGTGCGGCCGTTGTAGCCCCAGGTGTCGCTCGTCAGGCCGGGCGCGATCTCGTGGGTGATGGGCTCGGCGACGAGGTGGAAGACCTTGACGCCGCCGACCAGCTTGAACGGCAAGGTGGCGCCGTCGGGCACGACCACCGGCTGGTACGGCAGCGCGCGGCCGCCGGCCGGACGCGGCGGCGGCGGCGGCGGCGGGCGAGGCGGCGGCTGGGGCTGGGCCTGGGCCGGCCCCGGGGCCTGGGCGACCGCGCCGGTGGCGAGAGCGGCGGCGCCGGCGGCCAGGGTGCGGCGGAGCAGCTTGCGGCGGTCGATCATCAGTGCCCTCCTCGGTGGCCGCCGCCGGACGCGGGCGACGACGGCGCCGGCGCGACGACCGCCGCGCCGTGACCGCCGACCGTGACCCCGCGGCGCAGGCTCTCGACCGCGACCATCGCCGCGGCGAAGCGGCGACGCGCGTCGACCAGGGCCAGCTCGCTCGCGGCCAGCTCGCCGCGCACGGCGAGCAGCTCGAAGGGGCTGGCGTTCATGGCGTTGTACTGGAGCAGGGTCTCGTCGAGGACGCGCCGGCGCAGCGGCACGAGCACGTCGCGCAGGTGACGGGCCTCGTCGAAGGCGACCAGCGCCCGCAGGCGCGCGGCCCGCGCCCGCGCCCGCAGCTCGGCGGCGGTGGCGGTGGTGAGCGCGGCGACGCGCTGACCGTCGGCGCGAGCGGCGGCGGCGCGCCCGCGCTCGCCCGAGACCAGCGGCAGGCCGAGGCTCACCGCCGGGCCCGGGAACCAGCCGCCGTCGTGATACTCGGCGGTGACGCCGACGGCGAGCGACGGCAGCCAGGCCTTCACCCCGGCCTCGCGGGCGCGGTTGGCGGCGGCGACGGCGTCGCTCCGCAGCGCGGCCAGCGCCAGCGAGGTCGCGACCGCGGTGGCCTCGAGATCGTCGAGGGCCGGCGGCGCCGCGGGCAGCTCGGGCACGCCGTCGCCCAGGGTCCAGCGGGTGTCGGCGCCGGACAGGCCGAGGACCGCGTTCAGCTCCTCGCGCGCGGCCTCGGTCGCCGCCTCGGCGCGGGCCAGCGCCAGCCGCGCCTCTTCGCGCCGCACCTGCTCGCGCGCCAGCGCCAGGTCCGTGGTGCCGCCGGCGGCGTGGATGCGCTCGGTGAGGTCGGCGGCGGCGGCCGCGGCGTCGAAGATGGTGCGGGCGGCGGCGGCGGTCTCGGCGGCGCCGGCGAGCTCGAGGAAGGCCAGCTCGGCCTCGGCGGCCAGCGCGATCAGCTCGCCGGCGGCGCGGGCCTGGGCCGCGGACAGGCGCGCGCCACCGGCGCGGCGCCGCGGCGCCATCAGCACCAGATCGAGGATGTCGTGGTGGACGGTGACGTGGCCGCCCAGGAGGCTGCCGGAGTCGGTGAAGTAGCTCTCGAGCTCGAGCGCGGTGTGGCCGAGCCCGCGCTGGGCCGCGGCCTCGCCCGCGGCCACCCCCACGGTCGCCAGCGCGGCTCCGGCGCGGGGGCTGACCAGGGCCAGGCGGCGGACGGCGTCGCGGGTGAGCGGCCGCGCCAGCGCCGCGCGCGCCGCCGCGGCGTCGCCGGGCTCCTCGCCCGCGCGGGTGCGCAGCGTGGTGCGCACCGGCGCCTCGACCTCGCGTACCGACGGCACGCAGGCGGCGAGCGCGAGGCCGAGCGCGACCGCCGGTCCCGCGCCGGCGTGGCGGTACCGCTCAGTCATGGCGGTGCTCCGGGTCGTGATCGCCGTCGCCGCGCGGGCCCTCGGGCGTGGGCGTGGGCATGGACGGCGACGCCGTCGGCCGCGCGGCTCGCAAGATCGCGGGCGGCCCGGCGAGGCGACCGGCGGGCGCGGCTGGATCGGCCGGGTGATCGACGGGCAGGGCCGGCGCGCGCGCCGCGCAGCCGGCGCTCACCGCCGCCCCGATGGCGACCGCCACGGCGAGCGCGAGCCCCGCCCGGGCGCGGCGCCCGCCGGTGCCGGCGCGGCGCGAGGTCGCCGGCCGCACGGGCACGGGGACGGGCACGGGGACGGGCACGGTCACGACCCCGACGGCATGGCGCAGTGGCCGGCGGCGAGGTGGCCGGCGTGCCCGCGCAGCTCCTCGCGCATGGCGCCGATCCCGTCGGGGAACGCCACCAGCTCGAGGCGAGCGCCGCCATCGAGGTCGCTGGCGATGGCGCGGCTGTGGCCCGCGATCATCGTGTGCGAGAAGCCGACGTGCGCGGCGGCGCCGTGATCGCCGTGGTCGCCGCCGCCCTCGCCGCCTGCGCCGTGGTGGTGGTGATGATCGTGGCCGCCGCCGCCGACCTCCTCGCCGGTGGGCAGCGGACCCATGGCGGCGTGGTGGGCGTTGTGGCCGTCGGCCCACGCGGCGATCCGCCGCCGCAGCTCGGCGACGTCGCCGGTGGTGACGAAGACCAGGGCGGCGCCGGTCGCGGTGTCCTCGACGGTGACCGAGGTCCCGGCGACCGTCATCGGACAGCCGTCCGCCGGCGCGACGTCGGTGGGCGTGGTGGTCACGCGCGGCGCGGACGACCCGCCACACGCGGGGAGGGCGAGGGAGGCGGCGACCGCGAGGGCGAGCGCGACGAGGGGAGTCCGGTTCATCGCACCGCGTATACCGCGGCTCGCCACCCCGCGGGTACTGGCCGCGACATCGTCGAGGTCTCGCCGCGCGGGGTGCGACCGCGGTCGACAGCGCGCGCGATCATGGTCAGGCGCGGTCAGGCACCGTGCCGGCGCGGTCCGGCCGGGCCGGCACCCACCGCGGCCACCACCTCACAGCGTCAGGCCGGGCGGGATCAGCTCGCACGGCAGCTCGCCCGCCGGTGGCAGGGGCAGCACGCCAGGCCGATCGAGGCAACCGCCCCGGACCCCCGCGTCGGGACCCGCGTCGACCGCCCCGTCGACGGCGGCGTCGGTGGGCGGCGCCGCGTCGTCGCCGGCCGCGACGTTGTCGCCGCAGCCGGCGAGGGCCGCGATCATTGCGGCCGCGCAGAGGAGCCGGCGCATGTCAGTACTTCACCCAGATCTCGTCGCCGGCGGCGAGCTCGGTCAGCACGGTGACCCCGGGCGTGGCGGCGACGAGCGCGGCGATCGTCGGGCGGGCGCTGTACGCGGCCATGCCGCGCCACACGATCTGCGCGTCGCCGAAGAAGCGCGCCATGTCGACCGGCGCGACGCTCGCCCCGGTGGGCAGGGTCCACGCGTTCCAGCCGTTGCGACGGGCCGGCAGGAGCACCAGCGGGGCGGCTGGCTCGCCGCTCTCCCCGGGCAGCGCGACCCACGGCACCGTGGTCTCGGTGCCGTCCATCGCCCGGCACGTCTGGTGGATGCGCCAGAAGAGCCGCGTGAACGGCGCGTCCGGGGTCCGGGCGCGGAGGGTCAGCTTGTAGTACGCGTCGTCGGCGTCGAGCAGCTCGGCGTCGGCCTTCTGCCAGGTGACGGAGGTGACCGCGCCCGCGCCGTTCTTCTGCAGGGCCGGCTTGCCGAAGTCGCTGCGCACGGCGCGGACGCTGGTGACCCCGGCCGGGATCTCGATCGTCACGCTCAGCGTGTCGGCGCCGGCGCAGCCGTGACCGACGCCGAAGGCGATCTCCGAGGTGGCGTTGGCCGGCGCCGGCCCGGAGGCGATGGAGATGTGGGCGGCGGCGGGGCTCGCGGCCAGCGCGATCGCGGCCAGCATCGCGAGCCAGCGGGTCTTGAGGGGGGGCACGTTCGTCATCGGAGCAGCTCCTCGTGAGGCGTCGCGCGTCGGTCGTGGCGCCGTGCGCCGCGCAGACGTTGCGCGATCGTGCGCGCCGCGTGCAGCGCGCGAGGTGCGGTGAGATTGCGCAGCGCCCCTCCTGCGAAAAAACCACGCACCCGGTGCACGCCCCGCCGGTGACTTGACGCCTCGCGCGTTCCGCGAAACGGTGTGGCCGTGGCCGACGTGCCTCCCGCGCCAGACACCCGATCGGGTGCGCCGCCGCCGGTCGGCGCGCTCGAGCCCGACGTGACCGTGCCGTGGCTGGTCCGCCTGCGCTGGCTGGTCGTCGCCGGGCAGACCGCGGCGATGGCCGTGGCGTGGCGGCTCGACCTGACCGTCGCCTGGTGGCTGTTCGGCCTGGCGGTCGCGGCCGGCGCGCTCACCAACCTCGCCCTGGCGCTCGGCTGGGTGCCCACGCGGTGGGCGCCGGCCCACGTGCTCGGCGCCGTGCTGGTGCTCGACGTCGTCCTGCTCACCGTCCTGCTGGCGGCCTCCGGCGGCGCCTCCAACCCGTTCACGGTGCTGTTCCTGGTCCACATCACGCTGTCGGCGGTCATGCTGAGCGCCCGCTGGACGGTGGCGATCGCCTTTCTGGCGGTGGTCGGTTTCGGCGCCCTGTTCCTCCTGCCCGAGGGCGCCGCCGATCCGCACGCCCACCACGGGCACCACGCCGGCCACGGCGCCGGCGCCGCCTCCGACGGCGGTGGCCTCGGTCACCTCGAGGGCATGTGGATCGCGTTCGTGCTGGCGACCGCGCTGTCGGCCTTCTTCGTCCGCCGCATCTCGCAGGCCATCGCCGCCCAGCGCGAGCAGATCGCCTCCCTGCGCGAGGCCGCGGCCCGCAACGCCCGCCTGGCGGCGCTGACCACCCTCGCCGCCGGCGCCGCCCACGAGCTGGGCAGCCCGCTCGGCACGATCGCGGTGGCGGCCCACGAGGCCCGCCGCGGCGCCCTGGCCATGGACGGCGCCGGCGACCTGGCCGAGGACCTGCGCCTCATCGAGCTCGAGGTCGAGCGCTGTCAGGACATCCTGCACCGGATGGCGGCGCGCGCCGCCCAGACCGGCGACGACGACGCGCCGCTCACCGCCGACGAGCTGGCCCGCCGCCTCCGCGATCACCTCGGCGACCGCGCCGCCCGCGTCGAGCTGCGACTGCCCGAGGGCCACCTCGCGCTGCGCGTCCCCTCCGAGCAGCTCGTGCAGTCGGTGGCGGCGCTGGTCCGCAACGGCCTCGACGCCAGCGAGCCCGACAGCCGGGTCACGGTCGAGCTGAGCGCGCGCGGCGCCGACGTCCGGCTCGCCATCCAGGATCGTGGCAGCGGCATCGCCGAGGACGATCTGCCGCGCATCGGCGAGCCGTTCTTCACCACCAAGCAGCCGGGGCGCGGCCTCGGGCTCGGGGTGTTCCTGGCCCGCGCCTTCTTCGAGAGCCGCGGCGGCACCCTGACCTTCGAGTCGATCCCGGGGGTCGGCACCCGCGCCCTCGTCAGCCTGCCCCGCACCACCCTCCCGCCCGCCGAGGCCTCGTGACGATCACGCCCCCGTCCATCCTCATCGTCGACGACGACGCGCGCCTGCGCGAGCGCCTCGGCAAGGCCATGGCCGCCCGCGGCTTCGAGGTCCACGCCGCCGGCGACCACGCCGAGGCGATGGCCATCGCCCGCGCCCACCGCATCGATCGCGCGATCGTCGACCTCCGCATGCCGGGCCCGGGCGGCCTCACCGTGATCAAGGATCTGCTCGAGGTCCAGCCCGAGGTCGCGATCGTCGTCGTCACCGGCTACGGCAGCATCGCCACCGCGGTCGAGGCGGTGAAGCTGGGTGCCCACGACTACCTGACCAAGCCGTCCAACGCCGACCAGATCCTGGCCGCGTTCGACAGCGAGCCGGAGCCGGCGGCGGCCGCGCCCGGCGGCGACCAGCTCGCGTACGAGGTCCCGTCCCTGGCCCGCCTCGAGTGGGAGCACATCGCCCGCGTGCTCCGCGAGTGCAACGGCAACGTCTCCAAGGCCGCCCGCGTCCTCGGCATGCACCGCCGCACCCTCCAGTACAAGCTGGCCAAGTTCCCCGTGCCGCGCTGATCAGGTCCCGGAGACCTGGATGTCCTCGCAGTGCCCCTCGCCGTCGACGTGGCCCAGCGTGCCGACCTGGTGGCTGATGACCCCCCACAGGTCGTCGATGTCGAGCGAGCCGACCTGGTACCGCTCCTGGCCGGTGAGGTCCTGGGCCGCGAGCTCGGCCGGGGTGACCCGGCCGTCGGGAGTCGAGCCGTCGGCGCCGTCGGCGGCGGCGATGAGATCGAAGGCGAGGTCGGGCTCGGCGGCGACCGCGTCGTCGTAGAGCAGGTGGTCGCCGTGGATCGTGGCCTCGATCGTGACGGTGTTGCCGTCGACGGTGTGCGAGACCTCGCAGTGGCGGTGGACGACCGTGAGGGCGAAGCCCCAGTCGAACTCGATCGTGTCGGCGCCGCGGGTGGCGGTGCCGACCACCCGCACGCTGTGGCCGGCGGCCTTGAGCGCGTCGACGTCGGCGGCGCGGGCGTTGCCGGGGGTGGCGCTGGCGTCGGGCCGCAGGACGTAGCCGAAGTGATCGTAGGTGCCGGCCGGCGCGTCCAGGGTGGCGAGCACGTAGCCGGCGCCGCCCGAGGGCCGGGCCAGATCGAAGATCCGGTAGCCGGGCGCCGACAGCTCGTCGGCGCCGTGGCCGGCCTGGGCGGTGGCGCCGCCGATCGACACCAGGAAGCGATCGAAGGTCACGCTCCAGCCGTCGACGACCTCGCTGGCCGGGATCCCGACCTCGATGAAGTCCTCGCCGTAGACGGTGACCTCGAGGGTGCCGGGCTCGGCGCCGCCGCAGGCGACCAGCGCGGAGGCGGCGAGCGCCGCGGTCAGCGGGCGGGAGCGGCGATGGGACGATGCACGCACGGGAGACTCCAGGATCAGGGGTGGAGGACGTAGTGGTCGTGGGTCTGGATCGGCCGCCGGAACACGTTGTGCGCCGTCGAGCCGGGGCGGATCTCGACCAGCCCCGCCGGCGTCGTGGCCAGCGCGGCGAAGTCGAGGCCGTCGTAGATGGTGCCGCCGGCGGTCGGGTCGACCGGCCGCGCCGCGAGGTGGAGCGTCTCGGTCGAGGCCTCGGTCACCACCAGCTCGAAGACCGCGCCGACGAGCGTGGTGCCGGCGGCGAGGTCGAGCAACGCGTCGAAGGGGTGGTCGGCGCCGTCCTTGCGGGCGACGCCCGTGACGTGGAAGGTGTGGCCCAGCAGCGGGTCGTCGGTGGCGAGGCCGTCGCCGCCGTCGGCGGCGCGGAAGCGGAAGTTGGCGCCCTGGTAGGCGCCGACGATGAGCGTGGCCACGCCCAGCGCGCGACCGTCGCCGCCGTCCCAGTCGACGAGGACGTTGCCCGGCATCGCGCCGGCGACGTCGCCGCCGGCGTGGTGGCCGGGGTGGTAGAAGCCCGCGGCCACGGCGTGCTGCTCGCCGGCGATCGTGAGCTCGAGATCGGCGATCGCGACCCGCAGCCGGGTGGTGGTGACCTCGTAGCCGAGATCGGTGGTGGCCACGGCGAGCGGGCCGCCGGCGCTCGCCACCGGCAGCATGACGGTGGGCGCCTCGGTGCTCTGACCGCAGGCGGCGAGCGCGGCGGCGAGCGCGGCGGCGGTGGTGGCGGATGGACGCATGGCGACTCCTGGCGACTCCGGTCAGATCAGAGCCAGACGGTGAGGGTGAGCCGGGCCCCGAGCGGGCGACCGGCGCTGACGTGGATGCGCGGCAGGACCGAGGACGGCTCGCCCGGGTCCCAGCGGCTGGCGAAGTGGTACTCGCCCTCGTGCCAGGCCCGGCCGAGCGCGTTGTCGACCGCGAGCTCGACCGCGGCGTGGCGACCGCGCCAGCCGGCGGTGGCGTCGAGCAGGCTGGCGGCGGCGCCGGTGGCGCCGTGGGCGAGCGGGCGCGCGCCGGCGTGGGTGACGAGGAGCCCGGCGCTCCACGGGCCGCGGGCGAGGGTGGCGCCGGCGCGGCCGAGCCACCGGGGCGGGCCCGGCACCGGGTTGCCGCTGGCGACGAAGCGCGCGTCGACCGCGGTGACGTCGCCGCGGGCCCGGAGCCACGGCGCCGGCGACCACGTCACGGCGGCCTGGGCGCCGACGCGGCGGGTCCCGTCGAGCACGACGGTCACGCCCGAGACGTGATCGAAGAGGGCCTCGCGGGCGATGAACGTGGCGAACCCGGCCGCGCTCGCCGTCACCGGCCCGCGGCCGACGCGGACGCCGAGCTCGACCGCGTCGGACGCCGTGATCGCCGGCTCGCCGCCGTCGTACAGGCGCGGATCGTCGCCAGGGGCGGCGGGCACGAACGCGCGCGCCTCGGGCGAGCGCAGGCCGCGGCCGTAGGCGGCGAACAGGCCGAGGGCGGCCCGCTCCCAGGCGGCGCTCAGGCGCGGCGACACCGCGGCCCGCCGGCCGCGACCGGCGCGCCCGGCGAGCAGGTCGTCGGCCGCGATCGCCACCGCGTCGGCGCGGAGGCCGGCGGCGACGCGCAGCGGGCCGCGCCGCGCCTCGAGGCC
>CAADGB010000235.1 GCA_900696455.1 uncultured delta proteobacterium
CGCCTGCTGGGCCGCCGTCTCGGCCGCCGCCCGCTCCGCCGCCGCCCGCGCCACCGCCGCCTGCTCCGCCGCCGCCCGCGCCTGCTCGAGCCGCGCCTCGCGCGCCTCGGGGCTCTCGTCGAGCTGCGCCGCGAGGTCGGCGGGGATCTCGACCGCCTTCATCGTGCGCGAGGCGCGGACCGCCTCCTTGACGTCGGAGGCGGAGATCGCGAGGTGATCGCTCAGATCGACCGAGACCTCGTCGTCGAAGTCGGCGACCGAGGCCGGCTGGGGCAGGTTGGTGGGTCCGTCGTCCTCGGCCTCGGGCCGCGAGACCGGGCGCAGGCGCGGCGACGGCAGCTCGGCCGGCGGCGGCGTGGGCGCCTCGAACTCCATGACCAGCTCGCGGGGCGCGCCGGCGAGCCCGAGCTCGGGGCCGTCGACCGGCGCGGGCGGCTCGAGGCTCCCCGCGGGAGCGCCCCCGGCGAAGCCCAGCTCGAAGTCGGCGCGCGGCAGCGGCGCGTCCGCGACCGGCGCGCCGCCGGCGAAGCCCAGCTCGACGTCCTCGACCGCGCCCGCCGGCGCCCGCGGCGCCGCGACCACGCCCGGCGCCAGGTCGCCGAGGTCGGCGGCCGGCCGCCCGGCGAGAGCCGGGGCCTCGAGGTAGCCGAGCGAGCCGAGGGTGGAGATGACCGTGGCCAGCTCGGTCGGCGACGGATCGATGCCCAGGTCTTCCTTCGCCCACTGCACCAGCCCCGCGACGTCGCGCTCGCCGTCCATCGCGCACGCCAGCGAGTACTCGACCTCGTAGAAGCGGAAGCCGGTGCCGGTGTCGGGATCGACGACGTCGATGAAGCGGTGCCCGGCCTCGTCGATGGGCTCGGCGACGAGGTCGGTGCGGAAACGCGGGCGCGGGGTCGGGTTCATGCCTGGGTTGCCTCGTTGGGGCCTGTCCTCGTGGGCGCCACGGCCGGGTCGCCGGGCCGCGAGCCGGTCAACTGCCGCGCTTGAGCTCGGTCAGGACCAGCTTGGCGACCGCCTTGAGGGTGTCGAACACGCCCACCCCCTTGGTGGCCACCGCCTCGAACTGCGGCACCTTGGTCGGGTTGAGGACCTCGGTCAGCTCCTCGAGCGGCGCCGAGTTGGGCAGATCGCGCTTGTTGAACTGCACGCAGTACGGGAGCTTGTCGAGGTCGTAGCCCTGCTCGGCCAGGTTGGTGCGCAGGTTGTCGAGCGACTCGATGTTCGCCTCCATGCGCTCGACCTGGGAGTCACCGACGAAGACGACGCCGTCGACGCCCTTCAAGATCAGCTTGCGGCTGGCGTCGTAGAAGACCTGGCCGGGCACGGTGTACAGGTGGAAGCGGGTGCGGAAGCCGCGGATCTCGCCGAGCGACAGGGGCAGGAAGTCGAAGAAGAGCGTGCGCTCGGTCTCGGTGGCGAGGGAGATCATCTTGCCCTTCGCCTCGGGGTTGGTCTTGTTGTAGATGTACTGCAGGTTCGTGGTCTTCCCGCACAGGCCGGGACCGTAGTAGACGATCTTGCAGTTGATCTCGCGAGACGAGTAGTTGATGAAGCTCATGGGCGTGTTCCCGTCGTCTTCCCGTCTCGTGCCTAGTCGTTGAACAGGTTGTCGATGTCGTCGTCGGTGATCTCGGCGAACACCGACGGCTGGTTGCCGGCCTCGCTCTTCTTGACCAGGACCTCGAGCACCTGGGTCAGCTCGGCCGCCGCCTTGCGCACGCGCAGGCGCACCAGCCCCAGCGAGCTGCGCTCGTCGAAGAGCACCAGCAAGATCACGCGGGCGCCGACGATCGAGATGTGGACGTTGGTCTTCTCGCCCTCGTGGAACTGCCCGGCGAACTCCTTCTCGGCGAGCAGGGAGGCGATGCCGCCGGTGGCGGCGACGTTGCCGGCGGTCAAGGACGAGAGCGAGGTGACGTCGAGGTGCTCGACCTCGCCCGAGTGCGCGATGGCCTGCCCGTTCTTGTCGATGACCAGCACCGCCTTGGCGTTGGAGTCTCGCTGGAGCACGTCGCAGATGTTGCTGATCTGCTGCAGCTCCTCTTCGTACATCACCAGTTGGTTGGACATCGCGCCTTGGGCTCCCTGCCAGCCTGAGTGAGCTCCGGAACGGGGTTGGCACCCCGCACCAGTCTGTGGGCCAACGTACCAGACGCGCGGAGATTCTTTCAACCTTTCCGGGCAGATAACATCGGCCCGGGAGCGCGCCGGGGTCACAGGGTGGATCGACCTGCCAGCGCGCGGGCGATCGTCGCCTGGTCCGTGTACTCGAGATCGCCGCCGACGGGGAGCCCGGTCGCGATCCGGGACACCTTCACCCCCAGGGGCTTGATCAGGCGGGCCAGGTACATGGCCGTGGCCTCGCCCTCGACGGTGGGGGCGGTGGCGATGATGACCTCGCCGACCGCGGGGTGCCCGGGATCGCCGGAGGCGGCGGCCCGGGCCGGGCCCAGGCGGCGGATCAGCTCGGCGATGCGCAGCTCGTCGGGGCCGATGCCCTCGAGCGGGGACAGCACGCCGTGGAGGACGTGGTAGCGGCCGCGGAAGTGGCCGCCGCGCTCGATCGCCAGCACGTCCGAGGGCTGCGCCACCACGCAGATGAGCTCGGCCTCGCGCCGCGGGTCGGCGCACAGCCGGCACGGGTCGGTCTCGGTGAGCGTGGCGCACACCGAGCACAGCCCGATCTTCTCGGTGGCGTCGAGCAGCGCCTGCGCCAGCTCGCGCACCTGCGGGCGCGGCGCGCGGATGAGGTGCATCGCCAGCCGGGTCGCCGTCTTCTCGCCGATGCCGGGCAGGCGGGCCAGCTCGGCCACGAGGCGCTGGATGAGGTCAGCCATGGGCGCTCGGTGGCGCGCCGGGCGCGCACGGCGCGCCACGCGTGACGGGCCCGACGAGCGCGGACGCCGGCACGGTGGCTAGAACGGCATCCCGGGCATGCCCGGGATGTTCATGCCGCCCATCACCTTCGACATGTGCTGCTTGGTGACCTCGCGCATGCGCGCGTTGGCGGCGTTGACCGCGGCGGTGATGAGGTCCTCGAGCATCGCGACGTCGGCGGGGTCGACCACGGCCTGGTCGAGCTTGACCTTGACCAGCTCGAAGTTGCCGTTGACGGTGACCGTGACCATGCCGCCGCCGGCCTGGCCGTCGGCGGTCATCGTCGCGACCTCCTCCTGGGCCTTGGCGACGTCGGCCTGGAGGCGCTGCGCCTGGCGCATGAGCGCGTTCAGATCGGGCATCTTGGGGTTAGACATCGGTCTTGATCTCCTTGATCGCGCCGCCGAAGGTCTCGAGGACCAGGCGGGTCATCGGGTGCTCGCGGGCCTCGGCCTCGCGCGTGCGGCGCTCGTCGTCCTGGCGGGCGCGGGTCTCCTCGACCGTCGAGCGCGCCGGGAGCGTGCTCGCCTCGGTCTCCGACAGCACGCGGACGGTGACGGTGGTGGGCTTGCCCGACAGCTCGCGCACGACGCCGCGCACCACCTCGACCTGCTCGGGCGCGCGCGCCATCTCGCCCAGGGTGTAGTCGGGCGCGAAGCCGAGCTCGACCGCGGCGTCCGAGAAGGCCAGCACCCGCGCGTGCTGGTAGTTGCCGAACACGCTCAGCTTGCGCCGCGCCTCGAGGGTGTCGAGGACCGCGGCCCACGAGTAGCGGGGCGCGACCACCGGCGCCGAGCCCGCCGCCGCCACCGGCGCCGGGGTCGGCTCGGGCGCGACGAGCTCCGGCACCGCCGCCGCGCCCGCGCCCGGCACCGTCACCGAGGCCGGCGCCGCCCGCCCCCCGGCGCGCGAACCCGTCACCGAGCCCGTCACCGAGCCCGTACCCGAACCCGAACCCGTACCCGAACCCGAACCCGAACCCGAACCCGAACCCGAACCCGAACCCGTCACCGAGCCCGTACCCGTCACCGAGCCCGTACCCGTCACCGAGCCCGTACCCGTCACCGAGCCCGTACCCGTCACCGAGCCCGTACCCGTCACCGAGCCCGTACCCGTCACCGAGCCCGTAC
>CAADGB010000236.1 GCA_900696455.1 uncultured delta proteobacterium
CGCCGCCGGTCCGACGGGCCGAGCGCGGCGCGCCCGGACGCGGTGGTGGCGCTGGCTAGCGCGCGGCCGGCGCCCGGGGCGTGACCATGCCGGCGACCTTGATGACGCTGGCCTGCCAGCGCGAGGGATCGAAGTAGGGCGCGAGCGCGCGCTTCGTCAGCGGGCGGAGGTGGGCGCCGTCGGCCTGGATGTCGGAGTCGTAGAGGTAGACCGTGCCCTGGTCGTTGGCGACCATCATCTGGTGCCGGATCCGGCCGCCGCCGGCGGCGGCGGCCGCCTCCCACTCCAGCAGGTAGCGCGAGCCCTTGGGCAGCTCGCGGGCGGCGGTCAGGAGCGTCGCGGGCTCGGCGCACGCCAGGTCGCGCGACTCGAACGTCTCCGTCGGGTACGCGGTGGCGTCGAGCGACGAGCCGGTGCCGCCGGTGTCGGAGCGCACGGTGTACGAGTGGAGCGCCTCCTGCAGCCACGACAGATCACCGTAGGTGGCGGTGCCGAGCACGATCGCCTCGCACACCGCGTCCATCACCCCTCGCGCCGCCTTCTCGCGCGCCGTGAACCCGACCGCCTGCGCGGTGCCACCCACCTGCTTGAAGGCGTCGACCCAGCGCGCCACCGCCGCCGGTCCCTGGAAGATCTGCCCGGCGAGCGCGGTCGCGAACGCGCAGCGCTCGCCGTCGCTGTCGGTGCCGGCGATCTGGTCGAACTGCCCGAGCGCCGCGTTGATCTCCACCGCGTTCCATCCGCCCCGCCCGTCGTAGGGCAGGCGCTCGCCCGGCGCGGGGGCCCGCCGATCGTTGCGCGCCTGCGCGCCGCTGGCGAGCGCGCCGCGGTCGGAGCGGCTGGCGGTGTGGTCCTCGGCGGGGACCGCGTTGTCCTGGATCACGTCGAGGTAGCCGAGCACCTCGCTGGCGAAGGCGTTGCCGTGGTGCGCCTGCAGGTACTGCACGAACTCGACCTCGTAGATCGGGTACGCGTGGATGGTCATCGCGATCCAGAGCGGGTTGCGGCTGTCCCCGAGCAACGCCTCGAGCTCCTTCGCGTGGGGCAGCGCGGCCTGCGAGGTCCCCGGCGCGCGCTCCGCGGCGGCGCTGCGGCCCTTCGCGGTACCGGCGGTCTGCTTCCCCATCACCCCCCATCATGCCAGCGTCGTGCCGCCGCGTCCTTCGCGGAAGTGGCGGGAGTCCGGTGCCCCGGGGCCAGCCCCCGGTGGCCGCGGCCAGGCCGCGGCCCTGGCCGGCCGCGGCCAGGCCGCGGCCCTGGCCGGCCGGTGCGTCCGGACCGCACGCCGCGGCGGCCGAAACGGCGCGAGGCGCCGAGCCGTGGGCTCGATGCCTCCGCGAGGACGAGGCGCGCCCGGTGGCGCGCGGCGCTCAGTTGTCGGCGGTGCGCAGGGTGAACGAGCCGGCCTGGTAGCCGTGGACGCCGATGTGGAGCTTGCCGCTCGACGACGGGGTCAGGGTGAGGGTCTCGTTGCCCGACGCGGTGTAGCCGCGGTAGAGGTACGCGCTGGTGGTGGGCGCGGCGTTCATCTGGACGTAGAGGTCGACGTCCGAGCCCGAGGCGGTGCGGACCACGACGCGGCGGCCAGCGATCACGTCCATCGTGAACACCTTCATCTCGCCCTGGGCGACCGTGCCCGAGGTGTTGAGGTGGGTGACCGTCGACGGCGGCGGGGTGCCGGGGTCGGGGGCGCCGCTGCCCTCGGTGTAGCGGATGTCGAGCTGGTAGTTGCTGCTCGAGGCGTAGCCGTTGACCGAGACGTAGACCTCGCCGGGGCCGGTGATCGTGCACTCCTCGGCCGAGCCGTTGCGGTAGGGGCGGCAGTCGTAGGCGGTGAGGGTCGGGGCGCCGCCCTTGCGGACGTAGAGGTCGACGTCGCCGGTGCCCGACAGGGTCGCGGTCAGGGTCTTGCCCGGGGCCACGCTGAACGGGCCGAGGTGCTTCCAGGTGCCGCGGGCCAGGGTGCCGGCGTCGGCGACCTGCTTCTCCTCGCCGGTCACCGGCGGCTGGCCGGGCGGCAGGAGCGACTCGTCGAGGAGCGACTTGACCTGGGCGTAGGTGATCTTGCCGCCGGCCACGGTGGTGCCGCGGACGCCGGTGGGCAGCCACAGGAAGTCCGGGTGGTCGGTCTTGGAGCTGCCGACCCACTCGCCGCCGATGATCTTGCCGTCGCCGTCGACCTCGAGCACGTAGCTGTAGCGGTCGGTGTGGGTGTAGCGGTCGATGTTGCCGGCCAGGTTGCCGTCGAGGTTCGACGGCGACTCGGCGATGAAGTCGACCTCGAGGTTGACCTCGAAGAACTTCTTGGCGTTGGCGTTGAAGATGTAGTCGCTGGGGGCCGCGCCGCCGGTGGTGACCGCGAGCTGGAAGTCGCTGGCGGTGTAGCCGTGGACCGAGACGAACATCTGGGTGGCGCCGGCGGGCACGACCAGCTCGCAGCGCTCGTTGGAGTTGCCGGTGTAGGGGCGGCAGGCGTAGCTCGAGGTCGTGGGCTGGGCGCCGAAGTTGACGTAGAGGTCGGCGTCGCCCGACCCGGTCAGGTTGACGACGGCCTGGGTGCCGGCGGTGACCGCGAACGAGCCCTGGTGCGACCAGGCGCTGGCCGCGACCTGGCCGGTGCGGTTGACGGTGGTGCCGCCGGTCGAGGTGGCGCCGATCAGGCGGTTGGCCTCGGCCGCCGAGACCTCGCGCTGGCGGGGGATGCGGTAGGCGCGCAGCGGCTGGTTCCAGACCTCGTCGTCGTAGGTGCGATCCTCGACGAACGACAGGCCGCGCAGGCCCAGGTAGTTGGTGAGCAGCACGTGGTAGGTGCCGGCGTTGGTGTCACGGCACTCGGGCGCCGTGGGGCGACCGTACTCGTCGAAGTGGATGGCGTTGGACGACTCGTCGCGGTTGCACCGCAGCGAGACGAACTTGCTGTTGACGCTGTTGTAGGCGAGCGTGACCAGGGCCTTGATGTCCTGGACCTTGAACGTGACGCCGTTGCGGGTCACCGGGTACTTGGGCTCGGGGACCATGATCGCCGCCGGCGCCCAGGCGTGGCACAGCCCGAACCAGGTCGGGATGCAGCGGCCCGACGACTGGCCGGGGCGGATCGAGCACTTCTCGCCGATCTTGCTGTCGCACTGGGCGTCGGTGGTGCACGACGTGCGGCTGCGCTGGCTCTCGATGCCGTGGTTCTGCGACACCGCGTCCTCGACCCCGGTCACGTTGAACGCGCGGCCGTACTTGGCGGCGGGCGACTCGCTGTTCGCGCCGTCCCAGCGGTAGTTGATCGCGTCCTGGTAGACCGGCCAGTAGCTGCCGGCCCACGGCGCGCTCGCGGCCTGGCCGGTGAGCGGCAGCTCGGCGACCGAGAACACGAGGTCGGACGTGAAGATGTTGGGCGAGTCGCTGGGGCCCCAGGCGTCGTCCTTGCCGCTGGGCTCCTGCTTGACGTCGCTCCGGTCGGGCTTGCCGTCCTCGGCGTCGAGGCAGGCGGGGATGCCGCCGACCAGGGCGGCCACACTCACGAACTTCACGGCGGTGCGCTTCATCGTCGTCTTCTCCTGCCCGCCGCCCTAGCACGGCCCGCGCCAGCCCGGACGCACCGGCCAGATGTCGGATCCCTCACGACTTCTGCGGACCGCTCCCGCCCAAGGCCACGAGATCGCAACCCAGGTTCCGCGCCGCCGCTGCTGGTCGGCCGCCCCCGGCCGGTGGCAAGGCCGGTTGCCAGGCGACGCCCTTGGTCAGGAGCGTCGTCCGCGCCGACAGGCAGGAGCTGGCAACCGGCCCCGGGGGGTGGGTGGCACCGGCGGGTGGGTGGCACCGGCGGGTGGGTGGCACCAGCCGGTGGGTGGCACCGGCGGGTGGGTGGCACCGGCGGGTGGGTGGCACCGGCGGGTGGGTGGCACCGGCGGGTGGGTGGCACCGGCGGGTGGGCGGCACCGGCGGGTGGGTGGCACCGGCGGGTGGGTGGCACCGGCGGGTGGGTGGCACCGGCCGGCCCGCCGCGGCGAGGCGCCGGTTGCCGGACGCGCCGGGGCTCGGGCAGGATGGAGCCATGCCGATCTGCCGGGGCTGCAAGGACGAGGTCGATCAGCTCGTGGCGGTGACCGTGGCCGGCAAGCGCCTGAAGCTGTGCGAGGACTGCGCCGACCGGGCGCGCGAGGAGGCCGAGGTGGCGCGGGAGAGCGAGTCGGTCATCCAGGGCATGATGGGCTTCAAGGGCCGGCGCTGAGGCGCGGGACCCGCCGCCCGCGCCGATCACGGGCGCGGGCGGCGCAGGCGCTCGATCGGGACCAGGTGCGGCGACAGCGGGGCCGGGATGCGCTGCTCGAAGTCGAGCCACACCCGGGCGTCGTCGCGGCAGTCGTAGGCGCGGCAGGTGGTGGGACGATCGTCGTAGACGGTGCAGCGCGCCTCGTCGTCGCGGTAGGTGCAGTAGCCGGTGTCGGCGCGCGGCAGGACGTACGGCTCCTCGATCACCCAGCGCAGGCGGCCCTCGAGCACGTCGCTGCGCGACAGCGCGACCTTGAACGAGCAGCAGCGACCGTGGCAGAGGTGGAGGAGGCTCGCGCAGTCGACGTCGGGGCCGGCGATGGCGTGCTTGTCCTCGCCTGCCGCGAGCTGGGTGCCGTTCGACGCCGGGCGGACGTTGTGCAGGAGGCGGCGGTGGCCCTCGGTGAGGTGGCCGCGGCGGATCAGGATGTCGACCACGAGCTCGAAGCGGGCGGCGGTGACGTCGTCCGCCGGCTGGTCGGTCAGCGCCAGGTCGAGCGCGGCCAGCAGCGCGTAGGAGTCGGCGGCGCCGGGAGCCGTCGGGGCGGGCGGGCCGGGCGGATCGTCCGGGGCAGGCGGGGCGGGCGGGGGCGACACCGCCCGAGCTTCCCCCGCGCGGCCCGCGGTGGGAAGGGCGGGGGCCGACGGCCGGGGCCGGGGCGCCCGCGCCTACCCGCCGCAGCCGGCCAGGGCCGTCACCAGCTCGCGCAGCCCGCTGGCGGTGGCCGGATCGCCGAACGAGTAGTGCGGGTAGATCGAGAGCACGCGATCGCTCAGATCGACCCACGGCCGGCCGCCGCGCGCGGCGTACTGCAGCGCGAACGTGCCGGCCAGGTGGTCGCGGACGAGCCGCTCGGGCTCGCCGAGCACCGGCGTCAGGCATGCGGCCATGGCGTCGGCGGTGCGGGCGAAGTCGAGCTCGTCCGGGAAGTACAGGGTGATGCCGGTCCAGCGACCGGCGGGGCGGTTGTCCCAGCGCAGGATGGCGCGCTCGAACCACGGGTGCTCGAGGCCGATGACGTGGTCGGCGCCGTCGTGCTCGGCGGCGGCGGCGACGCGATGGACCTCGGCGGCGGCGCCGTCGACGTCGGTGGTGAAGCCGATCTCGGCGAGCACGGTCACCGGGTAGGCGAGGTTGAGGACGTCGCGCCGGACGCGGTCGTCGATGGCGTCGCCGGTGCCGAGCGCGACGCCGCGCATGACCGTCCACACCGCCGCGAACCGCTCCTGCCACCCCGGCGCGTCGAGCTGGCTGGCGAGGAGCGTGACCTGGGCGCCGATCGTGAACGAGACGTTGCGGGCGCTGAAGGCGTGGTAGTCGGACGTCGGGCGGAGCCGTCGCCCGAGCTGCGCGCGCGCGGCGGTCACGACCTCGGTCAGGTCGGCCTCGGGGAGGGCGCGCAGCGAGATCTCGCCGACGTGGTCGAGGTGGCCGTCACGCCAGTGGAACCTCGCCGACGCGAAGCGGTCGTCGGCCAGGGGCACCTCGACGGTGGCGCCGCTGACGGTCACGCCGAACCGGGCCGCCACCTCCTGCGGGGTCGAGGCCAGCGGCGTCGCGGCGAGCTCGGCCGCGGTGGCGCGGCGGACCGGCGGCGTCGCGGTCGGCGCGACGCGCGGGGGCGTGCGGTGGATCAGCACCACCGAGGTCACGGCGATGACGAGCACGGCGGCGCCGACCGCGAGCACGACCGGCCAGCTCCGCGTCGTCGGCTTGCTGATCCCGTCGGTGGCGGCGTCGGTGGTGCGGCCGGTGTCGACGACGACGTGGGCGTGGCAGTGCCGGCACTCGACGACACGGAGCTCGCCGTCCCAGCGCAGCGTCGCGCCGCAGGTGGGACAGGTCAGCGCGCGAGCTCGGATCCTGGCGGCGCCCACTGCCCCAGTGTAGCGGAGGTGGGGGCCGGCCGTGCGCCGGTCGGGCCGTGGACGCGCGCGGACGCTCGGGTAGACTGCGCGGCGATGCCGACCTGTCGCTTCCTCCTCGCCGCCACCTCCCTCGTCGCCGCGGCCTGCGCCGGGAATCACCCGCCGCCGACGGCGCCGGCCGGGCACGGCGAGCACGCCGCCGGCCACGGCGCGCACCACGGCCCCCACGGCGCCGAGCACGGGCACGCGGCCGGCCACGGCGAGCACGGCGAGCACGGCGGCCACGGCGGCCACGATCAGGCCGCCCACCCCGGGCACGGCGGCGGCCGCGAGCACGCCGGCCGCGACGTGGCGGCGCACGACGCCGACCGCATGGCCGACCACGGCGCCCACGGCGGCGGCGGCATGCACCACCGCTTCGAGGACGCCGAGCGGTGGGCGAGGGTCTTCGACGATCCCGCGCGCGACGCCTGGCAGAGGCCCGACGAGGTCGTCGCCCTGTGCGAGCTGCGCCCGGGCATGGTCGTCGCCGACGTCGGCGCCGGCACCGGCTACTTCGTCGGCCGGCTGTCGGCGGCGGTGGGGGCCCGGGGCCAGGTCATCGCCACCGACCTCGAGGCCGACATGGTCCGCTACCTCGGCGAGCGCGGGCAGCGCGAGGGCTGGCGCAACGTGCGCGCGGTCCAGGTCGCCGCCGGCGAGACCGGGCTGCGCGCGGCCTCGGTCGATCGCGTCCTCGTCGTCGACGTCTGGCACCACCTCGGCGACCGCGTCGCCTACGCCCGCCAGCTCGCGGCGGCGCTGCGCCCCCAAGGCGCGGTCATCGTCGTCGACTTCACGCTCGACGCGACCCGCGGGCCGCCGCCCGCCCACCGCCTGGCGCCCGAGGTCATCGTCGGCGAGCTGGCGGCCGCCGGCCTCGACGCCCGGGTGGTGAAGGAGAGCCTGCCCGACCAGTACGTGATCGTCGCGCGCCGGCGCTGAGCCGAGGCGCAGCCGAGGCGATCTGCTCCGACTCGGGTCGGCACCGGCGTCCTCGCCGGGACCGACCGATCGACCCGAGCGTGTGATTCCTTCACACGCTGAGCCGAGGCGCAGCCGAGGCGCTCTGGTCCGACGGTCGCGGCGGCGCGGGTCAGGTCCGGCGCGGCAGCGAGCCGATCAGGTGGGGCGACCGCGACGAGCCCTCGTCGCGCAGGCGCAGGGCGAGGTCGATGCGCAGCGCCGCGTTGATGAGCCCGAGGTGGCTGAACGCCTGCGGGAAGTTGCCGAGGAGGGCGCCGCCCTGCGGGTCGAGCTCCTCGGACAGGAGGCCGACGTGGTTGGCGGCGTCGGCGTGGGCGGCGAAGACCTCGCGGGCCTGGTCGAGCTCGCCCTGCAGCGCCAGGCACTCGGCCAGCCAGAAGCCGCTCAGGATGAACGCGCCCTCGGGGCCGCCCACGCCGTCGTCGTCGCGGTAGCGGTAGAGGTAGGGGCCCGCGCCGAGCTCGCGCTGCACCCACTGCCGGGTGGCGACCAGGCGCGGATCGTCGTCGGGCAGGAAGCCGTGGAGGGGCAGGAGCAGGAGGGCGGCGTCGGGGCGCAGCTCGCCGTAGACCGAGACGAAGTGGCGGCCGTCGGGGTCGGTGCCCCGGGCGCAGATGTCGGCGTGGATCTCGGCCGCGCACGCCGCCCACCGCTCCTGCAGGTCGACGCGGCCGAAGGAGCCGGCGAGCTGGGCGCCGCGATCCATGGCCAGCCAGTTCATCAGCTTGGAGTGGACGTTGTGGCGCATGCCCTGGCGCGGCTCCCAGATGCCGTGATCGGGCTCGCGCCAGCGGCGCTCGGCGCGGGTGATGACGCCGGCCAGCTTGTGCCACGCCCCCATCGTCAGGATCCCGCCGAAGCGCTCGAACAGGTGAGCGGCGTCGACGACCGCGCCGGTGGTGTCGAGCTGGACCTGATCGCGGGCGCCGTTGCCGATGCGCACCGGCGCCGAGCCGAGGTGGCCGGCGAGGTGCAGCAGCTCCTGCTCCTCGGGCACCGGCCGGCCGTCGATCGTGTACATGAGCTCGAGGCCGATGTCGGCGTGCACGGCGTCGCGCAGGAAGTGGTAGAAGTCGCGGGCCTCGGCCCGGAAGCCGAGGAGGTTGGCGGCGCGCACCGCCATCGCCGCGTCGCGGGCCCAGGTGAAGCGGTAGTCCCAGTTGCGACCGCCGCCCGGCCACTCCGGCAAGGAGGTGGTCGGCGCCGCCACCACCGCGCCGGTGGGCGCGAACATGAGCAGCTTGAGGGCGAGCGCCGAGCGCAGGACCAGGTGCCGCCACGGCCCGTCGTACTCGATGCGGCTGGCCCACGCCCGCCACGAGCGGCGGGTGGCGCGCAGGTGCTCGAACGGGCGGTGGGCGTCGACGTGATCGAGCCCGGCCCGGCCCCACGACAGCGTGCACCACAGGAGCACGCCGGGGCGCAGGGTCAGGGTGGCGCGCACGCCGCCGTCGGCGAGGCGTTGCCAGGCCAGCCGCTGGGACACCGCCAGCGCCAGCCGCTCGCCGCGGGTGCCCTCGGCCACCACGCCGTGCTCGCCGAGCTCGATGCGCGGCACCTCGCGGCCGTAGTCGAAGCGCGGATCGAACACGATCTCGAGCTCGGTCGCGCCGTCGAGGCAGTCGACGCGGCGGTGGACCTCGTGGATGCTGGCGCGCGGGTCGTCGGTCCACGGCATCGAGTCGGTCACCCGCACCGCGCCGCCGTCGCAGCGGAACAGGGTCTCGAGCACGTTGGTGTCGGGGTCGTAGGCCTGCACGCTGTCGAAGGGGAAGCCGGCCGGCCGCACCGCCAGCTCGCCGCCGCGGCGGTCGAGGATGCGGGCGAAGACGCTCGGGCTGTCGAAGCGGGGCAGGCACAGCCAGTCGATGGCGCCGTCGACGCCGACCAGGGCGGCGGTGAAGCCGTCGCCGATGAGGCCGTGGGCGGCGATGGGGAGGCGGGCGCAGTCCTCGGCGCTGGCGAGCGTGAAGGGCCGGCTCAGGTGCCGCGCGGCGCTGGCGAGGTCCATCGAGCGATCATACGCGGTGGGGCGGGGCCGCGCCCGGCCCCGCGACGGAGTACGATCGGGCCATGCCGCGCCGCCACGCGCTCGCGTCCGCCGGGTGGTTGCTGCTGGTCGGGGCCTGCTCGTTCCGGGTCTCGTGCGGCGAGCGCACGCTCGACACCGCCAAGGGCGAGCAGGCCATCGCGGCCTGGCTGGAGCAGACGCTGGAGCTGCCGGCCGCGGTCACCTGCCCGCGCGGCGTCAAGCAGCGCGCGGGCGACACCTACGAGTGCCAGGCCCAGGTGACCGGCGTGCCGATGCGGGTCAAGGTCACCCAGGCCGACGACAGGGGCAACGTCCACATGGAGCTGGTCGAGGGCTACGTGCTCGCGGCCCGGCTCGAGAAGGTCATCGCCGCACGCCTGGCCGAGCAGCTCGAGGTCGAGACGACCGTCCAGTGTGGAGATCGCCTGCGGCCGTCGGTGCCGGGGGCGACGTTCTCGTGCACGGCCACGAGCCCGCAGGGCGAGACGCTCGACCTCGCGGTGACGATCAAGGACGGCGAGAACAACGTCGACTTCGAGATCGTGCGGCCGCCCACGCCGACGCCGCACTGACCGACGGAGCGGAGCCCGAGTCGCTTCGACGACGCCCCTTCGGGGCTTCGCCCGGGGGGAGCGGGGCGATCCGAATCCGAGCCCCTTCGACTCCGCCCCTTCGGGGCTTCGCTCCTGACGAACGGCGCCGGCAAGCACCCGACGCGACGACCGCGGCTTGTCGGCCTTCGACACGCCCTCGCTGGCGCTCGGGCGGCTCAGGCCGACCGGATAGATGGGGCTCGCCGTTCGTTTCCTGGATCCGAATCCGAGTCCGAACCCGAACCCGAGTCCGAGTTCCGAGCCCGAAATCCGAGTCCGAGTTCCGAGCCCGAAATCCGAGTCCGAGTTCCGAGCCCGAAATCCGAGTCCGAGTCCGAGTCCGAGCCCGAAATCCGAGTCCGAGTCCGAGTCCGAGCCCGAAATCCGAGCCCGAGTCCGAGTCCGAGCCCGAAGTCCGAGTCCGAGCCCGAGTCCGAGTTCCGAGCCCGAAATCCGAGTCCGAGTCCGAGTCCGAGCCCGAAATCCGAGTCCGAGTCCGAGCCCGAGTCCGAGTTCCGAGCCCGAATCCGAGCCCGAGCCCGAATCCGAGCCGAGCCCGAATCCGAGCCCGAGCCCGAATCCGAGCCCGAGCCCGAATCCGAGCCCGAGCCCGA
>CAADGB010000237.1 GCA_900696455.1 uncultured delta proteobacterium
AAACGAACGGCGAGCCCATCGCTCCGGTCGGCCTGAGCCGCCCGAGCGCCAGCGAGGGCGTGTCGAAGGCCGACAAGCCGCGGCCGTCGCGTGAGGGCTGTCCGGGGGGCTTGCCGGCGCCGTTCGTTAGGAGCCGCCCGAGCGATAGCGAGGGCGTGTCGAAGGGCGGTCTCCCTCGCTCGCCACCTCCCCCGCGCGCTGCGCCTGGTGTTCGCGCCGCTCACGCCGGCCGAGCTCGAGCGCGCCACCGCCGTGCTCGCCGCCACCCGCCCGCGCCGTCGCCGCGGAGCGGGCGCCGGGCGTGCGGGATCAGCGCACGCAGAGGACGCCGAAGGTCGCGTCGGCGCCGGGCGCGGCGATCCACCAGTCGGTGCGGCCGAACGCGGAGCACGAGAAGTCCTGGGCGATCTGGAAGCGCAGGCTGTGGAGGCCGGGCGTGGACGGCGCGGTCATGGGCACGGTGGCGGTGCCCGACATCGTCTGGTTCTGCGGCGGGTTGGCGTCGAAGACGCAGGTGTGGCGGCGGCCGGGGACCAGGCCGACCTCGAGCTGGTCGACGCAGGTCGTGCACAGCGGGTTCATGTCGCGCAGGGTCCACGCCAGCTCGTACGAGAGCTGGCTGCCGGCGGCCACCACCGCGGTGTTGCCGCCGCCGTCGATGCTCACGCCCGAGACGCTGGCGGTGATCACCGTGCCGATCGCCACCGAGGCGGGGACCGTGGGGCGGGTCCCGCACGGCCAGTCGTCGACCGCGTCGCACACGCCGTCCTGGTCGGCGTCCGGGCAGGGCGGCGGGCCGTCGAGCGGCGTCGAGGTCGCGGCGTCGATCGGGTCACCGGTCCCGGCGCCGTCGGGCGCGACCAGATCGCCGCCGCCGTCGCCGCTGGGGCGGAAGGCGCACCCGGCGAGGGGCGCGGCGGCCGCGGCGAGCGCCAGCGCGCCCGCGACGGCTGGGAGGACCGGCGCCCGCATCCTCACCAGGCTAGTGAGGGTCGGCGCCCTGGTCAATCACCCCGGCCCCGAGGCGCGAGCCACGCGCACCTTCGCCCACACGGACAGCTCGCGTCGGCTCGTCACCGCGGCGATGAGCGGATCGGCGCGACCGCATCGTCCGGTGGCGAGCCTCCGCGTCAGGGGACGACGACGAACTCGCGCTTCATGAGCGCGACCAGGTTCTGGGCGCAGTCGAGATCGCTGCCCGGGAAGTGATCGAGCACCTTCTGGAGCTGGCCGTGGTCGAGCACGAGCTGGAAGGTGTCGAGCTCGCTGGGCGTGAGATCACGGAGCCGGCCGGCGAGCGGCGTGGGCACCGCCAGCGGCGAGCCCGGCGGCGGCAGGTGGTGGGCGATGTTGCGCAGCTCGTCGAGCTGGCGCACGCCCTCCATCAGCAGGGCCTCGGTCGACTCCTGGATCTCCTCCATCACCTGCATCTCGACCTGGGGCTCGAGCTCGAAGGTGCCGGTGGCCCAGGTCAGCATGCGGTAGATCGCCTTCTGCGGCGACAGGGCGAAGTCGTCGTTGATCGCGGCGAAGTAGAGCTGACCCTTGCGCAGGTAGATCTTGCCGACCTGGCCGGTGGAGACGATCGTGAGGACGCCCGACTTGCGCGAGGTCGACAGGAGCTGGAGCAGGTCGGGGAGCGGGATCTCCTCGATCACGCCCGACATCGGCCGCCCCGCCGAGCTCGACTGGCGGGCGGCGCCGGCCTCGAGCCGGCGGCGGGCCTCGGCCTCGGACTGGTTCGCGGTCTGGGCGTCGACGGCGACGACCTTGATGATCGACGTACCGACCAGGATCCGGTCACCCTCGGCCAGCCGCGCCCGCCCCGAGATCTTCTCGCCGTTGACGAAGGTGCCGTTGGTCGAACCGACGTCCTGGATGAGGATGTCGGCGTCGGTGGTGGTGATCTTGGCGTGGCGCCGCGAGACCATGTCCTCGACGAGGACCATGTCGAGGTCGCTCGAGCGCCCGATGATGATCTCCCGGTTCATCCGCAGGGGGAACTCGCCCCCCTGGTACTTGCCGGAGATGAAGCGGAGGGCGAACCTGGGACGGTCTGACATGGCGGCGGGAGGGCCGGACAGCAATGACAAACTCCAACCCGAACAATCTCGGGTCGTTCAGCGTGCAAAAATTGTAGTGCCAGGGCGTGTCAGGGCGCAAGGGTCGGCGGGCGCAGGATCCCGGACAGCCGCCGGTAGACGTCCTCCGACACGACCAGGCTGGAGTGGCCCAGCGGGACCGTGTTGACCGTGGCGCCGGGCAGGCGGGTGCGGCGCAGCGGGACCACCCAGTCGCGGGCCGCCGAGAGCGAATGGATCTCCACGCCGTGGGGCAGGGGGCCCTGGGCCAGCTCGTCGAGGAACCGGCTGCGCGGCAGGAGCTGCCACGACGACGTCGACCACAGGCCGAGGGTGGCGATCCCGGCGAGCGCCACCCACGTGCCGTGGACCGGGGTGCCCATCATGACCAGCTTGCGGACCCGGGTGTGACCGCCGAGCTTCTTGGCGTAGTAGAGCCCGATGAGGCCGCCCATCGAGTGGCCGACGATGTCGATCTTCTCCCAGGGCGTCTGGGCGAGGACGCGCTCGATCTTGCGGTGGATCATGAACGCCGAGCGGCGGATGTCGCGGACGTTGAGCGTGCCGATGTTGAACGAGACCACGACGAACCCGTCCTCGACCATGCGTCGCTCGAGCATGTACATCGAGCCGCGGGTGCCGAGGAAGCCGTGGATGAGCAGCACCGGCGGCGAGCCGGTGGGCGGCGCGTCGAACGCGGCCTGGCGGCGGACGCGGTTGCCGCGCACCAGCCCGCGCAGGTAGGCGAGGCCGTCGGCGCCGCCGGCCAGATCCTGGCCGACCGTGCTGCGCCGGCCCAGCCAGCGCGAGGGCGCCTCCGCCAGGTAGCGGGCGACCCACGACGAGCGGCGCACGGCGTTGGCGGCCAGCGTGCCGATCCCGCGGAGCGGGCTACGACGGGACAGCTCGGACGGCTCGGACATGCGGGGCGGGCAGGGCGACTAGACGACGTCGACGAAGCCCTGTCCACGCAGTCTAGAACATTCTGTGGCGTACGCAGCCGCGGCCTGGGTGGGGCCGGGGTAGTCCACGACCCTCCATACGCCCTGCTGTCCGACCAGCCCGCGGCGCGTGACCAGCGCGGCGCCGTGGCGGTAGACCAGCGCGAACTGGTCGTCGCGGCGCATGGAGCGCGAGTCGCCGGCCGGCACCTTGCCGGGCGGGGGCGCCGGCGCGGCCGGATCGCCGGCGACGATCTCCGACGGGTGCGGCAGGGCGGTGAGCGCGGCCTCGCAGAAGCCGAGCGCCGTGCGCGCGATGGCGCGCAGGTCGAACGACGGCAGGACGGGCGCGGGCGGACGCTCGAGGAGGCCGGTCATGAGCGGCGCGGCCGCGGGGGCCGGCGGGGGCGGCGCGGTGGCTGCGGGCGCGGGCGCGGCGGCCGCGGGGCCCGGAGCCGGATCCGGGATCGGGACCGGCGCCAAGATCGGGACCGGCGCCGGCATCGGGATCGGCATCGGGTCCGGTGCGCGCCGCGCGGCGGCCGCGGGGATCGGGACCGGCGCGGGCGGCGCGGTGGCCGCGGGGGGCGGCGCCGGGATCGGGACGGGCGCCGGCGCGGGCGGGGCCGCGGGCGCCTTGGCCCGGTACGGAGCCGCGGTCGAGGTGCGCGTGCGCTTCTTGGAGGTCGAAGGAAGCTTCCCCATGCTCACTGGGGTGCCAGCAGTTGCCCGGGTGGGCCAGTTTTCGTCCCCGGCGCGGACGGTGTGGGTACCCCCGGGCCAGCAAGCTGGTAGAATCCAAGGGTTGACCGCCGCCACGCCGGGCCGGCGCCTCGGCCGCTATCACCTCGTGGAGCCCCTGGGAGGCGGCCCGTGCGGTGAGGTGTATCGCGCGAAGGTGGTGGGCGTGGCCGGGATGGAGCGTCAGCTCGCGGTCAAGCGCTTCCATCCTCCCTTGCTGACCCAGCCCGGCGTGTCGGCCCGGCTGTCGCAGGCCGCGCGCACGTACGGCGGCCTCGATCACCCGCGGCTCGCGCGCCTGGCCGAGCTCGGCGTCGCCGGCGGCGAGACCTTCACCGCCGTCGAGTGGGTCGCCGGGCTCGATCTGGCGCGGCTCCTGACCATGGCGCACGAGACCGGCTCGCCGCTGCCGGCGGGCGCGTCGCTCGGCCTGATCTCGGCGGCGGCCCGCGCCGTCGGCTACGCCCACGGCCGCGGCGTCTGTCACCTCGGCCTGTCGCCGACCAACCTGATCGCGACCCCCGACGGCGACGTCAAGGTGACCGACGTCGGGATCCTGGCCTGCCGGCTGCCCGCGCGCCCGGCGGCCGATCCGGCGCTGGCCGGACGGCTCGCGTACCTGGCCCCCGAGCAGCTCATCGGCGAGCCGGTGTCGGCGGCGACCGACGTGTTCGCGCTCGGCGTCATCGCCTACGAGCTGGTGGCCGGGGTCCGGCCGTTCGAGGGCGCGACCCCCTTCGACCTCGAGCAGGCGGTGCTGTCGGGGCGGCCGGCGCCGCTCGAGCTGCCGCGGCCGCTGGCCCGGGTCATCGATCGCTGCCTGGCGCGCTCGCCGTTCGAGCGCTTCCCCGACGCCCGCGCGCTGGCCGACGCGCTCGACGCGGCCCTGCGCCTGTCGCCGCTGGCCGGCGGCAAGCGCGACGTGGCCGAGCGCGTGACGGCGGCGCTCGAGCACATCGCGCGCATCAACGAGCAGCAGCTCTCGGGCGCGCTGTCGTTCGCGGTCCCCAGCCCGCCGTCGCTCGGCGCGGGCCCGGGCGCCGGTGGGCTGCCGCTGCCGCCGCCCGCCGGGCGCACCGGCTCGCTGCCGGCGATCCCGCCGTCACGGCCCCGTCCGCCCAGCGTGTCGCCGCCGGCGCCGCCGATCGGGCACACCCTGCGGGGGGCCGTGCCGCCGGTGCCGCGCGTGCCGACCGAGCTGACCGGCGAGCCGACCCTGGCGCGCCCCGACGGGCCCTCGCCCGCCGAGATCGACGAGAGTCACCTCGCCGTCGGCGACGACACCGTGCCGCGCATCGCCCCGATGTGGCCGCCGACCGAGCCGGTGCCGACCCTGCGTCAGCCGCCACCGCCGTCGAGGACGCGCACGATCGCGGTGCCACCGCCGCCGCCGTCGCCGCGGCCGACCGGCACGGACCCGCCGCCGTTCGCGCCCGCGCACGGCGCGGCGCCCGAGGGCTCGCCGCCGCCGGTCGCGCATCAGCCGCTGCCGCCGCCGCCCGCCACGCCGGGCCTGGCGCCGATGGGCGCGATGG
>CAADGB010000238.1 GCA_900696455.1 uncultured delta proteobacterium
GATCGAGGACGGCGCGGGCGAAGTGGGCGGCGAGCAGCGGGATGTCCTCGTCGCGATCGCGCAGGGCCGGCAGCTCGAGCACCAGCACCGCCAGGCGGTAGTAGAGGTCGGCGCGGAAGCGCTCGGCGTCGATCTCGGCCCGCAGGTCGCGGTGGGTGGCGGCGATCACCCGGACGTCGACCGCCACCGGCCGGGTCGCGCCCACCCGCACCACCTCGCGAGCCTCGATCGCGCGCAGGAGCTTGGGCTGGAGCGCCGCCGGCAGCTCGCCGATCTCGTCGAGGAACAGGGTGCCGCCGTGGGCCTGCTCGAAGACGCCCGCGCGATCGGCCGCGGCGCCGGTGAAGGCGCCGCGGACGTGGCCGAACAGCGCGCTCTCGGCCAGCGACGGCGCCACCGCCCCGCAGTCGAGGACCACGAACGGGGCGCGGGCGCGCGGGCCGGCGCCGTGGATGGCGCGGGCCAGGAGGTCCTTGCCAGTGCCGGTCTCGCCCAGCACCAGCACCGTGGCCGCGCTCGCCGCCGCCCGCCGCGCCGCCGCGAACAGCCGCCGCATCGCCGTCGACCGGCCGACCAGCTCGCCGAAGCGCTCGTCGGCGGGCAGCTCGAGCTCGCCCTGCTCGCCGAGCGCGCGCAGCTCGAGGGCGGTCTCGCCCAGCTCGAGCACGGCGCCGTCGCCGAGGTGGACGTCGCGCACCCGCAGCCCGGCGACCCGCGTGCCGTTGGCCGAGTCGAGATCGATCGCGCGCACGCCGCGCGGATCGCCACGCAGCCGCAGGTGGAAGCGCGACACCGTGGGATCGGTGAGCACGAGCTGGTTGGAGGGGTGGGTGCCGACCCGGACCTCGTCGGCGCCGAGCTCGACCTCGGCGCCGCGGTCGGGCCCGCGGGTGACCCGCACCGCGACCCGCTCGAACGAGAGGCGGACCGGCCCCTCCGCCGGCAGGCGCGTGGTGTGATCGGTCGTGGGGCGCGCCATGCCGGGGCAGCGTAGCGCGCCGGCTGGAGCCGATCGGCTCCGCTGCGCACGATCGGCACGGCGGCCCGCCCGCCAACCCCATGGAATGGCACGCTCCACCGCCGGAACGGCGCTTGCTTTGTTCCGGGCTCGCTCGTCCACGTCCCCCAAGGAGCCCGATGAGACCCTACATCCTCCCACTGCTCGCGCTGCTCGGCCTGGCCACCGCCTCCGGCGCCGGCGTCGCGTGGGCCGACAAGAAGAAGCACCACCGCTACATCGGCGTGCACCCGATCGCGAAGGCCCACGGCGGCGGCATGTGTCACATCGAGGCGCCCCACGTCCACGCCTACGCCCCGCTCGACGTCAAGGTGCAGTACCGCGATCACGGCGGCTACCACCACTTCGTCGGCGATCCGGTGGCGTACGACTGGGACGGCCCGCGCCACGCCTACTACGGCCACCACCCGGTGCCGGTCCACGTCGTGGTCGGCGACGACGACGAGAACGTGCAGTACTGCTACCTCGACGGCGCCCACTACCACCACTGGGCGCCGCCGCCCGGCCTCGAGGTCAAGCTCCACGCCGGCGCCTACTGGTACGTCGGCGACTTCCCCGAGCCCTACGTCAAGGGCAAGGTGATCTACGACCCGATCGACGTGATCTACGAGCCCATCACCTACGTCCGGCCGGCGGTCGTGGTCGAGACGCCGCCGCCGGGCTGGTACGGCGGGGTCGTGATCGCCGCGCCGGTGGTCGAGGTCCGCGGCAAGGGCAAGGGCCGGGGGCGGCCGCACGTCCACGCCCACGGCCACGGCGGCGCCGTCGAGGTCCACGTGCCGGCGCCGGCGGTGCGGGTCGAGGTCGGGCTGCCGTCGGTGCACGTCGGCGTCGGCGCCGGGGTCCACGTCCATGGCCACGGCCACTACCGGGCCGGCAAGCACAAGCACAAGCACAAGCACAAGCGCGGCAAGCGGGGGCGCGATGACTGACCCGCGCGGAGACCGGGTGAGCGCGCCGCGGCGCGCCGGCGCCTTCGGGTCACTCGCCGCCGGCGTCGCGCTGGCGGCGCTGGCCGCGCTCGCCCTCGCCTGCGGCGACGAGCAGGCGCAGGCGGGGCCGGGTCAGGGGCCGGCGCCGGACGACGACGCGCTGTTCGGCGCGTGGAAGCAGGCCGGCCTCGAGGTCTCGGCCTTCACCGACGCCGATCCGGCGCGCCACCAGGCGGCGAGCTGCCGGGCCGGCACCGTCGGCGGCGTCGAGGTCGTGGTGTGCAGCTACGCCAGCGCCGAGGCCGCCGCCGCGGCCCAGGAGCCGGCGCTGGCGCGGCTCGAGCAGGGCGGCGCCACTACCGCCTCGGCCCTGGCCCGCGGCAGCCGCCTGCTCGTGGTCGACGACAAGCGCAAGGCCGATCCCAGCGGCCGCACGATCCACGCCATCACCGCCGCCTTCCGCAGGTGACGCCGGTTCGATCGCGGCGGCCTTTACCCGGCGCGGCCCGTCGTCGATGATGCGCCGGCGATGAAGAAGGAGCTCCTCGTCACCGCGTCCGGCCGCGAGGCCACGATCACCATCGCCCGCGCGGCCGATGGCGGGTGGGTGGTCGAGGTCGACGGCGTGGCGCGGGCGGTCGACGCCCGCCAGGTCCGCCCCGGCACCTGGTCGCTCCTGGTCGACGGCCAGAGCTACCTGGTCGATCTCGATCCGCGCAAGAAGGGGGTGGCGGCCTCGGTCGGCCTGGCCGAGGCCCTCATCACGGTCGAGGACGCCCGCACCCGCCGCCTGCGCCAGAGCCTGGCCCACGGCGCGCCGGCGCGCGGCGAGGAGGTGCGCGCGCCCATCGCCGGCAAGGTCGTCAAGCTCACCTGCGCCGTCGGCGACGAGATCGCCGCCGGCCAGGCGGTGGCGGTGCTCGAGGCGATGAAGATGGAGAACGAGATCGTCGCCGAGATCGGTGGCACGGTCGCCGCGATCAAGAAGGACGTCGGCCAGTCGGTCGAGACCGGCGAGCTGCTCCTGGTGCTCACCTGAGGCGAGCGAAGGCGCGCCGAGACATCCCCGAGGGTCTGCCGTTGTATCGAGACGATTCGCAGGGTAGGAACGTCGGACCCGCCGTGTCCTACCGCTCGTTCGCCCAGGTCCTGGCCGACAAGCAGATCCTGGTCTGCGTCGGCTCCGGCGGCGTCGGCAAGACCACCACCGCCGCCGCGCTGGCCCTGGCCGGCGCCCGCACCGGGCGGCGCACGCTGGTCATCACGATCGATCCGGCCAAGCGCCTGGCCAGCTCGCTGGGGCTGGCCACGCTCGGCCACGAGATCCAGGAGGTCGCGCCCGACCTGGTGTGCAACGGCTGCGACGCGCGCCCGGCCTCGCTGTCGGCGATGATGCTCGACCAGAAGCGCGCCTTCGACGAGGTGGTCGAGCGCCACGCCCGGGATCCGGAGGCGGTCAAGCGCATCCTGGCCAACCCGGTCTACGCCCAGATCTCGGGCTCGCTGGCGGGCAGCCAGGAGTACGCGGCGATGGCCAAGCTCCACGAGCTCGACGCCACCGGCCGCTTCGATCTGATCGTCGTCGACACGCCGCCGACCTCCCACGCCCTCGACTTCCTCGACGCCCCCGAGAAGCTGACCCAGGCCATCGACTCGCCGGCCATCGAGTGGTTCCGCAAGCTGCAGGGCGGCGGCCGCTCGGGGTGGTCGCTCCTGGGCAAGACCGGCTCGTTCGTGCTGGCCCGCCTCGCCAAGTTCGTCGGCTCGCGCTTCCTCGACGACCTCGGCGTGTTCTTCACCGAGTTCAACGACATCCTCGGCGGCTTCCGCCAGCGCGCCGAGGAGACCTTCGCGCTCCTGCGCCAACCCAAGGTCGGCTTCGTGCTGGTGTCGTCGCCCGAGCCCATGGCGCTGCGCGAGGCGCTGTTCTTCCACGAGCGCCTGGTCGCCTCGCGGATGCCGCTGGCCGGCTTCGTCATCAACCGCGTGCGCGCCCACCAGCCCGCCGACGCCGCGCCCGCCGTGATCGAGCGCGCGCTGGCGACGGCGCCCGCGGTCGCCCACCTCACGCTCTCGGGCACCAGCGTCCGCATGGCCGCCGAGGCCCTGGCCGCCGCCCACGCCGAGCAGGAGCTCCTGGCCACCGTCGACGACGGCGCCCTGCGCCGGGTGCGCGAGGCCGCCGGCCCCGACGCCCTCGTCGTCCGGGTGCCCCTGGCCCGCGAGGACGTGCACGACGTCGACCGCCTGATCGCGCTGGGCCAGATCCTGACCGCGCCGCCGGCGTGATCGCCGTCGCCCCAGGTGGCTGCAATCCTTGCGGGATCTGGTCGCGGAAGTCGCAGCCGCTCCCGCGTGGATCTCCCCGGCCGCCGTGTGAATATCGACGCGGTTCGCGGGGTCGAACCCCGCGCATCGGACTGCGTCCGCGGTCCGCGCATCGTTCGAAGGGAGACGCCATGCAGGTAACCTCGAGACTGACGCTGGTGGGCCTCTTGCTGATGGGGCTCACCGCGACCGCGTTCGCACAACCCGGAGGTAGCGTGCGCGACCGGCGCACGCAGCCGCCGCCCGGCCAGCCGCCGCCGCCGCCGCCGCCGCCGCCACAGACCCGCCCCGCCCCCCCGCCGCCGCCGGCCTACCCGACCCAGCCGCCGCCGGCGGCGCGCGACGAGCGCCCCGGCATCCGCCACGGCATGGTCTGGGTCGCCGGCCGCTGGGACTGGCAGCACGGCCAGTACGTCTGGGTGCCCGGCCGCTGGGAGCAGGAGCGCCCCGGCAAGCGCTGGCAGGCCGGCCGCTGGGAGCAGCGCGGCGACCGCTTCGAGTGGATCGCCGACGTCTGGATCGACCTGCCGGCGTACCCGACGGCGGCGCCGCCGCCGCCGCGCGCCGAGCGTCCGGGACGCGGACGTCCGGGCATGGTCTGGGTCGAGGGTCGCTGGGACTGGCAGTACGGCAACTGGACCTGGGTCCCCGGCCGCTGGGAGCGCGAGCAGCGCGGCAAGCGCTGGCAGGCCGGCCGCTGGGAGCAGCGCGGCGACCGCTTCGAGTGGATCGCCGACGCCTGGATCGACCTGCCGACCTACCCGACGGTGGCGCCGCCGCCGCCGCGCGCCGAGCGTCCGGGACCCGGACGCCGCGGCATGGTCTGGATCGAGGGCCGCTGGGACTGGCAGTACGGCAACTGGACCTGGGTCCCCGGCCGCTGGGAGCGCGAGCAGCGCGGCAAGCGCTGGCAGGCCGGCCGCTGGGACCGCCGCGGCGACCGCTTCGAGTGGATCGCCGGCGCCTGGATCGACCTGCCGTCGTACCCGACCTTCGAGCCGCCGCCGCCGCGGCCGGAGCGTCCGGGGCGCGGACGTCCGGGCACGGTCTGGGTGGAGGGCCGCTGGGACTGGCAGCACGGCAACTGGATGTGGGTCCCCGGCCGCTGGGAGCAGGAGCGCCCCGGCAAGCGCTGGCAGGCCGGCCGCTGGGAGCGCCGCGGTGACCGCTTCGAGTGGATCGC
>CAADGB010000239.1 GCA_900696455.1 uncultured delta proteobacterium
CGCGAGGACCGCAGGGCGCGGCCGCGGAAGCCGGCAGGAACGTCACCGTCACGACCGCGCACACCCACCACCAGTCCGCGAGGTTCCCCCGTCAGGCATTCACACAAACTTTGGGACTTGACCCCGACGTCCCTGTGTACTACGGCGATGGCGATGCGGACGCCGTCGCCACCCTCGCCGCGCTCCTGCAGACGCATCGCGGTCGACGGGCCTGGCGCTGCGCAGCGGCGGTGCTACGGTCGGGCGGCAATGACCGATGACGAGATCACGCTACGGCTGCTTGAGACGATGGCGAGCGGAGACTACTTCTCGCTCCACGACAGCGCCATCCCTGGCCGCTTCGGCGACGTTGGCGACGAACACCGGGTGCGGCAGATCGCGTGGGACCTCATCCGCGAAGGCATGTACGGCGCAGCGCAGTACGACACCGACAGCCAACACCTGATCCCGCTGGCGGATGCGCTCGACGGAGACGTGTCGGCGGAGATTCCTGTTTGGGTCGAGAAGCTCATGCACGATGGTGGCATGCGCGTCTCGCGGCTCTACCCGAAGGGGCACGAGATGCTTGATGACCTCCGGCGGAAGCTGCGGGGCTCGAACCCGTAGGCATCGTGCGGGGCATGCGGGGTCCGGCCTCGAGGTCGGGGCTCACGCGGCGCAGCCGTCGAAGGAGTCCGTGCTCGCGTCGCCGTCGTTCGAGGTGTCGAGCGGAGAGAACGCATCGTCCGAGTCGTTCGCGGCAAGCTCGTCCACAGCGATCTCGATCAGGCGGCCCTTGTGCCGCGCCACGGTCGCGATTGGGACACCGCCGTCGCGTGTGAGCATGTCGCGGAGGTTCTCGCGAAGCTCACCCGGCACGTGCCCGCGCGCGGTCTGGAACCGGCGCACGAGGTTCTCGAACGATCGCGCATCGAGGCCAAGGTGCGTGGTCACCTCGCCCTGCCGGTGGACGCCGGTCTCGTACGAGTCGAGGAGGTCGAGGAGCGCGCGATCGGTCCCCGCCCGCAAGCGGAGGGCGTGGAAGATCTTGCCGCGGATCTCGCGCTGCTCGAACAAGCCATCCGGTCGCGTGCGCGGATCCTCGCGCCGCAGAGACATCTCGACGTCCAGCGCGGCCTCGTCCTGCGAGTCGTCCGCGCTCGTGGTGTCCAGCGGGATGTGACGGCGGCGCCGCGCCCGGTCGTACTCGTGCCACAGCTTGGAGTTGATCGTCTGCTCCAGGTGGCGCCGCAGCGTCCGCGCAGCCGGGTCCCAGCGCCGCACACCTGCGAGCGTGGCAGCGATGGCCTCGTTGACGATGTCGGTCGCCTTGCTCGGTTCGTGGCGGTTCTCGATCGAGAGGCCGCGCCCGACCTGGCGCTCGGCCCACATCGTGAGGTCACGGAGGAAGCCGGGCGCGGCCACCTCGCGCTTGATGCGCTCCATCAGATCAGGTGACGGAGGCACGGGGGGACGGTGAGCCATGGTGCGCTGCCCTTTCTTCCCTGGCTGGCACCAGGGAAGACCTATGTAGCGCGCGACCCTGACACTCTGAGGCGCTCCACGGTGCCCGTTCCCGACGAGAAATCGCGTCGTGCAAGTCCGCGATCCGGGTCAGCAATATTTGAGGCCGAAGGAAATGGGGGCATTTATTTCGCCGCCACCCCGGGGAGCCGGATCGAAAGGGGAACGCGGTCGTCTTCCGGAGTGACCGAAGCCGTCCGCCGGATTGAAATCGACCGCCCGCGTGCGATCGACCTGCGGCTTTCGGATCGCTCACCGGCGGATGACTTCATGGGCAAGGCGATCAAGGCGATGGAAGAAATCGACCGCCCGCGTGCGATCGACCCGCGGTTTTCGGATCGCTCACCGGCGGATGACTTCATGGGCAAGGTGATCGCTCACCGGCGGATGACTTCATGGGCAAGGCGATCAAGGCGATGGAAGAAATCGACCGCCCGCGTGCGATCGACCTGCGGTATTCGGATCGCTCACCGGCGGATGGCTTCATGAGCACCGCGATCGACGCCATGGGCCACCGGGAGGCTCGCCATGTCTGAGATCCACTTCGATCAGGAAGGCGAGCCGAACGAGCCGCACCCGTCCTGCACCGAAATCCGGTGGCGGTACTTCCCGAACCCGGGCACGCGTGGCGCGCCGCGCATCGTCCACGACAAGCGCAACGGGGGCGCGCCCCTCTACACGCCGGTGGACGTGTCGTATGTGGAGCTGCGCGACCTCGTGGACAGCGTCGCGGGCTACTACCGCGGCGACCAGGTCGACCAGGCCCGGCGCCTGATCCCGAGCGTCAAGCCGTTCTACGTGACGATCGCCGCGATGCCCCGGAACGCCACCGGCGGCGGCGCCGCCGATGACCTACTGGGTCTGTTGCGCCACTTCGCCGACGCCAACACGCGGCAGTCCGAGACGCTCGTCAACCAGGTGGCGGCCGTGATGCGCGAGCAACGGAAGACGCTCCGGGAGACGCGCAAGGTGATGCGCGTCGTGGCGACCGCGGATCTGCGCGAGGTGCTCGCGAAGTACGCGGCTACGATGAACGCACCGAGCGACGAGGACGACGACGACGACGACGACGAGGAGGAGACCGAGGACGAGGACGCGAGCGCAGGCGTGCTCGGCGACATCAAGGATCTCACGACCCAGGTGGTCTCGGCCTTCGAGACGTGGATGCTCGATCGTCAGGCGCAGCGCGCAGAGGCCGCCAAGGCGCGCACCGCCCAGCCCACCCCGGCGCCCGAGCCGGTACCCGCCCCGTCGCCCCCCGCCGCGTCGCCCGAGTCGACCACGCCGCCGCCCTCGCCGCCCGCCCCACCGCCGGCCGCGCCCATCCCGCCGCCGGCCAGCTCGGCGCCCACCGCACCGCCGGCCGCGCCCACCCCGCCGCCGACCAGCTCGGCGCCCGCCACATCGGAGCCGGCCGCGTCGGCCGAGACCCGTAACGCGGGGAGCCCGGTGCCGACGCCCGAGCAGTCCGCGCATCTGATGGCGATCCTGCACAGGCTCCAGCCATCCGAACGGACGATCGCGCGCGCCGCGGTCCATCGCATGCCATCGGACCAGCGGGCGCATTGGCTCGCCGAGCTGTCCCGTCTGACCGTCGATCAAGCCGTCGAGCTGGTGCGCTCGACGATCGAGACCCGCACCAAGAAGGAGAGTGAGTCGTGATCGCCGTCCCCCTTCACACCAACCTGCATCCCGGCGAGCTGGAGGACGACGTGTGCCTCGGCGCCATCACCGAGGAGGTCGCCCGATGGGTCCGCGATCGAGATCCGGAGATCCTCGCCCTGGCGGCGCCTCACCGGACCACCGCCTCTCTCATCGAGGAGCTGCGCTCGCGTCCGTTCCTGGCCGACGAGGGCAACCCAGCCGAGACGCCGAAGGTGGACGCGTGCTCGCCCGCTCAGTGACTCCGCAAGAACCCGGCAGAGTTCAATTGCGTCGAGGCCGCCGCCCACTACCTCGCCATCGCCGAGCACATCGATCCGGGCCCGGTTCGACGGCTGGCCACGGTGAACACGCCGAACGGCCTGCACACGTTCCCGGTGGAGAACGGCGAGCCCGTCATCCTCGATCCGTACCACTCGCGCAACGCGCTGGCCGGCGCGCTGTTCCGCCAGGCCGCGAAGGCGCGTAACGCGTCGTGCATCGCGATGACCCCGGAGCGCACCGTCGCGTGGGTCGCGAAGATGGCCGAGGAGCCGGCGTGTGCCTTCCGTGACGGAGGTCGTCGGGTCTGCAACGGCCACCGGGCCGTGCGGGCGCTGTTCATCGGGGAGCCGCTCTGCATGGCCGACGCGAAGGACATCGCGTTCATGCTGGCGCTCGCCGGTCGCGAGTCCCATCAGTGGGGACCGGCCGGGCCGCGCATCGTCGAGGCCACCGCGCGCGCGGTCGACAAGCTCGACCAGGCCGCCGCCGAGGACTGGAAGGCGCGCACCGCGCCGGCGGTCCGCAACGCGCCCGAGCTGCGGATCGGCGGCTACACCCTGCGGCCGGATACCGCGCTGCTCGGCGCGCTGGGCCGGGTCGGCGGCCGGCTCGGGATGCAGGCCGGGATCGAGGCGCTGCGGATCAAGCTCGCGATGCTCGGCGCGTCGCCGGCCATGCTGTCGACGGTCGAGCGGGAGCTGAACCGAGAGGGCCGCACGCTCGGCGCGCTCGCCACGCCGCCGCCGATGATCGGATCGCTCGCTGCGCTCACCCCCGAGGCGCTCGCCGGGAGGTGGCTCGCCTCGAAGCTCTAGCCTCTCGATCCGGCTCACGCCAAGCCAGAGCTCCCGTGTCCGCAGGGCGGACACTCTTTCTCGAGCTAGGCGCACCATTCACCGCCGCGCGCTCACGTCGAGCCGCGCGCCCCGAACCCGCCGAACGACCGCATCCCGCGGCGACGGCCACCGGCCGAGGGCTGCCCGGCCGAAAGGAACGCTCATGTCCGAGACCACGCACACCACCATCAAGACCACCGCGAAGACCTCCACGGCGCGCCGCGTGACGCCGCGCCGCCCGAGCCGGCATCCCGATCCGGCGACCATCGCCGCGCTCGCGGCGGACGACGACGACGGCATCGACTGCGGACCCGCGATCGAAGCCATCGACGATCTGCTCGGCTGGGCCTTCGCCCTGGCGCGCAAGGACGTCGGCGACTGGCCCGAGGGCACCCGCCGGGTCCGCAGCGCGCACCGCTACGTCCGCGCGCTCCTGCGCGGCAAGACGCCGCGCACCGAGCCGCGGGGGGATCTGCTGTTCACCGCCGCGCTCCTGGTGCGCGTGTTCGAGGCCGAGATCGGGCTCGGGGTCGATCAGGTCGCGGCGCTGCTCGACCAGCTCGGCCTCCCGCTCGACCACGCCCCGGCCGTGCGTCCCGTGCCGCCGACGCCGCAGCCCGTCCCGATCGCGCCGTCCGTGTTGCGCCACCTGCGCTCGATTCACGCCGCGCTCCCGCCCGTCGAGGCCGCCGCCGCCAGCGACGAGGCGCAGCGGCTGTCGCGCCCGATGCTCGACGCCTGGATCGCCGCGCTCACGCGCGTCTCGGTCCCCGACGGTGCGCGCCTGGTGAGCGCCTACCTGCGCGGCGAGATCGAGGCGCCGACGCCCCGGCCCGCCGTGCGCGTCGCGCCGATGCCGTGCGTCGACTGCGTCGGTTCGCCCAGGCACTTCCGCCGGCCCGCGTAGGTCGCGGTCCGCGGCTCACCCCCCCACGACAAGGAGCACACGTCATGAAGAAGAAGCCGAAGAAGCACGGGCGCCGCAACGCGGCCCCGGCCGGTTCCGCGCCCCGTCGGCGCTACATCCCCCGCCGCGCGCCGCTGCCCGGCTGGAAGGATGCGCTTGCCGCCGTCGTCGGCGGCGCCGGCAGCGCCGTCATCTCCGGGCTCGCGGTCAACCAGAAGATCGTGAAGCCGACGACCAGCGCCGCGATCATGATCGCGGGCGGCGGGGCGGCGGCGCTGCTCACCGAGGGCACCACGCGCGTCGTCGGCAACAGCGTCGCGTCCGCGGGCGCCGGCCAGCTCGCGCTCTCGCTCATGGCGAAGCGTGCGATCGCCGAGGAGACCGAGGCGCAGGAGCGGCGCGCGGCCGCGGAGAAGGCGGCGGCCGAGAAGCTGGCCGCCGAGAAGGCCGCCGCGGAGAAGCTGTCCGCCGAGCGGGCGGCGCAGGCGGCGGCCCAGCGCCCGCAGAGCGATCGAGGCGGCGGGTTCGTCACCTCGATGTTCCGCGACGCGATGAACGAGCTGGGCGAGCTGGGCGAGCCCGACTGGCGCGACGCCGACCTCGCCGGGGCCGACGTCTACGACCTGGAGGACCTCGCCGCGTAGCGCGGCGAGCAACGGAACGGATCGGAGTCTGGATTCGCGCGAGCGGTCACGGGCCACCACAGCAACGAACCAACGAAAGGACTGAACCATGGCCGACTACAACGTGATCGATCTCGACTACGACGAGCGCAACGCGCGTCCCCTCGCCATCGACAACCGGCGCCCCTCGGCGCCGGGGGTCCGCCGACCCTCCGGCGGGATCGTGGTGCCGCCGAGCGTCCGCCCGACGGTGATCACCGGCGGGGGTATCGGGGCGCCGCGCCCCTACTACCCGCCGAGCTACCCGGCGCAGCCGACGGTGGTCTACCACCAGCCGGCCCAGGCGGCGGGGCTCGCGGGCATGAGCAACGCCGAGCTGATCGAGCTGGCCGCGCTCGCGCTCACCGCGCTCCAGCCGCTGCCCGGCGCCCCGACGGCGCAGGGTGACGTGGAGACCGACGTGGAGAACCTGGTGATCTACCAGACCGCGCTCGCGGGCCACGCCAAGCAGGTCGACCGCATCCGCGTGCTCGCGGAGGTGATCGGCAAGGTGATGCGGCGCTAGCCGCGCAAGGAGGCAAGGACGATGGACTTCCTCTTTCGCAGCAACGCTCCCGGCTACCGGAGCAAGGGCAAGGCGTCGCCGTCGGCGCCGAGCACCGGCGGGTTCCTCGCGAACCTCTGGTGCTCGCTGTTCGGCGGTGGTGCGGCGCCCTCGTACCGGAGCAAGGGGCAGGCGAGCGGCGCCACGGCGCCGGACGCGTCCCCGTGCTGGGCGGGTCTCTCGCAGACCCCGCAGTACAAGGCGCCCCCCGAGCCGTCGGACCAGCCCGAGCCCGAGCCGTCGTCGCCCGGCGACGACGTCCCGGAGCAGGACTGCCCGTGCGACGAGCCGGCGGTGATCCCCCAGGAGATCCACATCTACCCGGGCGGGTGACCCACACCAGACGTGCACGACTGCCGAGTGACTGACTGACCGACTGAACCAACCGTGATGGTCCGTCGATCGCTCGCGCGACTCCAGACCCCGATCCGATCCACATCGATGTCCACCGGAGCAACCCATGGCCGATGACACCTCCACCGATGCACTCCTGGCCGGCGCGCTGTTCGTCGGCGGCGGGCTCGCCGGCTACTTCGGGAGCCGGTGGTTCCTTCCCAGGGAGGCGCAGGCGGCGGCGGCGCCGCTGCCGCCGACCGCGGCCAACGCGGCGCCGACCGCCGCCGCGCGGCCCGCGCCGACGATCGGCGTCAGCTCGACGCCGATCGCGGACCCCACCCCGATCGCGCCGGCCGCGCCTCCCGCGTCGCCCGAGCCGGTCGATGGCGGCCCGGTCACCTCGCCCGATCAGGTCGACGCCGGGCCGGTGACCTCGCCCGACCAGGTCCCCACCGCGGCGAGCGCCCCACCACCCGGATCGCTGCCGCGCACCTTCGATCCGCTGTTCGAGAAGTACCGGCGCGACGTGCCGATCGAGTTCCTCCGCGCGCTGGCGATGCGCGAGTCCGGCATGAAGCCCACCGCGACGGGCAAGGGCGGCGCCGCCTGGGGCCTGCTCCAGATCACCGAGGACGTGCGCGGCGACTTCAACCAACGGCACGGGACCAGCTACGGCCGCGAGCGGTTGCTCGATCCGGCGACCAACATCGAGATCGCGTGCTGGCTCCTGCGCTTCATCGCCGACGGCTACCAGCGACGTCACGGCGACGTGCGCAACATGCGAACCGACTGGACCAACCCGCGCTATGTGGAGCTTGTCGTCCAGGGCTGGAACGCAGGATTCTCGGCCAGCGCGGGCGTCATGCGCGTCGTCGGCAAGCTCAAGGAGCTTGGCGCTCGCGACGTCGATATCGATCTCGTGGCGCAGAACGCCCGCTCGCTCGGCGGCGTCCGGTTCCTGTACGACCCGGCCCGCGTGCGCTGGGCCAAGAGCGTCGCCGCTCTCTACCTCCGCGAGCGCTCGCTCTCCGAGCAGGCGCGCAACGGCTTCCTGACCTCCAACCCCGTCAGTCGAGCGGCGGGCACCGTGGCCCATGGCGCGGCCGGCGTCGCCGATGGCGTCGCGCACGCGCTCTTGATGGTGGGCATCGGCGCCGCCGTCTTCGGTGGCGTCCTGCTCGTCGCAAACGCACTGCGCGACTGAGCGCGCAAGGAGTCCTCCCATGTCGAACGCAACCACCGCCGCCCTCGCGCTCGCTCTCGGGGCAGGCGCAGGCGTCGCGATCTACCCCTTCACCCGCGACGGCAAGAAGCCGCCCGATCGCTCGGCGCCGCCGCCCGGCGCCACGACGGCGCCGGCCGGGCCGGGTACGCAGGTCGCGTCGAGCGTGACCCCCGCGGCCCCGCCGCGCAAGCCGGGGCCGTGCTCGCTCAAGCTCGACCGGAGCGGCCTCACGCTCGAAGGCGAGACCGTCGACATCGCGACCGCGGTCGCACGCTGCAAGGTCGCCGGCCGGGCCGAGCTGGCCGTCGCCCCCGATGCGTCGGTCACGGTCAACCGCGAGCTGTACAGCGCGCTGATCACCGCGGGTGTCGCCACCGTCATCAAGACCCCCTGACCGGAGCGCGGACCATGGCGAACAACGACAAGGGCAACGACACCGCGATCACCGTCGGGGCCATCGGCGGCGGCGCCCTGCTCCTGTGGTGGCTGCTGCGCCGCGTCGGCGGCGGCTCCGGCGATGGGCACGGTGGCGAGGGCGCGCCGACGTCGGCGAGCCCGCCGGACGAAGCGCGACCGACCGAGGCGGCGCCCTGCGAGGTGTTCTTGCGCGGGAAGGTGATCGAGCTGGACGGCGCCGCGTCGGACCTCCCGAGCGTGATCGCGGCGTGCCGCGCGTCCGGCAAGGCGAACCTCCGCGTCACCGGCGACACCATCCAGGGCCATCTCGTCGCCTTCGTCCGCGCGCTCAACGCGGCCGGCGTCGCCATCTTCGCCCAGGGACGGCTCGCGACCACCGTCCACGACGCGGTCGTGAGCGGACGATAGCCATGCTGTCGCCCCTTCCCACCAGCCGCGCGACCTGGGTCTTCCCGGTCCCCGACCTCGACGGCCGCCGCCCCGAGGTCTCGGACGGGTGGGCGTCCCGCCGCACGACCACGATCAAGAAGCCCGATCGGCCGGCGGTCACGATCCCGCGGCTGCACCTCGGCGCGGACATCATGTTCCGGCGCCGTCAGCTCGGCGAGCTGGCCGACGTCTACCCGCCCGGCTCGCGCCACGGCACGGACCGCTACTTCATGCCGGACACGGTGCCGGCGCTGGCCGCGAGCGCTGGCGTCGTCGTGTACGCGCGATGGACCGGCGTCGGCTTCACGGTGAAGGTCTTCCACCCGGAGGGCTGGACCACCTACTACACGCATCTCTCGCACGTCTCGGTGGCCGTCGGGCAGACCGTCGCCGCCGGCCAGCCGGTCGGGTTCATCGGCTACGACCCCGGCGATCCGCGCAAGCTCATGCACCTCCACTTCGAGCTGTGGCGCGGCAGGGACGATCGCGGCGGCGTGACCAACCCCGGTCCGTACCTCGACGCCTGGGAGCGCCGCAGCGTGCCGTGGTCCTGGGCGACGTCCGCCAGGCGCAACGCCGGGTTGTCGTATCGCCCGGTCGGCGACACCGGCGAGCGTTATCCCGACTGGCTCCACGCGCTCAAGGGCAAGTCGGGCGTCTACGTGATCCGCGAGCGCCGCGCGAACGGGCGTCCCGTCGTCGTCTACGTCGGGCAGAGCAACACGGGCCGCCTGTTCGAGACGCTCACACGACATCTTCAAACCTGGCGCCGGTGGAAAGGCTTCTGGGCGGGCCAGTACGCCGAGGGGCATGACCCCGGCCTCACCTACGACCGTGCGCGCGTGGAGGTCGCCGTGCGCGTCACGTCCCCCGAGGAGGCGCTCGACGAGGAGGCGCGACTCATCGCGCGGCTTCGCCCCCGCGACAACGTGATCGGCCAACCCGACGACGTCCCCTTCTGACCTCGAGACAGGAGTCCCACCATGAACGATCTGATCGAAGCCATCCGCGCCGCGGTGACCCAGGGCGCGAACCCCGAACAGAAGGCGGTCGGCGCGCAGGCGTGCCGCACCATCCTGACCGCGCTCGACACCGAGGCCGGCAAGCCGCTGGCCGTGCCGAACGCACCGACGCCCCACCCGCTCTCGCAGATCGAGCCGGGGCAGGCGCTCGACCTTCTGATCGCGAAGCTGTCGGCCGGCCTCCCGAAGGAGGACGCCGCGGGAAGCTCCACGGTGCCCGCCGCCCTGGCACCGCGACGGGACCGGGGCCTCCGGATCGAGTTCGTGTCACCGCCGCAGCGGTCCGGTGCTCGTCGGAGGCGGTCATGAACGGCGCCCGCACCTTCGAGGATCTGCTCCGCGACGTCGTGCGCGGCGTCGTGCGTGAGGAGTTGCACGCCGCGCTCCAGGCGCAGGCGCGCCGCAACGCGCCGGGTGAGGCCGACGACGAAGGCGAAGGCTACATGTCCCTCGCGCAGGCCGCCCGACTGGCAGCGGTCGCGCCCGGCACGATCCGCCGATGGATCCGAGAACGGCGCCTCAAGGCGTCGCGGGCCGGGCGCGTCTTCCGCATCCGGCGGCGCGAGCTGGAGCGGTTTCTCGCGGCGCCCGCAGAGAGCGTCATCCGGGAAGCGCAAGCATTCCTCTCCGACGCGGCTTGAGGAAGCCCCTTCTGTATGGCACGATGTAATACATGGGTCAGAAGAGAACGCCGGGCCCGGAAGCACTGGGACGGGCGATGTACGCCCGACAGCCCGTGTGCTTCCGTCTGCGCGACGCGGACCATGATGCCCTGCTCGCGCTCGCCGAGCGCGCGGGCGTCGGGCACAGCACCCTCGCGCGTCGCATCGTCGAGCACTACATCAAGGAGCACGCGCCGCGGAACCGGCGCGGGAGGTAGCGATGGGTTCGAGGTACTACCGGGGTGAGAGCATCTGGCTCAAGTACAGGAACGCGTCGGGCGACCTCGACCGAAGGGCGAGCGGCTATCGACGCGGCCAGGAGAGCAAGGCGGACGCCTTGCTTCGGGAGATCGAGCGCCAAGTCCTGGAGGAGTCCCGCAAGACCCCGAAGCCGACGCAGGCGAGCGCCGTGGCGCCGATGGCCGCACCCCAGCCGGCCCATCCCGCGCCGTCGAACGGCACGACCGCACCCACCCATGTCGATGCGCCGACCGTGAAGCAGTACGGCGAGCAGTGGATCGAGCGGCGCCGGGGCCACATCGGCTCGGTGGACGACGAGGAGACCCGGCTGGCGCTCCACGTGTACCCGTACATCGGGAGCATGGCGCTGCCCGACGTGAGGCCGCGCCACATCCGCGACCTGATCTGCACGATCAAGCAGAAGACCAGCGACAGCAGCCGCAACAAGGGGCAGCGGCTCGCGCCTCGTACGGTTCGCCACGTCTTCATGCTTCTGGGGCGCCTCTTCAAGTCGGCTGTCATCGACGAGCACATCGCCGCGAGCCCGGTCGTGATCGAGAAGGGGCTGCTTCCGAAGAACGTCGACAAGGATCCGTCGTGGCGCCCGACGGCGATCTACGAGCGAAAGGAGCTGGTGCTCCTGCTCTCGCACCCACGCATCAAGGCCGACCGCCGCGTGTTCATCGCCCTGGAGGGGCTCGCGGGCGTCCGGCATGGCGAGGCCGCCGGCCTGCGATGGAGCGCCTACGACACGAGCTGCGAGCCGCTGGGCAAGCTGATCGTGTCGCGGTCGTACGAGAAGGACGGCACCAAGACCAAGGCCACCCGGGAGGTGCCGGTGCATCCCGTGCTCGCGCGCATCCTGACCGAGTGGAAGGAGCACGGCTGGGCGAAGCGGTACAAGCGCGCGCCGAGGCCGGACGATCTGATCGTGCCGACGCGCAACATGAAGCCGTGCTCGTCGACGAACGCGCTCAAGCGGCTCCAGCGCGAACTCGCGCTCTGTGGCATCCGCGGCCGCCGGGCACACGACCTGCGCCGCACCTTCGTCTCGGCGGCCCAGGAGGACGGCATCCCGCCGCACATCGTCAAGATCTGGACCCACAGCGGGAACGGCGACGTGCTGAGCATGTACACGACGATCGCGTGGTCCGTGCAGTGCGCCGAGCTGATGAAGCTCACGATCGAGCTGCCGCCTGTGGACGCCAGCGCGGACCACGGCGACGACGACGGAGGGAACGACGGCGGTGGCGACGACGAGGAGCCGTCGATCGCGCTCGACAAGGACGCGTGCGACGACGAGCCGGCGCCTCTCGCGGCGTCGCCCGACGAAACAATCAGCGTGCCCACTGTGCCCACTGTGCCCAGGCACACTCCTGGGCACACTCCCGATTGTGCCCAGCGAATCTCCAATGATTTCGTGATCCCAGGAGGTCTCGAACCTCCGACCTACGGTTTAGGAAACCGTCGCTCTATCCGGCTGAGCTATGGGACCGCTGCGGGGCACTCTGCCAGCCCGGCGCCCGCGCCGCAACCCGCGCTCCGGACGCAACCCGCGCGACCGCGCCCCCGCCGCCGCGCGGTTCACCCCGCCGCGTGGACCAGGCGGAGCTGGCGGAGCGCGGGGTACTCGCCGCGGAGGTAGGCGCGCAGCCCGCTGGCGATGACGTCGGGCCGGGTGTCGGCGATGGCCACCCACCGCGGGTGGACGCCCGACTCGTCGAGGTGGAAGATGGCGTCGAGCGGCGTCGCCACGTCGGTGACGTGGCGCCCGGTGGCGCGCAGGCGGCCGGCCAACCGGGCGCGCGTCACCGGATCGGGATCGACGACGAGCACGTGCTCGACGGCCTGACACTCGAGGCTGGCGAGCAGCTCGATCTGGACCAGATCGTCGAAGCCCGCCGGCACCTCCCCGAGCGAAACCGCGACCGCGCCGGTGTCGTCGACGCGGCGTACGCGCCCGCGCACCCGCACCCACCGCGCGCGCGCCCCGTCGAGCCGCAGGTCGAGGGTGATCGGGTCGCCGCGGCGCAGGGGCCGGGGCCCGGCGTCGGCCTGGTAGCGGAGGCCGCCGCACGACAGGTCGAGCATGCGCCCGTGGCCTCCCGCGCCGCGCCGCTCGACGACGGTGCCCGCGAGCTCGACCCGGGCGTGACGGCGTCGCTCGAACATGTCCGCGCTCCTCCTCATCGACCACCTCCGTCTGCAGCCTGGCCGAGTGGGCCGCGGACGCAAGGGACAATCGTGCTAGGGTGCCTCCATGGTGGTCGGGTCGTACGGTGGCGTCGAACGGTCCGTCGGGCGCGATGGGCTCGACGCGCTGGCGCACGCCGCCGCCGCCGCCCTCGGCGTACCCATGGTGTTGATCAGCACCTTCGCGGCCGATCGCCAGGAGCTGGTCGGCGCGGCCGGCCTGGGCGCTGGTCAACCCCGCGTCCTCCACGACGCCGCGGTGAGCCCGCTGTGCCGCCACGTCCACGCCCACGATCGGCCTGCGATCGTCCACGACGCGCGCCGCCGTATCGCCGCCGGTGACCGCGCGCTCGCCGAGCTCGGCGTGGTCGGGTATGCCGGCGTGCCGATCCGCCGCGGTGCGCTGGTGGACGGCGTGGTGGCCGCCGTCGACCATCAGGTGCGGGCGTGGACCGCGCGCGACATCCGGATCCTCCGCGATCACGCCGAGGTCGCCGCGGCGCTCCTGGCGTCCGACGACGAGCGGCGCATGCGGGCGACGGCCGATCGCGCCCTCGGCCAGGAGCGCGCCCTCGCGAGCCTGCTCCTGCTCGCCGCTGGAGACGCCACCGTCGACGCGGTGCTGGTCGCGCTCGCCCGGCACGCCGGCGCGGCGTTCGCCGACGTGGTCGCGATCGACGTGCCCGGCCGGGTTCGGGTGCGGGCGTGGCACGCCGCGGAGCTGCGCTTCCAGCCGCTGGTCCGCGACGGGAGCTGGCCGATCGACACCGACCGCTTCGTCCAGGGAGCGATCCTGGCGACCGGGCCGCAGTGGCTCGACGATCTTGCCGGGCGCAGCGACGTCGCCATGGCCGAGCACGCGGCGGCCGCGGGCCTGCGTTCGGCCGTGGCCCTCGCGGTGCCGGGGCGGGCCTCGGTGGTCGAGCTGCTGTTCGTCGAGCGTACGCAGGCGCGGGACGAGATCGAGCGCGCGCTGACCGGGGTCGCCGCGCTCCTCGGCCACGCCCTGGCCAGATCGCTGGTGCCGCCCGGCGCCGAGCGACGCACCGCCGAGCTCGAGGTCATCGCGCTCCACGACGATCTCACCGGGCTGCTCAACCGGCGTGGCTTCTTCGCGCTCGGCAGCAGCCAGCTCGCGACCGCGCGTCGCAAGCGCCTGGCCGGGGTACTGATCTACGTCGATCTCGACGGGCTCAAGGGCGTCAACGACGACCTCGGCCACGCCTCGGGCGACGAGCTCCTGCGAGACGCGGCCGGGGTGCTCCGCCGCATCTTCGGGGATGCCGACGCCATCGCCCGCATCGGGGGCGATGAGTTCGTCGTGCTGGTCACCGACCCGGTCACCCCGGACCTCGGCGCGATCGGCGCGCGCCTCGGCGCCGAGCTGCACCGCCTCAACCGGACGCGAGCCCCCCTCCCCCCGGTGCGGTGGAGCCTGGGCGCGGTCGGCTTCGAACCGGGCTCCGCCCCGGGCCTCGACGCGCTCCTGTCCGAGGCCGACGCGCGCATGTACGCGAGCAAGCGCCGACAGCAGGTCCCCTCGTGACCCGCCGCCCATGCGCCTCGTCGTGCTGCCGGTGAGCCAGCGCCGCGCGGTCATCCTCGAGGACGTCCGCGGGCACTCGCGCGCGACGCTTCGGCTCGTCTGACCGGCCCGCCGGCCGGCCCGCACTTCGGGCTTGAGCCGCGAACCGGGCTCGCATAGGGTGCCTCCCCATATGCGCACCCTCACCTACCTGATCCCTGTCGCGGCCCTCCTGGCCGCGGCCTGCGGCGGCGACGACGGCGACGACGGCAACAACCCGGACGCCGGCCCGGATGCCCCCACCGGCGGCGCCTGTGGCGTCGAGGCCACCACGCTCTCGACCTACCCGGCCACGTTCAGCGGCGCCGTGGTCGGCGCCGGCGACGACCTCGACGTGGGCGCGGGCGCCTGCGCCGACGAGCGCGGGTACTACGGCCCGTACGGCGAGGATCAGGTGATCGCGCTGACCGGCCTCACCGCCGGCGCGACCTACGTGGTCGAGCTCGACACCGAGGAGGACCTGGGGGTCTACGTCACCACGACCTGCGCCGGCGGCGCGCCGGCCACCGGCGCCTGCCTGCTCCTCGTCGATCAGAGCCTCGCCTTCGAGCGCGGCGAGTTCGTCGCCCCCGCCGGCGGCGCCGCGTTCCTGATCGTCGACACCGCCGACGGCGTGACCCTGTCCACCGGCGCCTACACGGTCAGCGTGCGCCAGGCCGAGTGCACCACCAACCCGGAGTGCACCAGCGCCGACGCGCCCATCTGCAGCAACTTCGAGTGCGTGCAGTGCACCACGTCGTTCCACTGCACCACCGGCGGCGCGCCGGTGTGCGACCCCGCCAGCGGCACCTGCGTGGCGGGCGGCGCCGCCTGCACCGGCGACGACGCCGGCGAGCCCGACGACGGCCCGGCCGCCGCCCGCCCCCTCGCCTTCCCCACCGCCGGCACGCCCACCACGGTCGACGCCGCGGTCTGCAGCCTGCCCGCCACCGAGAGCGACTGGTACGAGGTGACGGCCCCTGCCGCCGGCGGCCTGCGCATCGCCGCGACCTGGACCGTCACCGCCGACCTCGACATCCGCGTCCACGACGCGGCCGGCAACCGCGTGGCCGCCGGCTTCTCCACCGTCGCGATGTCGGAGACGCTCCTGGCCAGCCTGCCCGCCGCCGGCGACTACTACATCGAGGTCTTCCGCTACGCCCCCATGAACGACGCGGCCGCCACCGCGTACACCCTGACCCTGTCGCTGCCCGAGTGCTCGACCGCGTTCGACTGCACCACCGCCGGCGAGCCGGTGTGCGCGGTCGGCGAGTGCGTGGCGGGGCCGGCCCAGTGCACCGGCGACGACGCCGGCGACGCCGGCACCGGCGACGACGGCCCGGCCGGCGCCCGCGATCTGACCGGCGCCATCGGGGTGGCCACCTCGCTCCCCGGCGCGATCTGCAACACCCCCGGCACCGAGCGCGACTGGTACCGCGTCACCACCGCGGCCGACGGCGAGGGCCTGGTCGCCAGCCTGAGCTGGACCGGCACCGCCGACCTCGACGTCTACGTCTACGACGACGAGGGCAACCTGCTCGGCCTGTCGTGGTGGGTCAACCCCGAGGTCGTGACCCTCAGCCACCTGCCCGCCGGCACGTACTACCTGATGATCGCCAACGCCGGCGCGGCCACGACCGCGGCCCACGCCTACGACCTGTCGGTCACCCGCACCGCGGTCCAGACCTGCACCACCAGCGCCGACTGCGCCGCCGTCCACTCGACCCAGCTCTACCGCGGCGCATGCACCAGCGGGGTCTGCGAGTTCATCCCGGCCGGCGCCCGCGCCGCCGGCGCCGCCTGCGACTCCGGCGACGACTGCACCTCGGGCCAGTGCAGCTACATCGCCTTCGAGTCCGACGCCCACCTCAGCGTGTGCACGACGACCTGCACCAGCAGCGCCGAGTGCGCCAGCCTCGGCAGCGGCTACGCCTGCACCACCGGCTTCACCACCAACGTCTGTCTGCCGGCCTGCGACAGCGATCTCGAGTGCGGCGTCAACGCCAACAGCTCGACCCTGACCACCGGCCAGCCGTGGGACTACTTCACCTGCACGGTGGCCACCGGCGCCTGTAGCCCCTGAGGCACGGCGCCAGCCCGGGGGCGCGAGCGCGCTCCCCGGCGGCGGTCGCGACGAGCCTGCGCTCCACCCGGAGGCAGGCTCGTCGCCGTTTCGGCGGCGACCGGGTCGGCCGCGCCGGTCGGCGACCCGGTCGGTCGCGCCGGTCGGTCGCGCCGGTCGGTCGCGCCGGTCGGTCGCGCCGGTGGACGACCCGGCCCGACCCTACGGCAGGGTCGGCTCGGTCAGGTCGCCGCAGTCGAGCGCGCTCATGAACGCGACCAGGTCGGCCAGCTCGGCCGCGGTCAGGTTCTTGGAGCCGAGCAGCGCCGACAGGTTCTTGTTGGCCTGGGCGCCGTTGGCCATGTAGGCCACGGCCTCGGCCAGGGTCGCGATCGAGCCGTCGTGGAAGTACGGCGCGCTGCGCGCGACGTTGCGCAGGGTCGGCACCTTGAAGGCCGCCCAGTCCGACGGGTTGCCGGTCACCGCCTGGCGGCCGACGTCGACGTCCTGCTCGGCCTTGCCGGCGGTGCCGATGCCGGCGTTGAAGTACACGCCGCCCTCGACCTGCATCGCGATCGAGAAGTGCGGCGGGGTGTGGCAGGCGCTGCACTGACCCTTGCCGAGGAAGACGTCGAGGCCGCGCTGCTGCGCCTCGGTGAGCGCCGCCTTGTCGCCCTTCGCGAAGCGGTCGTAAGCGGTGTCGGCGCACACCATCGTGCGCATGTACGCCGCCAGCGCGCCGGCGATACGATCGGGGCTGGCGGCGGCGTCGCCGTAGGCGGCCTGGAACAGGGGCTGGTAGCCGGCGATCTTGCCGACCTCGGCCGCCTTCGCCCCCAGGTTGTCCTTGCCGACGCCGAGGTTGCCGCCGGCCCACGCCGCGGTCGCCTGCTCCTCGAGAGTGGCGGCGCGCCCATCCCAGTAGAAGCCGCCCTTCTGGTAGCCGATGTTCCACAGCACCGGCGAGTGGCGGGTGAGCTTCTTGTCACCGGGGCCGATCGCGATCGGATCCGCTCCTCCCGAGCCGTTCTCGTTCATGTGGCACGAGTAGCAGGAGCGCGAGCCGTCGACCGACAACCGCTTGTCGAAGAAGAGCGCGTGCCCGAGCGCGATCTTGGCGTCGCGCGCCGGATCGTCGGGCAGGGTCAGCGCCGGCATCGCCTGCAGCGCGCCCTGCGACGGCCGCGTCACCGGGGGCGGGGCCGCGGTGCCCGCGCCGGCGGTGCCGGTGCCGGTGGCGCCGCCGGCGGGCGCTTCCTTCTTCTTGCATGCGGCGACGCTCGCGGCGATCGCCAGGGCCAGGACCGTCATCCTCGTCATGGCCGCGAGGCTAGCGCACAACGATCGACGCGCCTACTCCGGGCGGGCGCCCTCACCCGCCTCGGTCTGCGGGCTGGCGTGCCGGAGGCACTCGAGCAGCGGCGCGCACTCGCGCTCCTCGCGCATGCAGACCTCGTACACCCGGACCTGGCGCGACGACAGCGTGTCGGCGGTGCAGGACGCGATGAACTCGCGGGTGTGCACCGGCGCGGTCTTCTCGATGTCGAGCTCGGCCAGGGCCTCGGGCGTCATCGTCGCCCGGGCGTCGGCGATCGCGCACTCGGTCAGCCGCGGCCCCAGCGCCTCGCACGCCGCCGCCTGGCGCCGCTCGAGCTCGCTCGGCCCCGGCGGCAGCGGCGCCTCCCGGGGGCCCTGCCCTCCCTTCGGGCCGCAGGCGGCCACCCCGAGCAGCAGGGTCACGGCGAGGGCGGCGGAGGGCGAGGAGCGCATCGCGGACGAGCCTACCATCGTCGCCAGGACACGGCGGCGGCGCCGACGTTGCAGGCCGCGTCCGCGCCCGGCGCCGGCGGCGCGGGGCGCCACCATGGCCGCTGGCGGTGTCAGCGCCCGGCGCCGGCGGCCGCGCCGAAGCGCCGGCCCTCGCTGCCCTCGTCGTCGAGCGGGGCCAGGCAGTCGCGCTCGAGCTGGGCCACCCCGGTCGCCGCCCGCGCGCACGCCACCACGCGGGCCGGCGCCTCGCGGCACTCCGCCAGCACCAGCTCGGTGTTGTCGGCGACCTCCTCGGCGGTCAGGCCGTCGGGCCCGGCCTCGGCCTGGTAGAGCGCGCGCACCGTCGGCGCCAGCTCCGCGCACGCCGCGGGATCGCCGCCACCGCCGCCACCGCCGTCGCCGCCGATCGCCGCCCCGCCCGCCCGCGGCTTGCACGCACAGGCGGCCAGGCCCAGGGTCACGGCCAGGGACGCGGAGCCCAGGAGCCGGCCGACGATCGCGCGCATCGCCGGCGAGCGTAGCACCAGCCGCCGGGGTCGCGGCGCGGAGCTCGCGAGGGGATCAGGCCGGCTCGAAGCCGCCGACGGCGAACGGCGGCGCCGCCAGGCGCTCCGGATGATCGAGCTGGAAGCGCAGGGGCGTCACGCTCACCACGCCGTCGGCGACGGTGTTGCAGTCGCTGCCCGGCCGGTCGTCGTGGCCGATCGCGCCGCCGCCGATCCAGTAGTACGGCCGCCCCCACGGATCGGCGCGCTCGGTGACGTCGTCGCCGTAGTTGCGCTTGCCGAGCGTGGTCCAGGCGTAGCGGCGCTCGCCGCGCCCCGGCAGGTTGACGTTGAGCACCTCGCCGCCCGGCACCGTGCCGCTGGCGTCGCGGATGATCGCGGCGGCGAACTCGATCGCCTGCGCGACGTGGGTGGCGCGCGGCGCGATCGACACCGCGACCCCGGCCAGCCCGCGCAGCGCGCCCTCGACCGCGCCCGCGACCGTGCCCGAGTAGAAGACGTCGGTGCCGAGGTTGTAGCCGTCGTTGGGCCCCGACACCACCAGCGCCGGCCGCCGCGGCGCCAGGCGGAGCAGCCCCAGGTAGACGCAGTCGACCGGGGTGCCCGACAGCGACCATCGCCCGGGCGCCAGCTCGCGGGCGCGCAGCGGCTTGTGCAGCGTGATGGCGTGCGACGCCGCCGAGCGCTGGCGCTCGGGCGCGACCACCAGCACGTCGGCGGTGGTGGCCAGGGCGTCGGCCAGGGCGCCCAGGAGCGGCGCGGTGACGCCGTCGTCGTTGGTCATGAGCACCAGCGGCCGGCTCGAGGCGGGGGCGGACATCGCCGGCACCATGCCGCGCCGCCGCCGAAAAGAAAACCGGGACGGCCACCTGGGTGACCGTCCCGTCCCGGTCGGGGCGACAGGATTTGAACCTGCGACTCCCAGACCCCCAGTCTGGTGCGCTACCAGGCTGCGCTACGCCCCGGGTGGGACGGACGAGATACAGCATCGGGCCCCGCCCCGCAAGCTCCCGACGCTCCCGAAGTGCGCGAACCCGGCTCGCGGGCGCGCCCCGGCGGCGCGCCGCTCAGGTCGCGGGCTGGCCGTTCAGGATGTTCTTGAGGACCTGGCTGGGCTTGAACGTCAGCACGCGCCGCGCCGAGATGGTGATCTCCTCGCCGGTCTGCGGGTTGCGGCCGATGCGCGCCTTCTTCTCGCGCACGATGAAGTTGCCGAACCCCGAGATCTTGATCTTCTCGCCGCGCTCGAGGGTCTCCTTGATCTGGTTGAAGACGCTCTCCACGATCTCGGCGGCCTCCTTCTTGGAGAATCCGCCGACCTTCTCGTAGACCGCCTCGATGATGTCGGCCTTGGTCATTCGAGCCATCCTCCGCTCGCTCCTTGCAGGCCCGCCGTGCGGCTGGGCGTGATCCGAAGGGGTGGAACGCTCAGACATTATCACAACTTGCGAACGAGTGGGGGACAAGACCGCGAGATCTCTCGCGGATCGTTCGCGCCCCGCAAGCTCGCGAGATCCCACGCGCGGACGCGCCGCTAGCGCCGCTCGGCGGGGGTCTCCGCCAGCAGCCGGGCCACGATCGCCTCGTGCGCCTGGTCGACCTCGACGTCGGTGAGCGTCCGATCGGGCGCCCGGTACGTGATCGACCACAGCATGCTCTTCTTGCCCGCGCCCAGGCGAACGGCGTCCCGGTACTCCTCGGCGAGGCGCACGGTCTCGACCAGCGGCTCGGCCACGGCGCGGATGACGTCGCGCACCCGCGCCGACGGGACGGGCGCGTCGACCAGGAGCGAGACGTCGCGCGCGCTGGCGGGGAAGCGCGGCACCGGGCGCATCTGCGCGGGAGCGGCGGGCGCCAGCTCGCCCAGGGCGAGGTCGAACATGAACACCGGCACCTCGACGCCGAGCCGCGCCCGCACGTCGGGGTGGACCTCGCCCAGCTCGCCCAGGATCCGGCCGTCGGCGCCGCGCACCCGCGCCGCCACCCCCGGGTGCAGGTACGGGATGTCGGCGGCGGCGACGTACGCCAGCTCGCCGACGCCCAGCGTCCGCGCCAGGTGCTCGAGCACGCCCTTCACGTCGAAGTAGTCCCACGGCTGGGGCGGCCCGAGCCAGCGCGGGCGGGCGCCGGCCAGGACCGCGGCCGCGCGCAGGGGCTCGTCGCACAGCGTGGCCGGCTCGCCCTCGAGCGGCTGGCCCGGCTGGCGCAGGAAGACCGCGCCGACCTCGAACAGCGCGACGTCGCCGAGGCCGAAGCTGGCGTTGCGGGCGACGGCGGCCAGCAGGTTGGGCAGGAGCGAGGTCCGCATCACCGCCTGCTCGGCGCTCATCGGGTTGCGCACCGCCACCGGGTGGGCGCGGCGATCGCCTGGCGGCAGGCCGAGGGCGAGCGCGCGCTCGCGGCTCTGGAAGCCGAAGGTGATGGCCTCGGCGAGGCCGGCGGCGGCCAGGGCGCGGCGGGCGCGATCGGCCCGGTCGTCGACCAGCGGCGCCGGGCCGACGTGGAGCGCCGGCAGGGTCGCCGGCACGTTGCCGTAGCCGTGGATGCGCAGGATGTCCTCGATGAGGTCGACCTCGCGGGTGAGATCGGCGCGCGCCGACGGCGGGGTGACCGTCCAGTGGCCGTCGCCGGCGGCGCCGTCGGGCTCGACCTCGCAGCCCAGGCGCAGGAGCGCGGCCTCGCAGGCGCCGGCGTGGAGCTCGGCGCCGATGAGGGCGCGGGCGCGGGCCAGGCGCAGCGGCACGCGCGGGCGCGCCGGCGGCCGCGGGTAGACGTCGACGTGGCCGCGCGCGACCTTGCCGCCGCCGAGGCGGGCGAGCAGCGCGGCGGCGCGGGCGGCGGCGAGCGGGGCCAGCTCGGGGTCGACGCCGCGCTCGAAGCGCTGCGACGCCTCCGACGGCAGGGCGAGGCGGCGCGCGGTGCGGCGGATCGAGCGCGGCTCGAAGCTGGCGCTCTCGAGCAGGACCCGGGTGGTGGTGGCGGAGACCTCGCTGTCGGCGCCGCCCATGACGCCGGCCAGCGCCACCGGGTGCTCGCCGTCGCAGATGAGCAGGTCGGCGGCGACCAGCGCGCGCTCCTGGCCGTCGAGCGTGGTCATGCGCTCGCCGGCGCGGGCGCGGCGGACCGCGATCGACGCGCCGCGGAGCTGGTGCCAGTCGAAGGCGTGCAGCGGCTGGCCGAGCTCGAACAGGACGTAGTTGGTGACGTCGACCAGGTTGGAGATGGGGCGCACGCCGACGGCGCGCAGGCGCTGGGCGAAGCGGCGCGGCGACGGGCCGACGACGAGGCCGTCGATGACGCGGGCGACGTAGCGCGGGCAGCCGACCGGATCGTCGATGGTCACCGCGGCCAGCGCCGCGGCGTCGAGGTCGGCGGCCAGCGCCTCCAGGTCGGGGCCGGGCGCCGGCGGCACCAGGCGGCCGCCGAGGAGCGCGCACAGCTCGCGGGCCAGGCCGAGGTGGCCGAGGCAGTCGCCGCGGTTGGCCGGCGCCGCCACCTCGAGCACCCAGTCGGCCACGCCCAGCGCCTGCTGGGCGGGCGCGCCCGGCGCGGTGGCGTCGTCGGCGTCGAGCACGATGATGCCGCGGTCGTCGTCGCCGATCGCGAGCTCGGTCTCGGAGCACAGCATGCCAGGCGAGTCGACGCCCTTGACCGCGCGGGTCGACAGGGTCATGCCGCCGGGCAGGGTCGCGCCCGGCGGCGCCCACAGCACCTTGCGCCCGGGCGCCGGCACGTTGGGCGCGCCGCACACCACCTGGGTCGCGCTGCCGCCGCGGGCGGTGACGACGTCGACCAGCGTGAGCTTCTGGCTGCCCGGGTGCGGGCGGGTGGCCACGACCTCGGCCACGACCACGCCGGTGAAGCCGGCGCCCAGATCGGTGACGCCCTCGACCTCGAGGCCGCCGGCGGTGAGCGCGCGGGCGCCCTCCTCCACCGTCGGCGCGTGGGGCAGATCGCACAGCTCGAGCAACCAGGACCAGACCGCCTTCATCGTGCGCTCCTGTCTCGCCTAGAACTGATCGAGGAAGCGCAGGTCTCCCTCGTAGTAGAGCTTGATGTCGTTGACGCCGTGGCGGAGCATCGCCATGCGCTCGATGCCCATGCCGAAGGCGAAGCCGGTGTAGCGCTCGGCGTCGATGCCGACGTGGCCGAAGACGTCGGGGTCGACCATGCCGGCGCCGCCGATCTCGATCCAGCCGGTGCCCTTGCACAGGCGGCAGCCGGCGCCGGCGCAGAACGCGCACGACATGTCGATCTCGACGCCGGGCTCGACGAACGGGAAGTAGCTGGGGCGGAGCCGCACGTCGAGGCCGCCGCCGCCCGCGCCGCCCGCGCCGCCGAAGAACCGGTTCACGAAGTGGAGCAGCACGCCCTTCAGGTCGCTGACCCGCACGCCCTCGTCGACGACCAGGCCCTCGATCTGGCTGAACATCGGGCTGTGGGTGGCGTCGTCGTCGCGGCGGTAGACCACGCCGGGGGCGACGATGCGGATGGGCGGCGGGTGCGCCTGCATGGTCCGGATCTGGACCGGGCTGGTGTGGGTGCGCAGGACGAGCTCGTCGGCGATGTAGAAGGTGTCCTGCATGTCGCGCGCGGGGTGATCCTTGGGGATCGCCAGCGCCTCGAACGTGTGCCAGTCGGTCTCGACCTGGGGGCCCTCGGCGACGGCGAAGCCGAGCTCGGCGAAGATGTCGACCAGCTCGAGCCGGACCTGGGTGAGCAAGTGGAGGTGGCCGCCGCCGACCGGGCGGCCGGGCAGCGTCACGTCGAGGGTGCGGGCGAGGTCGGCCTGGCGGCGGGCGGCGGCCAGGGCGGCGAGGCGGGCCTCCACCGCCTGGGCGATGGCGTCCTTGACCTGGTTGGCGGCCTGGCCGACCAGCGGCCGGTCGGCGGGCGGCAGGCGGCCGAGCGCCTTCATCACCTCGGACACCTGGCCCTTCTTGCCGAGGAACTGGGCCTGGGCGGCGCGGATGGCCTGCTCGTCGGCGAGCGGGGCGATCGCCTGGGCGAACTCGCCGCCGAGGCGCTCGAGCTGGGCGATGAGATCACTCGTGGTGGTCATGGTCGTTCCCGGGGAGGAGCTTGCGGCGTGGGGCGCGGCGGAGGGGTGCGCGGGCGCGCGGGGCCGAAAACGAACGAGGCCGCGCGGTGGCGGCCTCGGTGGTTCGCGCCGGGCCGCAGCCCGGATGATCGTGGGATCAGCGGGCGGTCGCGACGATGGCCTGGAAGGCCTGCGGATCGCTGATGGCGATCTCGGCGAGCATCTTGCGGTTGAGCCCGACGCCGGCCTTGTTGAGGCCGCCGATCAGCCGCGAGTAGCTCTTGCCGACCAGCCGCGACGCCGCGTTGATGCGCTGGATCCAGAGCGCGCGGAAGTCGCGCTTGCGCTGGCGGCGCGAGCGGTACATGTGCATCCAGGCGTGCTGCACGGCCTCGTTGGCGGCGGCGTGGCAGCTCGAGCGCTTGCCGCGGAAGCCCTTGGCGGCCTTGAGCACGCGGTTGCGGCGGCGGCGGGCCTTGAATCCTCGTCTGACGCGGGGCATGGGAACCTCTGTGACGTGTCCGGTGGGTCGTGGCGGGGCGATGCAGGCGGGCGCGGGAGGCGCGAGCCTCAGGCGCCGTACGGCAGCATCGCGGCGATCTGGTGGTGCTGCGCCGGGCCGACGTAGCTGCCCTTGCGGAGCTGGCGCTTGCGCTTGGTGCGCCGGCCGGTCAGCAGGTGGCGGCGGAACACGCTCTGGAACTTGAACTTGCCCGAGGCGGTCCGCTTGAACCGCTTCTTGGCACCGGAGTGAGTCTTGACCTTCGGCATGGCGCGGAAGGCGGTTTATGCACGAGCCGCCGCGCCTTGGCAAGCCCGTTGTCGCGGGAACTTGGCCGCCGCCCCGCGACGCAGCGGGGTCAAAAAGCCGTGAGAGATCGGGCCCCTGGGGGGGTAGATCCTGTCCCCGGCGGCCAAGTGCGCGGAACGGGCCGTATCGCGCCCGCGGCCGCGGCACGCCGACCAGGGTAACGCGGAACGCAACCCCTCCCAGGAGGCCAGCAAGATCGCGGCGCTGGGAGGGTGGATCCTGTCCCCTCTACTCCTCGTCGTCGTCGCCGACGTCGGCGTTGATCTCGTCCTCGTCGGGCTCGTCGGGAGTCTCGTCCTCGACGGGAGGCGGCTTGCCGGCGGCCTTGGCGGCGTCCTTCTTGGCCTGCAGGGCGGCGAGGACGGCCTTGCGGTTCTCCTGGGCCTTGCGGATGACGTTGGGCCGGGGGGCGATGATCATGATCATGCGCCGGCCCTCCATGTTGGGGTTGACCTCGACGGTGGCGAGGTCGGTGGTGGCCTCGACCACGCGATCGAGGACGGCCTTGCCGGTCTGCGGGTGCGTGATCTCGCGGCCGCGGAAGACGACGGCCAGGCGCACCTTGTTGCCCTCCTCGAGGAAGCGGCGGACATGCTTCACCTTGAAGTCCATGTCGTGGCCCTCGGTCTTGGGGCGGAACTTGATCTCCTTGATCTCGACCGTCGACGCGTGCTTCTTGGCCTTGCGCGTCTGCTTGGCCTGCTCGTACTTGAACTTCCCGTAGTCCATGATCTTGCAGACCGGCGGGAACGCGCGGGGCGAGATCTCGACCAGGTCGAGGCCCTTCTCCTCGGCGAGCCGGATGGCCTCGTGGGTCTGCATGACGCCGAGCTGCTCGCCCTCGTCCATGATGACCCGGACCTCGGGGACCCGGATACGGTGGTTGATACGCATGCCGCCCTGGGGTCGGCGGCGGTCATCGCGGCCCATCGGACGGCCGTTCATGGCAGGACGTCGGTCTTTCGCATGGGGATCGTGTGCATCCTCGTGTTCGGTTGGAGGCCGGTTCTACCTCAGGTCACCCCGGCGATGCACCCAAATCGGGGCGGTTCAGGCCACGGAGGCCGCGCCGCCCCGGGGGATGGCCGCGGCCGCCCGCAGGTGGTCGACGAAGGCCTCGATGGACATCACCGGGAGCTGGCTGCCGTCGCGGGCGCGGGCGGCGACCGCGCGCGCCGCCACCTCCTTGTCGCCGCACACCAGCATGAACGGGATCTTCTCGAGCTGGGCCTGGCGGATCTTGGCGCCGAGCTTGTCGCCGCCGGTGTGGGTGTCGACGCGGAAGCCGGCCTGGCGCAGCAGCCCCGCCACCTCCTCGACGTAGGCCTCCTGGCGATCGCCGATGGCGATGACCCGGGCCTGCACCGGCGCCAGCCACACCGGGAAGGCGCCGGCGTAGTGCTCGGTGAGGACCGCGAAGAAGCGCTCGATCGAGCCGAGCAGCGCGCGGTGGACCATGACGATGCGGTGCTTGGCGCCGTCGGCGCCGACGTACGACAGGTCGAAGCGCTCGGGCAGGTTGAAGTCGACCTGCACCGTCGAGCACTGCCACTCGCGGCCCAGGCAGTCCTTGAGCTTGAGATCGATCTTGGGGCCGTAGAAGGCGCCGCCGCCGGGATCGACCTCGAACGGCAGCCCCGACTTGACCAGCACCGCGTGCAGCGCGGCCTCGGCCACCTGCCACATCTCGGGGGCGCCGACGTAGTCCTTGGGCCGGGTCGCCAGGTAGAGCTTGAAGTCGGTGAAGCCGAAGGTGCGCAGGATGTGGAGGCAGAACTCGACCACCCGCTCGAGCTCGACGGGGAGCTGCTCGCGGGTCATGAAGAGGTGGGCGTCGTCCTGGGTGAAGCCGCGCACCCGCAGGAGGCCGTGCATCACCCCCGAGCGCTCGTAGCGGTAGACCGTGCCCAGCTCGGCCCAGCGGTGGGGCAGCTCGCGGTAGCTGCGCAGCCCCTTCTTGAACATCGTGCAGTGGAACGGGCAGTTCATCGGCTTGACCAGGTACTGCTGGCCGTCGACGTCCATGCCCGCGTACATGTTCTCCTTGTAGAACGTCGTGTGGCCCGAGGTGTTCCACAGCTCCTCGCGCGCGACGTGGGGCGAGCCCACCAGCTCGTAGCCGTGGGCGAAGTGCTCCTCGCGCCAGAAGGTCTCGATGACGTGACGGACGCGCGCGCCCTTGGGGTGCCACAGCACCAGGCCGCCGCCGATGACCTCGTCGATCGAGAACAGGTCGAGGTCCTTGCCGATGCGGCGGTGATCGCGGCGCTTGGCCTCCTCGAGCAGCGCGAGGTGGGCGTCGAGCTCGGCCTGGGTGGCGAAGGCGGTGCCGTAGATGTGCTGGAGCTGGGCGTTCCGCTCGTCGCCGCGCCAGTAGGCGCCGGCCACCGACAGCAGCTTGAAGGCGCCGATCTCGGCGGTGCGCGCGACGTGGGGGCCGCGGCACAGATCCAGCCAGTCGCCGGTGGTGTAGTAGCTGACCGTGGCGTCGGGCGGGAAGCTGTCGATGAGCTCGAGCTTGTAGGCCTCGCCCATCCGCTCGAACATCGCGCGGACCTCGGCGCGATCGCGCTCGTGGCGCTCGAACGGCAGGTCGGCGGCGACGATCTTCGCCATCTCGGCCTCGATCGCGCGCAGGTCGTCCTCGGAGAACGGCGTCGGCCGATCGAAGTCGTAGTAGAAGCCGGTGTCGATCGACGGGCCGATCGTCACCTTGGTGCCGGGGAACAGCGTCTGCACCGCCATGGCCATGACGTGGGCGGTCGAGTGGCGCAGGGTCTCGAGCGGCGACAGGGTCGGGGTCGCGCCGACCAGGCCGGCGAGGAGCTCCGGATCGACGGGGGCGGAGGAGGGCGAAGGTGGCGACGCGTCCGACATGGGCGGCGCAGCATGCGGCGTTTCCGGGCCAGCGACAAGCCGGGCGCGCCCCGGGCCGGCCGCCGCTGGCGTATCCTCGCCGCCATGAGCCCTGCCCTTCGCCTCGCCCTGTGCGCCCTGACCCTCACCGCCGCCTGCGGCAACGACGAGCACACGCCGGTCGACGCGCCGGTCCAGATCGACGCCGCGGCCGTCGACGCCCCGGCGACCGACGCCGATCTCGACGCGGTCACGGTCGACGCCGCCACCGACGCCGCCAGCTCGGTCCAGGTGATCTCCTGCAGCGGCACGACCCCGGCCGCCACCATCGCCGCGACCAACTTCATGTTCTCGCCCATGGCCGTGACCATCTCGGTCGACGACGTCGTGCGGGTCACCTCGGTCGGGTCCCACACCTTCACCTCCGACACCGGCCTGTTCGACACCTCGATCGGCCAGGACACCTGCGTCCGCTTCACCGCCGCCGGGACCTTCCCCTACCACTGCACGGTCCACCCGTCGATGACGGGCACCGTGACGGTCCAGTAGGCCGCGGCCGGCCCGGCGGGGCCCGGAGGCGCCCGCCCGCTACCCGCCTCGCCGCCTGCTCGCCGCCTGCTCGTTGGTGTGCGCGGGGTTGAACCGCGGACCCCTACCGTGTCAAGGTAGTGCTCTCCCACTGAGCTACACACCAGGGAGGGCCATGAGCTACCGGACCCGCGGGCACAAGTCAAGACCGGGCGGTGACTCAAGGCGGGGCGATGTGGCGGCGCGCGGTCTCGTGTAGGGTGCGGCGGTGCGGACCCTCCGCTTCGTCGGCCGCGGCGCCTGGATCGCGCTCCTGCTCCTCGTCCACGGCCTGGTCTGGTTCGGGGGATGGCTCGGGCTCGTCGTCACCTTCCGCGGCAAGGCCGCGCGCCAGCGCTGGTTCGGCGCCCGGCTGGCGGCGCTGCTGATCGCCCTGGGCGCGACCTTCGTGAAGGTCGGCCAGATCATGTCGACCCGGCCCGATCTGTTCCCGCCCCACGTCATCACGGCCCTGGAGCGGCTGCAGGACGACGTCGGCGCCTTCGCCTGGCGCCACGTCGAGCGCACGTTCATGGCCGAGCTCGGCCAGCCGCCGGCGGAGCTGTTCGCCCGCTTCGAGCGCACGCCGGTGGCGTCGGCCTCGGTGGCCCAGGTCCACCGCGCCACCCTGCCGTCGGGCGAGGAGGTCGCGGTCAAGGTGCGGCGCCCCGGCCTCGACGACCTGGTCCGCTTCGACCTGTCGGTGATGCGCCTGTTCGCCCGCGTGATCGCGATCTGGCCGTCGGCGCGGCTCCTGGCGCCGGTCGAGAGCGTCGACCAGTTCGGCAACGCGATCCGCGCCCAGATCGATCTGCGCGTCGAGGCCGAGAACAACCGCCGCTTCGCCGCGAACTTCGCCGGCGACGCCGACGTCGGCTTCCCGGTCCTCCACCCGGCGCTGTGCACGCGCCAGATCCTGACCATGGGCTTCGTCCACGGCGCCAAGGTGCTCGACGCGCCGGCGCGCCAGGGCGCCGACGCCACCCGCCTGGCCCGCATCGGCTTCCGCACGCTCCTGCAGATGGTCTTCGCCGACGGCTTCGTCCACGCCGATCTCCACCCCGGCAACATCCTGGTCACCCGCGCGGGCCGGGTCGTCATCCTCGACCTGGGGCTGACCGCCGAGCTCGACGACGCCGCCCGCCGCGCCTTCGCCCAGTTCTTCGCCGGCTGGGCCGCCGGCGACGGCAAGGTGATGGCGCGGCTCATGTCCGAGCTGTCGCCGGCGGCGCGGGTCGCCGACTACGACGCCTACGAGCGCGAGGTGGTCGCGTTCGTCGGCCGCTACCACGGCAAGGCGCTGGGCGAGGTCCAGGTCTCGACCGTGGCCTTCGACATGATGAACATCCTGCGCCGCCACCGCGTGCGCGTGAACCCGGTCTACACGATGTGCAACGTCGCCATCGCGGTCACCGAGGGGATCGGCAAGCAGCTCGATCCCAGCCTCGATCTCATCCAGGAGGCCCTGCCCTTCTTCGTCACGATCCGCGCCGCCGGTCGCCTGTGACGCGCTGTGCGTGGATCGCGGCGGCTGTGGGTCTGTGACCGGTCGTTCACGGCCGCCGCGCGTCGCCGGCGCAACGCCGGGCGGATCCGGCCACGGCCGCGCGCGCCGCAAGCGAGCAAGAACACGAGCGCCGCGCCGATCGCGGCCGGTTTCGCTGCGATGGCACGCGACCTGCCATATCCTGGACCCATGCGTGGACTCAACACCCTAGGTTCCATCCTTCGTCGTGTCGTCCCGGTGGCCGTGCTCGGCGGCGCGCTGGCCGCCTGCACCGTGCACGGCCGCGCCGGCGTGTTCGTGCCCGCGCCGACGGCGGTCGTGGTGGTCGAGCAGCCGCCGCCGCCCCCGCCGCGCCGGGTCGTGGTCGTGCAGCGCCCGGGCTACATCTGGGTCGACGGCTACTACCGCTGGAACGGCAACCGGTACGTCTGGCGCGACGGCTACTACGAGCGGCAGCGCGCCAACCACGTCTACCGCCCCGGCCGCTGGGAGCGGCGCGGCAACGGCCACGTCTGGGTCGAGGGTCGCTGGGAGGCCCACGGCCGCGGTCACAAGCACGACAAGGGCGACCGCCGCAAGGTCCGCGATCACCGGCGCTAGCCAGGCGTCACCGGCGTCGCCCGGGGCGCGCGCCGAGGCGCACCCGCGGCGTGGCGTCGCGGCGCCGGCGGCCCAGCGTCGCGAGGACCACCAGCGCCAGCCCCAGGCTGGTGCCCGGCGCGCCGGCCCCGCAGCCGCAGGTCGCGCCGCCTCGCGGGTCGAGATCGAGGAAGCGGTCGTTGGCGTCGACCCGGGCGGCGTCGACGGTGAAGGGCGCGTCGATCGGCGGCGCGGCGTCGAGGCCGGCGTCGCCGGCGTCGGGCGGCGCGGCGTCGACGCCGGCGTCGCCCGGATCCCAGGGCTGGCCGTCGTTGGGCGCGCGCGGGGGCGGCGCCTCGATCCGCCAGTCGACCTCGACGACGTTGACGTCGGCGACCCGGGCCAGGGCCAGGCCGCCGGGCGGGGCCAGGGCGCTGGTGTCGTCGGCGGGGGCGAACAGGTCGTGCACCGGCTGGGTGATCGCCCCCCACCGCACGCAGTCGTAGCGGGTGGTCGAGCTGACCAGGCAGAGCTGGCCGGCGGCGGCCGGCAGCGCCGGCACCAGCGCGGCATCGGCGGCGGTCTGGAAGGCGGCCTGGGCCGCCGGGGTCGCGAACAGCAGGAAGCTGCCGGCGACGAAGCAGGTCGTGCTGGCGAACGGCATCGCGTCGCCGAGCGTGGCGCCGTCGGGGCCGTAGGCCCGCACCACGGTCGACGGGAACAGGCAGCCGTCGCCGCTGGCCTCGAGCTCGACGTAGCGCGCCGCCGGATCGCCGGTGGGGCCCGCGGTCACGACCTCCGACAGCCGGAACACCGAGACCCCGGCCGCGGCCGCGCGCGGCGCCGCGATCACGGACGCCGCCACGGCCAGTCGCGCGAGCACGGCGCCATCATGGCAGAGCCGGCGCGCGGATCGCACGCGCGGGGGTGAGCGTTGCCGCCGCCCCGCCGCCCCCGCCGCCCCCGACCCCGGACGACGTCGCGGCCGGCCGCGGGTGGCGCCGCGGTCACGGCCGGCGGCCGCGGGTGACGCCGCTGTCGCGGCCGCCGCCCGCCCGCGCGGACCAGCCGGCAAAGCCGGTCAACCTCCAGGCACTTGGGCAACCCTCCGGGTCGGCGCCGCGTCCTACCCCGAGGCCCGCCGGGTGTGACACAATTGTCAGGCCGGGCGCCGTCCGCGTCCCCGAGGTTCGTGATCGACGTCGGCCAGGTCATCGACAAGTACGAGCTGCTCGAGCGCGTCGGCCAGGGCGGGATGGCCGTGGTCTATCGCGGGCTCGACCGCACGCTCCGGCGCCACGTCGCGGTCAAGGTCCTGCACCGCCACCTCGCCGATCACGACGAGGCCCGCGATCGCTTCGAGCGCGAGGCCCACGCCGTGGCCAAGCTGCGCCACGAGAACATCCTCGAGATCTTCGACTACTCGGGCAACCTCGGCGGCGAGAGCTACATCGTCACCGAGTTCATCGACGGCAAGACCCTCAAGCAGTTCGTCACCGATCACCCGCCGCGCTTCGCCGAGATCGGCGCCATGATCGTGGTCCAGATCTGCCGCGCCCTGTCCCACGCCCACGGCCAGGGCGTCCTCCACCGCGACGTCAAGCCGGAGAACGTGATGATCCGGTCCGACGGCGTGGTCAAGCTGACCGACTTCGGCATCTCGCAGATGGTCGACGCCCAGCGCATGACCGTCACCGGCCAGCTCCTCGGCTCGCCGGCGTACATGTCGCCGGAGCACGTCGAGGGCCGGCCCCTCGACTTCCGCACCGACGTCTTCGCGGCCGGCATCGTCCTCTACCAGCTCACCGTCGGCAAGCTGCCGTTCGAGGGCAAGAACCCGCACGAGATCCTCAAGCGCATCGCCGAGTGCCGCTTCACCGATCCGCGCCAGGCCAACCCCCGGGTCGGCAACGAGCTCGGCCGCATCATCCTCAAGGCCATGGCCCGGGATCCCGACGCCCGCTACCCGGTGATCACGGCGATGCTCACCGACCTCGAGCACTACCTCGAGGGCTCGGGCCTGGGGGGGGGCAAGGACGAGCTGGCGCGCTACTTCCAGGCCCCGGCGGCCTACGAGCTGGCGCTGGGCGCGCGGCTGACCGACCACCTGCTCCGCCGCGCCCGCGCCGCCCTCCCCGGCCAGCGCGCCGCCGCCCTCGAGCTCCTCGATCGCGTCCTGACCATCGACCCCGGCCACGCCGGCGCGCTCGAGCTGCTCGCCGGCCTCGCCAAGCGACGGCGCGCCCGCCAGGTCGTGCTGGTGGCGCTGGCGGTGGTCGCCGCCGGCGGCGGCGCGTGGGCGGCGCGGCGCGCTCTCGACGGCGGCGGCGTCCGGAGCGCGGCGGTGACCGCCGACGGCGGGGCTGGTGACGGCGACGCCGGGGCCGGCGCGCCCGCGGCCGACGCCG
>CAADGB010000240.1 GCA_900696455.1 uncultured delta proteobacterium
CCGCACGATACCTTGACAAGCCCCGTCCCCCGCATTACCTACGCGGTTGATTTCTCTCCGCTTGTGCCCCTGAAGCCTCCGATGCGCGACCTCTACGAAGTCCTGGGTGTGTCTCGAGATGCCAGCCAGGCCGAGCTCAAGAAGGCGTACTACAAGCTCGCCAAGCAGTACCACCCCGACGTCAACCCCGGGGACAAGGTCGCCGAGGACAAGTTCAAGGAGGCGGCCGAGGCCTACCAGGTGCTGTCCGACGACGAGCGGCGGGCCCGCTACGATCGCTTCGGCCACGACGGCCTGCGCGGCGGCGGCGGCGGACCGGGCCCCGGCGGCTTCGGCTCGGTCGAGGACATCTTCTCGGCCTTCGGCGACATCTTCGGGGACTTCTTCGGCGGGCGCTCCAGCGGCCGCCGCCAGGTCCGCGGCAACGACGTCCGCGTCGATCTCCAGCTCGAGTTCCCCGAGGCGGTGTGGGGCACGAGCAAGGAGATCAAGGTCCAGCGCGACGTGTCGTGCGCGACCTGCAGCGGCTCGGGCGCCAAGGCCGGCACCAAGCCCGAGACCTGCGCGACGTGCAGCGGCCGGGGCCAGGTCGTGCACAACCAGGGCTTCTTCATGGTGCAGAGCACCTGCCCGCGCTGCCGCGGCGAGGGCCGCGTGATCAAGGAGCCGTGCGCCGACTGCAACGGCCGCCGCACCCAGGTCGAGACCAGCACGCTGTCGGTGACGGTCCCGCCCGGCGTCGACGACGGCCAGACCCTGCGCCTCGCCGGCAAGGGCGAGACCCCGCCCGGCGGCGGCAGCCCCGGCCACCTCTATGTCGTGCTCCACGTCCGCGGCGACGAGCGCTTCCAGCGCGAGGGCGAGGACGTCCTCACCGAGGTCCCGGTCAGCTTCGTCAAGGCGGCGCTCGGCGGCGAGGTCGAGGTCCCGGTGCTCGACGACGCGTGCGGCGGCACCGCCACCCTCGAGATCAAGGCCGGCACCCAGCCCGGCGATCACGTCGTGCGCAAGGGTCAGGGCATCCCCCGCGTCGGCCGCCCCGGCCGCGGCGATCAGGTCGTGCGCTGGCGGGTCGAGATCCCGACCAAGCTGACGTCGCGCCAGGCCGAGCTCCTGCGCGAGCTCGCCGGCGAGCTCGACGAGGACGTCAAGGCCGAGAAGCGCGGCCTGTTCGGCCGCCTCAAGAAGTGACGCCGGCGCCGGGCGGGTGCCGGGGGGGCGCCGGGCGGGTGTAACCGAATCAGTTCATCTCGGCGCGCTCGGCCAGGGCCTCGAGCACGTCGGTGACGAAGTCGTCGGGCGGCACGAACTCGTAGTGCTCGTCGGTCTCGCGGGTGGGCAGGGTGCGCAGCGCGCCGTCGCGCCACCAGAACAGGTTGGGCGAGATCGAGCCCGGGCCCTCGGCGCACAGGTTCGACGCCATCACCACCATGGCGTCGATCGCGCGCAGAGCGCTGGGATCGACGATCGTGTGCCAGATCAGGGTGTGGCGGTTGGGCACCGCGGCCAGCGCGCCGTAGGGCGCCTCGCCGGTGATGAAGTCGGACAGGAGCAGGAGGTTGGAGGCGACGAAGAAGCTCTCGCCGGTCATGGCCCGGACCACCGCGCCGCCGACGTCGACCTCCTCGATCGGCGCGCGCTCGGTGCGGCGCTGGTTGGCCAGCGCCTGGTAGTAGAGCTCGTCGCGCGACACCCCCCAGCGGGCCAGCGACTCGGCGGCGACCGTGACCACGTTCGACGGCAGGTCGTAGCAGAGCACGGCGGTCAGATCGTCGGCGACGTCGTGGAGCACGAACTGCTCGGCGCCGCCGGTGAAGGTGTCGCGGGCGTAGAGGCGGAGCTTGAGGTGGGGGCGGGCGGCGGCCAGGTCGGCGCCGAGCTGGCCGGCCAGCTCGCGGTCGCCGCGGCCGGCGACCAGGGCGTCGAAGTGCGACGCGATCACGACGGCGAACGCGTCGACGCCGGCGGCCCGGCAGAGCTGGGCGAGGTTGGTCAGGCCCAGGGCCTCGTCCTCGTCGCTACCCCAGCGCGCCCACAGCACGCCGTCGTCGACGCGGTAGGCGACCTCGCGGCGGTCGAGCTCGGCGGTGAGCGCCAGGGCGAAGGCCCGCCACTCGTCCTCGCTGAGGAACCGCGCCCAGCCCGGGCGCGCGGCCGGATCGAAGCCGGGGCTATTCGACGAAGAGGGCATGGGTCTGCATGAGGTCGGCGCGCGCGGTGAACGTCGGCGCGCCGCCCTCGAGGGCGGCGCACTGCGCGGTGCGGAAGGGCGGGAACGACGGTCGGCCGAGGAGGAACGCGCCCAGGGCCGAGATCGTCGGCTCGTGGCCGACCACCAGCACCGCCTGGCCGCGCGCCGGCAGGGCCTCGGCGGCGCGCCGCGGGTGGCGGCCGGGCGCCAGCTCGGGCAGGGCCTCGATCACGCCCAGGAAGTCGAGGCCCGCCGCCACCAGCTCGGCGGTCTGCAGGGCGCGGGGCAGGGGCGACGACACGACGGCGTCGAGCTCGACCACCTGCTCGCGCAGGAGGCGGGCCAGGCCGCGGGCGGCCTCGCGGCCTCGCGCCGACAGCCAGCGCACGTCGTCGCTGCCGGCGATGTCCTCGGACACCGCGTCGGCGTGGCGGACCAGGTAGAGCTTCACCGCAGGGGACGTCCTCTGCCGAAAGCATCCCGTGCCGACCGCGCACTGTCAACGCGCCCGGCCAGCAACGCCGCCGCGGTCGTCGTCCCGCGATCGGGCCCGGGCTGGCCGCCGGGCGCGCCGCGTGGCCACCGGGCGCGGGTCGTCGCCGCGTCAGGGCGCGGGCACCAGCGCGGCCGGGATCGTGTTGGGCATCTCGGGCACGGCGCCGCCGTAGATCCACGCGTACGCGAAGTACGTGGCCAGCACCCGCTTGGTGTAGTTGCGGACCTGATCGTCGACGATGGCCTCGGCGAACTCGTCGGCCGGCCAGGTGCCGCGGGCCTTGAGGGCGCGCATGACGTAGCCCTCGCCGCCGTTGTAGGAGGGCGGCACCAGGTGCTTGAAGCCCTTCCACTTCTGGAACAGGAAGCCGAGGAAGCGGGTGCCGATCGTCACGTTCTTCTCGGGGTCGCGCAGGTTCTCGCGGGTGGGATCGATGCCGGTGCCCTTGGCGAAGCGGGTCGCGGTCGGGAAGATCATCTGGGTGAGGCCGATGGCGTTGGCGTACGACTCGCGCAGGGGGTCGAACGCGCTCTCCTCGCGCACGATCGCCTGCAGCATCTCGAGCACGACGTCGTTCTTGTCGGCGTGGGTGCGCAGGAGCTCGAGGTAGGGCCGCGGGTACGCGATCTCCCACCGGGCGCGGTTGGCGCCCACCGGCCACGCCCGCTTGAAGTCGAGGATGTGCCAGCGGGTCGGCCAGTGCGAGGTGGCGTGGCGGCCGGCGCGGTCGTAGAGCCAGGCCATCGCCCACAGCTTCTCCGCCAGGTCGGGGTCGTCGACGCGCTGCTTGCCCGGCGGCGGCACCAGGCCGAGCGCGCGCAGCTCGGCCTCGGCGGGATCGCCCAGGCCGAGGCGGATGAGCTCGACGGCGCGGGCGAAGCCGGGGCTGGCGTACTCGGGGCGGGCCTGGAACGTGAAGGCCGGCGCCGCCGGATCGAAGCCGGGCGGATCGGCCGAGATCCGGGCAACGACCTGGGCGAAGCGGTCGGGCGCGACCTCGCGCAGGCGGTTGAGCGCCAGCAGCGCGTAGTAGGAGACCGGGTAGGTGTCGATCGCGCGCTCCCACGCCGCCAGCGCGAGATCGCGCTTGCCGCGGCGGTGCTGGGCGCGCCCGATCCAGTACTGGGCCTGGCCCTCGGCCCAGTAGTTGTCGTCGATGGGCATGACCGCGATCTGCTGCTCCCAGTAGGCGATGGCGCGGGCGTCGTGGCCGTCCTTGTAGGCGCGCCAGCCCAGCCGCCACAGCGCCTCGGCCCGCATGTCGCCCTGGGGGAAGTCGCGCGGCAGGCGCTCGAGCGCGGCGGTGACCTTGGCGCCCTCGCCCAGATCGGCCCACTCCTCGGCCTCGCGCAGGAGCGCGTCGTCGGTGAAGCTGTGCGTCGGGTCGACGACCTGCGCCGCCTGGTAGCGGGCGACGGCGATCTTGCGGTCGCCGTGGAAGGCGTAGGCGCGGCCGGCCTGGTAGTTGGCGCGGATCTCGAGGTCCTTGTTGCCGGCGGCCTTGCACGCCGCCACCGCCTCGTCGAAGCGGGGCGCGGCGACGCGGCGGTCGCGGGCCTTGAACCGGCTCTGGGCGCGGTGGTAGGCGGCGACGCAGCGCTCGGCCGGCGTGACCTCGGGGCGCTCCAGCGCCGCGGCGAAGTCGGCCTCCGACTCCGGGTTGCGCATGGCGTCGAAGTAGACCATGCCGCGGGTGATGAGCTCGGCGGCGGTGAGCGGGGCGGTCGCGGCGGCGGCGCCGTCCTTGCCCAGGCGGGTCAGGTGCTCCTGCGCCTTCTTGCTCCACGACGACAGCGGATCCTCGACGGTGATGGCGCGCAGGGCGGCGACCGCCTCGGCCGTGGTCGCCGGATCGGCGGCGGCGCCCGGGGCCAGGACGGCCTCGGCCAGGCGGAAGCGGGCCTCGGAGCGGCGGATGCCGGCCGGCCGCCGGGTCAGGTAGTCGCGGTAGTGGGCGGCGATGGCGGCGTGGTCGCCCTTGCCGCGCAGGAGGTCCCCGACCAGGAGCTCGGCGTCGGCGCCGACGATCGCGTCGGGGGCGACGGCGCGGGCCAGGGCCAGCGCCCGGTCCGGCTGGCGCGCGAAGTAGCGGGCGCGCGCCTCCTGGTAGCCGAGCCAGTCGGCGAGGACCGGCAGCGCGGCGCGGGCCTCGGCCAGCCCGTCGGCGGCGGCGGCCCACCGGTTGAGCCGGGTCTGGGCGAGGGCGGCGAGCAGCGCCGCCCGGCCGCGCATCGCGACCTCGGTGGCGGGGAGCGCGGCCTTGACGGCGAGGAAGGCGTCGGCGGCGCCCGCCCAGTCCTCGAGGGCGAAGCGCTCGGCGGCGGCCTTGCCGGCGCCGCTGTCGAACCACGGCCGTCCCATGTCCTCGGTGAGGGCGGCCACCGCGGGCGCCGCCGGGGCGACCGGTCCGGATCCGGAGGTGCCGGCCTCGTCGGTGGCCGCGCCGGAGCCGGCCGACCCGGTCGGGCTGGTGACGCGGTGGCGCGCGTCGTCACCCGAACATGCGCTCGAGCACGCCGAGGCCACGGCCGCGCCGACGACGATCCACAGGAGGGGCCGCATGGGGTGAGGCTAACAACGCGGATCGAGTGCGGCAAATTCCGGCGGACGATCGCGCGCCCGAGGCGACCTGCTCCGACTCGGGGCGGCGCCGGCGTCGGCGTCCGGGGACGGCCCGATCGACCGACGGGTGATGCGTTCACGCGCGCGCCGGCTCGGCGCCTGTCATCGAATCGATGCCAGGCGCTCAGTCGCCGACCCGCGCGCCGTCGATCTCGTAGGTCGAGGCGCAGTCGACCTCGTGGCCGTCGACCGCGCCGCGGCTGTGCGAGCGCGCGACGCCGGCGACGCGATCGCCCGCCACCTGGCCGGCGGCGTGGACCAGGACCTCGACCGCGCCGCCGCCCTGGGTCGCCCAGCCGCCGACCTCGTAGGCGCCGTCGGCGCCGATCCCGCCGCGCAGTCGGTTGACCCGCAGGTCGGGGGTGTCCATCACCAGCTCGCCGTCGCGCTGGGTCACGGTGATCGTGCTCTGGTCGAGGTCGCCGACGTCGCACACCGTCACCACGAACGAGCCGACGCGCAGGCGGCAGGTGCCGTGGCAGCTCGTGGTGTAGAGCGCGAGCTCGTAGGTCCCCGACGCGGCGTCGCCGGTGGCGTCGCCGGGCGGGAGGTCCTCGACGTCGGCGCGGGTCAGCTCGTCGCCGCCGCAGGCCGCGGCGGCGAGGGCGACCGCGATCGCGAGGGCGCCGCCCGCCGCGAAGCGTCCGGGGCCGCTCACCGGCGCACCGCCCGCCGCCGGCGGCCGGTCACCGCGATCGCCGCCAGGAGGAGGAGCGCCCCGGCGCCGCCGCTGGCGCCGCCGGCGGCCGCGCAGCCGCCGCGGCCGCCGTCGTTCGCGCCCGGGTCGGCGGGATCGATGACCTCGTCGTCGGCCACCGGCGCGGTCAGCGCCCCGTGCATGAGCAGGTAGATCTCCGGATCGTAGAAGAACTGGAAGTGGCCGACCTTGCGGTCGCACAGCCCGATGTTGGTGGCGCCGGGGACGATCGACGTCTGGTAGGGCTGGATGTACTCGTCGGTGCAGGTGTAGATCGACGTGAACGCGACGTCGTCGGGCAGCGGCGTGCCGGTCACGGTCCGCAGGAACTCGCTGCCGGGCGACAGGTCGTGGAGCGCCGGCCAGCCGGCGATGGCGGCGGCCGCCGGCGCCTTGTCGACGCCGTGGTGGGGCGAGATGAACGACACCACGCGGCGCACGTGGCGGTCACCGCCCAGCGCCTGGATGTAGTGGCGCGCGATGACGCCGCCGGTGCACTCGGCCAGGATGTCGATCTTGTCCTCGCCGGTCAGGGCGCGGACGCGGTCGACCTCCTGGCCCAGGAGGTGGGCGTTGTGGAACAGGCTCCCCGAGAGGAGCTCCGGGGGCTCGTACACCACCGGCCGGAAGCCGTCGCGCTCGAGGCGCAGGACGATGGGATCGAACCACTCGGCGGGGATGGTGACGCCGGTGACGAGGAGGACCGTGCGCGGCACGGCCAGGGGCGGCGGGCCCGGCTCCAGCTCCGCCACGGCCCGGGTCCGCTCGACCTCGTACTTGTCGAGGAACACCTGGCCCCAGTAGTGAGGGTCCTTGAGGTCGCCGGCGGGCAGGTCGCAGGTGCCGAGGGCTCCGATGAAGGTGAGGATCGCGGCCTTGGTCAGCATGTCGTTCGCTCCATGTTTGCCGAATGAACGTTCATTCGAATAATGAACAACGACCTATCACCCCGTAACAGCGCCGGTCAAGCCCCAAGTACGTGCTGGTTGACAAGTCCGCAGGAACTATATGAATATTCGTTCGATAAATCATGAGGCCCCCGGCTCCCAGCACCGGCAGGCGCGGCCGCCCGCCCGATCGTCCCGACCGGCGCGCGTCGATCCTCGCCGCCGCCCTCGACTGCTTCGTCGAGCGCGGCTTCCACGGCACGGCGATCCCCCAGATCGCCGAGCGCGCCGGCATCGCCGCCGGCACGCTCTACCACTACTTCGACAGCAAGGAGGCCCTGGTCAACGCGCTCTACCGGACGTGGAAGGCGGCGGTGGCGCAGCGGGTCTTCACCGCGTTCCCGCAGGGCGCGCCGGTCCGCGAGCAGTTCCGGGTGATGTGGGACGAGATGGTCGCCTTCGCGCGCGAGGCGCCGGCGGCGTTCGCGTTCATCGAGCTCCACAACCACGCCTCGTACCTCGACGGCGAGAGCCTCGCGATCGATCGCACGGTCAAGGACTTCGCGCGCGCGATGATCGTCCGGGCGCAGGCGGAGGGACGGGTCAAGCCGCTCGACGCCAGCCTGCTCATGGAGCTGGTCTTCGGCGCCTTCGTCGGCATGATGCGCGCCCACTGGGAGGGGCGGATCGCGCTCACCGACGAGCTCCTGCGCGGCGCCGAGCGCGCGTGCTGGGACGCGATCGCCACCACGCCCGGCGCCTAGCGCCAATGCCGCGGGCCCGGCGGCGCGGGGCGCGATCAGGGCCGGGTCGGCTCGGTCGCCGGCGCCGCGACCACGACCCGATCGCGGCCGTCGTCCTTGGCCTGGTAGAGGGCGCGATCGGCGGCGGCCACGAGCTGGGGCGCGCTGCCGACCTCGATGGTGGGGAAGACCGCCACCCCGATCGAGATCGTGACCCGCACCGGCGGCCCGGGCTCGACCGGGATCTCGGCGTCCGCGACCACCCGGCGCAGCCGCTCGGCGAGGTGCAGGGCGCCGTCGTCGTTGATCGCCCGCGACAGGATCACCATCTCCTCGCCGCCGTAGCGCGCCACCACGTCCTCGTTGCGCACCGCCTGCGACAGGGTCAGCGCGATGTGGGCCAGCGCGGCGTCGCCGGCGAGGTGGCCGCGCTGGTCGTTGACCTGCTTGAAGTGATCGACGTCGACCAGGAGCAGGGCCAGCGCCGAGCCGTGGCGGCGGGCGAAGCGCAGCTCGGCGTCGAGGCGATCCTCGAAGTAGCGCTTGTTGTAGAGGCGGGTCAGCGGATCGCGCAGCGCCGACTCGACCATGCGCTGCTGGAACGAGTCGTCGAGGGCGTCGTGGAAGGCGAAGCGCAGGATCGTGCCGCGACCGAGCTGGAGCTTGTCGCCGTCGTACAGGGCGTGGACCCCGTCGAGGCGGCGGCCGTTGAGGTAGGTGCCGTTGCGGCTGCCCACGTCCTCGGCCACCACCCGGTCGCCGGTCCGGGTCAGGCGCAGGTGCTTGCGCGACACCGCGTCGTCCTCGATCGTGATGTCGCTGCCCTGGCCGCGGCCGATCACGGTCACCGCATGCTCGAGCCCGAACACCGCGCCCACCCGCGGCCCCGACAGCACCACCAGGCATGCCCGATCGCGCGCGGTGGCGCGCGGCTCGGCCACGTCGCTGGTGTGGGTGACGCTGGTATCGACGTCCCAGTCGGACAAGCCACTCGACTCTACCACCTCGCGTCGGCGGGCAGCGCGATCACGGACGGGTCGTCCAGCCGCGCCACCCAGGCGGCGACGAACAGCGCGCCGCTCGGTCCGACCTCGATCGCGCGCACCCGCTCGCCCATCCGGATCAGCAGGCGGTCGCCGAGCCAGACCTCGCGACCGCGGGCGGTGACCGGCTGGTCGCGCCAGCGCGGCGGTGGCGCCGGCGGCGCGGCGGCCAGCGCGGGCACGCTCCACGTCGAGCGCCCGCCGCCGGCGACCACGGTGAGGCCGCCGCCGGCCTCGAGCGCGGTGACCGGGCCGGTGGCCATGGCGGCGCACTGCACCAGCGCGCCGTCGGCGAGCCGGCGCAGGCAGACCGCGCCCGAGGCGTCGCCGATCGCGAGCCAGCCGGCGGCCGCCGCCGGGTCGTCGCGGTCGCCAGGCAGCCAGCGCAGGGCGGTGACGTCGGCGCCGTGGGGCCAGGTCGCGATCACCCGGCCGGCGGCGAGGTCGACGGCGCGCACCTGCCGGTCGTCGCCGCCGACCCAGGCCCGGTCGCCGGCCGCGGCCACCGCCACCAGGTCGCGCTCGGCCGGCCCCAGCTCGACCCGGGTCCGCGGTCGCCCGGTGTCCGGATCACGGACGACGAGCGCGAACCGCTCCTCGAGCTCGATCGTGACCACCGCGCCGGCGGTGGCGACGACGGCGTAGGCCAGGCTGCCGCGGGCCAGCACCCGGGCGCCAGCGGGCAGGGGCGGGCGGCCGCCGGCCGCGCCGCCGCAGCCGCCGCCGGCCAGGCCCAGGCCCAGCGCC
>CAADGB010000241.1 GCA_900696455.1 uncultured delta proteobacterium
CAGCGCGGCCACCGGCGCCGGCGCGGCCTCGACCGTCGCCCACCACGCCGCCGCCACCTCGGCGGCGCGCGCGGCCTGGCGGGCGGCGTCGCGGCGCTCGAAGAAGCCGACGCCGGGGAACGGATCGGTGCCGTCGAGCAACGGATCGGCGGCCTGGGCGGCGGCGGCGGCGTCCTCCCACGCGGTCAGCGCGGCGGCGGCCGCCGCCGGCAGCTCGCGCTCGAGCTCGCGGGCGCACGCGGCGGCGTCGGCCGACAGGTCGAGGCGGACGTCGGGGCCGACGAGCTGGGCGGCGGTCCGGACCTCGCGCACGCGGCGCTTGAGCGCGTGATCGAGGCCGAGCTCGCGGATCACGCGGGCGGCGCCGCTGCCGCCGCCGACCCGGCCGGGCAGGACCCCGGGCTCGACCGGCAGCTTGAACGGGCCCAGGCCGTAGCGGCCGCCGGGATCGTCGCGGGTGACGACCAGCGTGCGGAGGCCGCGGCGCGCGCACAGGGCCGCGCACGCGAGCCCGGCGAGGTCGTCGCCGATGACGATCAGATCATACGAGTTGGTCGGCATCGGCGGCGTCGCCGGCGCCCGGCGCGGGCGCGATCGCGACGGTGCGACCTTCGCACACGAGCCGGCCCTGGGCCAGCGCGCGCACCACCGCCGGCAGGAGCTGGTGCTCCTCGACCTGGATGCGGGCGTGGAGCGTCGCCGCGTCGTCGCCGGGCCGGACCGGCACCGCGCGCTGGGCGATGATGGGACCGGTGTCGACGCCGGCGTCGACGAAGTGCACGGTGACGCCGGCGAGCTTGACGCCGTGGCGCAGGGCCTGGGCCGGGGCGTCGGTGCCGGGGAAGGCCGGCAAGAGCGCGGGGTGGGTGTTGACGATGCGCAGCGGGAACGCGTCGATGAACGTGGCGGTGAGCACGCGCATGAAGCCGGCCAGCACCACCGCCTCGACCCGGTGGGCGGCGAGGGCGGCGAGGAGCGCGCGCTCGAACGGCTCGCGGCCGGCGTAGGCGCGGTGATCGAGGACCGCGGCCGGCTTGCCGGCGGCGGCGGCGAGCTCGAGCGCGCGCACGCCGGGCCGGTTCGAGACCACGGCCACGATCTCGGCCGGCGCCAGCGCGCCCCGGGCCTCGGCCTCGAGGAGGGCGGCCAGGTTGGTGCCGCGGCCGCTGACCAGCACGCCGATGCGCACGCGCGCCCCGCCTACTCGCCGAGGTAGCGGCTGGGGGCGCCGCCCGCGCGCGCCACCAGGCGGCCCACGGTGCGCGCGCGCCAGGGCGCGAGGGCGGCGATCGCCGCCGCCTCGACCTCGGCCGGCACCACGATGACCATGCCCAGGCCCAGGTTGAAGGTGCGGCGCAGCTCGCCGTCCTCGACGCCGGCGGTGGCGATGAGGCGCATGACCGCCGGCACCTCCCACGTCGACGGATCGAGCTCGACGGCGAGCGCGTCGTCGGCCAGGAAGCGCGGCGGGTTCTCGACCAGGCCGCCGCCGGTGATGTGGGCGGCGGCCTTCCACGGCAGCGCGCGCAGGGCGCGGAAGGCCTCGGCGTAGATGATCGTCGGCGTCAGGAGCGCGTCGGCGACCGTGACCCCGCCCAGGAGCGCGGGGCGGGCGTCGTAGCCCAGCCCCAGGACCTCGAGCAGCACCTTGCGCGCCAGCGAGTGGCCGTTGGCGTGGAGCCCGCTCGAGGGCAGGCCGAGGACGACGTCGCCGGCGACGAGATCGGTGCGCGGCCGGATCGCCGCCCGGTCGACGACGCCGACGCAGAAGCCGGCGAGGTCGTAGTCGTGGGCGGCGTAGAGGCCGGGCAGCTCGGCGGTCTCGCCGCCGACCAGCGCGCAGCCGGCCTGGCGGCAGCCGTCGGCGATGCCGGCGATCACCGTGGCGGCGACGTCGACGTCGAGGGCGCCGGCGGCGAAGTAGTCGAGGAAGAACAGCGGCTCGGCGCCGGTGACCAGGACGTCGTTGACGCACATCGCGACCAGGTCGATGCCGACGGTGTCGTGGCGGCCGGTGGCGAGCGCGGTCTTGAGCTTGGTGCCGACGCCGTCGGTGCCGGACACCAGGATGGGCTCGCTGAGGCCGGTCGGCAGCCGGCACAGCGCGGCGAAGCCGCCGATGCCGCCCAGCACCTCGGGGCGCATCGTCGCCCGGGCCAGGGGCCGGATGCGGTCGACGAGGCGGTTGCCGGCGTCGATGTCGACGCCCGCGTCCTTGTACGTGATCGCCATCGACGCGCGGTGTCGCACGAATCGGCGGCCGGGGAAAGCCCCCGCCGCCGTCCCGATCTCGCCGTTTTGACTCGCGCCCGCCAGGTCCGTAGGATCGGGCGGTGACCCCGCCACGCCTGCGCGTCGACGTCGTGGTCCCGGCCCGCGACGACGAGGCGGGGCTGGCGAGCGCGCTCGCGACCTTCGCGTCGCGCGAGGTGCGGGCGGTGGTGGTCGTCGATCGAGCGTCGGCCGACGGCACCGCCGGGGTGGCGCGCGATCGCGGCGCGATCGTCCTGCGCGAGCCGTCGGGCGGCTACGGCGCGGCCTGCCTGCGCGCGCTCGCCCACTTCGCCGAGCTGCCCGAGCCTCCCGACGTCGTGGTGTTCGCGCCCGCCGACGTCCGGCTGCGCGCCGCCGACGTCGGCGCCCTGGTCGGCCCCATCGCCGACAAGGACGCCGAGCTGACGATCGGCGTCCCGGCCGCCGCCGGCGCGCTGCGCGAGCGGGTGGTGCTGGGGCTCATCGAGGCGGTCTACCGCCACCGCTTCCGGGCCGCCGGCCCGGTGCGCGCCATCCGCTACCCGGCGCTGGTCGCGCTCGGCATGAGCGATCGCGGCGACGGCTGGGACGTCGAGATGCTGGTGCGCGGGCTCAAGCTCGGCCTCGGCATGCTCGAGGTCGCGGTCGGCGACGACGCCGCGCCGGCCACCGCCGGGCGCGCCGGGTTGCGCGCCGCCGCCGCCGCCGGCGGACGGTCGCTGTTCCACATCCTGCGCCACGCCACGGTCCGATAGGGGGAAGGCATGTCCGAGCAGCTCATCGATCGCTTCGCCCGCGACTACGACGCCGGGACGGTGCTGTTCCGCGAGGGCGACCCCGGCGACTTCATGTACGTGATCCAGTCGGGCGCGGTGGAGATCCGGCGCGAGATCGGCGAGCTCGAGCGCGTGCTCGCGGTGCTGCCGGCCGGCGAGTTCTTCGGCGAGATGGCGCTCATCAACGCCCGGCCGCGCTCGGCCACCGCGGTCGTGCGCGAGCCGTCGCGGCTGCTGGTGATCGAGCCGCGCACCTTCGAGGCCATGCTGCGGGGTCGGGTCGAGATCGCGGTCCGCCTCATCCGCACCCTCGCGTCGCGGCTCGAGCGCGCCAACCAGCAGATCGAGCTCCTGCTCCTGCCCAACGCCAACCACCGGGTGGTCCAGTGCCTGCGCCGCATGGCCGACGAGCAGATCGCCTCGGCCGGCGGCGTGGGGAGCGCCGAGGCCGCGGTCTACCTGCCGGTCGACGCCCAGGACCTGGCGGCCCGGGTGGCGCTGCCGCCCCACGAGGTGGAGGAGATCCTGGCGCGGCTGGGCCAGGCGCGCCTGGTCATGACGGCGCCCGAGGCCGGGGTCGTCGGCAAGGGCTTCGTCATCCCCGAGGTGGGGCGCCTGCTCGAGTTCCTCGAGTTCCTCGAGCTCCGCGAGCGCTACGGGCAGTTCTGAGTCGATCCGCCGGGCCACCGGGGCCGGGATCGCCGCCGCCGGGGCCGCGCGCTAGGCGGCGGCGACGCCGTCCCGGATCTCGCAGATCTTCCGGACCAGGCGGTGGAGCTCGTCGTTCTTGCCGTGAACGACGGTCTCGATCTCGGGCGCCATCTGGTGGAGCTGCGCCGACAGGGCGCTGGAGCTGGTCCCGGTGAGGAGGGTGGGGATCACCGCGGCGATGAAGGAACCCTCCCAGATCTCCCGGACCGCCGAGGCCGCCGAGCTGGCCTGGACGACCTTGAACCCCTCGGCCTCGAGCGCCCGGGTGATCTCCTCGCGCTCGCTCTCGATCTCGTTCACGACAAGGATAGACGCAGACATCGCAACCTCACGGTGGCGGCCGGTTGTCGCGGTCGCCTCAGGCTGTTCCACATGTCGTCAGCGAACGAACCTTTAGCAGACTGGAAACCACTACGCGAGCAAATTTGCAGGGGTTTTGCGGGTTCTCGCGATCTTCTGCACGGCGCGGGGCGCCGCGCCGGGCCCCACGGCGGCGTCCAGGTGCTTGCAGGTTGAAGGGGGTTTGGGTATCTACGCGCTCCCATGGCCTGGTGGTCTCGCACCGGCGGTCTCGCGACCGAGCAGAAGAAGTCGGTCCCCAAGGGGATCTGGACCAAGTGCGAGCGCTGCAACACCACCATGTACGAGGACGACCTGGTCGAGAACCTTCGGGTTTGCACGAGCTGTGGCCATCACTTCCGGATGTCCACCGACGAGCGGATCCAGATGATGCTCGACGGCCCCTGGGTGGAGCACGACGAGCGCCTCGAGAGCGCGGATCCGCTTGGATTCCGTGTGGATAACAAGCGGTACGTCGATCAGGTCAAGGTCACGACGCGCAGGGTCGGCAGCGGGGACGCCTACCGGGCCGGGACCGGCAAGGTCGGTGGGGTCGAGGTCGAGCTGGGCTGCTTCGTCTTCGAGTTCATGGGCGGCTCCATGGGCTCGGTCGTGGGCGAGAAGATCACGCGGCAGTTCGAGCGCGCGCTCGCCCACCGCCGACCGGCGGTGCTGCTCTCGGCCTCCGGCGGCGCCCGCATGCAGGAGGGCGTGCTCTCGCTCATGCAGATGGCCAAGACGTCGGCGGCGCGGTCGCGGCTGCGCGAGGCCCGCATCCCGTACGTCTCGATCCTGCTCCACCCCACGACCGGCGGCGTCGCCGCGTCGATCGCCATGCTCGGCGACATCATCCTGGCCGAGCCCGACGCCCTCATCGGCTTCGCCGGGCCGCGGGTCATCGAGCAGACGATCCGCCAGCAGCTCCCGCCCGGCTTCCAGCGCTCGGAGTTCCTGCTCGAGCACGGCATGGTCGACGAGGTCGTGCCGCGCAACCAGCTCAAGCCCACGCTCGAGCGGGCGCTGCGCTGGTTCACCGCGCCCCCGGCGCGGGCGGTGACGCCGGGCGCCGACCCGGCGGTCGACGCCGGCAGCTCCGACGACGCGCCGTGACCGGCGGCGACGCGCGCGGGACCGCCGGCGCGCCCGCGTCGGCGACGAGCCCCGCCTACCGCGCCCTCCTCGAGCGCCTGCTGGCGGCCCGCCGCGCCGGCATCGTGCTCGGGCTCGACCGGGTGACGTCGGTGCTGGCCCGCCTCGGTCACCCCGAGCGGCGCCTGGGCCTCGTCGCCCACGTCGGGGGCACCAACGGCAAGGGCTCGACGGCGGCGATGGTGGCGGCCCTGGCCGCGGCGTCCGGGCGCCGGACCGCGCTCTACGGCTCGCCCCACCTGGCCAGCCTGCGCGAGCGCTTCGTCGTCGACGGCGCGCCCGCCGCCGAGGACGCGGTGGTGGCGGCGGGCGCGGCGGTAGCGGCCGCCGGCGGCGACGCGCTGACGTTCTTCGAGCAGGTGACGGCGATGGCGTTCGTGCTGTTCGCCGAGGCCGGGGTCGAGGTCGCGGTGCTCGAGGTCGGCCTGGGGGGCCGCCTCGACGCCACCAACGTGGTCGCGGCGCCGGTGGCGGCGGTGACCGGCGTCGCCCTCGATCACCAGGCCCTGCTCGGCGACGATCTGGCGGCCATCGCCGGCGAGAAGGCCGGGATCTTCAAGCCGGGGCAGGACGCCGTGATCGGCCGGTCCGGCGAGCCCGAGGCGGTGCCGCTCCTGCGCGCGCGCGCGCGCGCCGCCGGGGCGCGGGTCCGGGAGGTGACCGAGGCCGAGGTCGCGGCGGCGCCCACCCCCGGGCTCGCCGGCGCCCACCAGCGGGCGAACGCCGCCTGCGCCCTGGCGGTCGTCGAGGCGCTGGCCGGCCTCGATCCGGGCCTCGTCCGCTCGCCGGACGAGCGGGCGCGCGCCCTGGCCGCCGTCCGCCACCCCGGCCGGCTCGAGGTCGTCGCCGCCGCGCCCACCGTGCTCCTCGACGGCGCCCACAACCCGCACGCCGCGGCGGCGCTGGCCCGCGACCTCGCCGCCCGGCCGGAGCGGCCGCGGGTGCTGGTGCTGGCGGTCTCCGCCGACAAGGACGTCGCGGGCATCGCCCGGCCCCTGGTCGGCGCGGTCGAGCGGGTGATCGCCAGCCGCTACGCGCAGGCCCGCGGCCTCGATCCCGAGACGCTCGCCGCCGTCGCCGGCACCGCCGACCTCGCGCCGTCGCTCGACGCCGCGGTCGACCAGGCGCGGGCGCTGGCCGGGCCGGGCGGCCTGGTCGTGGTCGCCGGCTCGCTCTACGCCGTCGGCGAGGTGCGGCCGCGCTTCGTGCCGATGCCGGTCGATCCGGTCGCGGTCAGCGATCCGTCGCCGTCGTCGCCGTCGCCGTCGTCGCCGTCGCCGCCGTCTCCGCGGTCGCCGCCGCGGTCGCCGCCGCGGTCGCCGTCGCGCTGACCTCGCGCTCGCGCTCGCGCACGACGTACTGGCGGTGGCGCTCGTGGCGGTACGGGTGGAACCCGGCGCCGCGGTAGGCGGGCAGCGCGCGCGGGTGGTCGAGGGTGCAGGTGTGGACCCACAGGCGGGCCAGCCCTGGATCGCGCCAGGCGGCGCGCACCGACCAGCCGAGGAACCAGGCGCCGAGCCCGCCGCCGATGGCCTCGGGCACCAGGCCGAAGTACGCCACCTCGCACGCGCCGGCGGCGCGGCGGTCGAGCTCGACGTAGCCGACCGGCACGCCGCGCCGCCACAGCACGTGGATCTCGACCGCCGGATCGTCGACGGTCTCGTGGATCGCGTCGTCGCTCCAGCGCTTGCGATCGTACCAGTGCCAGGGCGCGCCCACGGCGTCGTACAGGTAGCGGTAGAAGCGGACGCCGGGCGGCGCCGCGCGCTCCACCCGGACACCCGCGGGGGCCGCCGCCAGCTCGGCGGCGGGCGGGGCGTGCATCTCGAGGTACGTGACGAGCACCTCGACCACGTCGCGGGCGCCGCGGGTGCCCACCGGCACCGGGTCGTAGAGCGGCAGCTCGCCGCGCGCGGCCAGCCGCGGCTCGAGCAGGGTCGGCGCCGGATCGGGCTGGGCGACGTGAGGCGGCGCGCGCCCCGGCGCCAGCACCAGGCGGCCGCGGGCGGTGACGGCGCGGCCGACCAGGGCCAGGCGCTCGCCGTCGCGGCGACCGCCCAGGCGCAGCGCGCCGCCGTCGTCGAGCTCGATCGAGCACAGCCACGACGTCGGGCCGTCCGGTCCCGGTACGCGGTGCCGCCCGAGATCGGTCATCTCGAAGCGGCCGGTGACCGTGACCTCGTGGCCGTCGCGCGCCGCGAGGGCCGGCGACAGCCCGGCGGGCGGCTGCGGACGCTCGACCTCGGACATGGGAACCGATTGTACGCCGCGCGGTCCAAGCGGACGTGGCGACGCGGGTCCAACCTGGTGCGACATGCTGCTAGCCTGGTGCGCGGGGGGACCCGCATGAGATCGAAGCTCACGTACGTGGCGGGAGGACTGATCGTGGTCCTCGTCGGCGCGCTCATCTGGTGGAACGCTCGGCCCGGCGACGGCTGGCCGCCGCACGACGGTTCGCTGCGGCAGACCGGGCAGCTCCGGGCCGAGGGCCTGCGCCGCGGCGGCGAGGGCGCGGTGACGCTCACCGCCACCGCCCACTACACGCAGCAGGCCGCCGACGTGGTCGAGACCGTGGCGGTGGGCCGCTTCGCCTCGGTCGCGCTGGCGCTGGTCGACGCCGCCGGCACGCCGACGCCGCTGCCGGTGGCGCGCTGGGAGGTGGCGGGCGACGCCACCACCGCGCGCCTCGCCTTGCCCGACGTCCCCGACGGCGACTACCGCCTGCGCGCCACGTACCGCACCCGGCTGGGCGCCGGCGAGCTCGAGGTGCCGCTGCCGCTGTACACGCCGGCCCGCATCCACGTCATCACCGACCGGCCGCTGTACGAGCCGGGCAACCTGGTCCGCTTCCGCGCCGTCGTCCTGCGCGCGCGCGACCTCACCCCCATCGACCACCGCCCCGGCCGCTGGATCGTGAAGGACCCCGACGGCGAGATCCTGCTCGAGGAGCGGGCCCCGGCCGGCGCCTGGGGCGTGGCCGCCGGCACCTTCCCCCTCGATCGCGGCGCCGCCACCGGCACCTGGCGGGTGGCCTGGGTGTCCGACGACGCCAGCGACGAGGTGCCGTTCACCGTCGAGCCGTTCACGCTGCCGCGCTTCCGGGTCGAGGCCGCCGCCGATCGCCCGTACTACCGCCCCGACGACACGCCGATCGTCCGCGGCGCCGTGGTCTACAGCTCGGGCGCGCCGGTCACCGGCGCGACCCTGGCCCTCACCTGGGACGTGAGCGGCGGGTGGCCGCCGCCCACCGAGTGGCAGGAGCGGCTCCTGCCGAGGACGGCGGTGGTCGGCGCCGGCGGCCGCTTCGAGCTGCGCCTGCCCCAGATCCCGCGCGACCTCCAGGGTCAGGCCACGCTCACCGCGCGCATCGCCGCCGTCGATCCGGCGGGCGATCGGGTCGAGGGTCGGGTCGCCGTGAGGCTGTCCGCCGACGGCATCCTGGCCTCGGCGGTGACCGAGATCGGCGACGGCCTGGTCGAGGGCTTCAATAACCGCCTCTATATCCGGGTCACCACCCCCGACGGCGTGGTGGTGCCGGGGGCGGAGGTCAACGTCAGGCGGGCGTGGCAGGGCAACGACCCCGGCATCGACGCCGTGCTCGACGAGGACGGCGTGGCCGCGCTCCAGCTCGATCCGGGCGCGCCGGTCAACGTGGTCATCCCGGCCGCGCCCTACCGCCCGCAGCCACGGCCGCCGCTGGTGTCGCGGGGGCCGGCCGAGGAGCTGCTCACCGGCGAGGGCGCGACCCTGGCCGACCGGGTCGAGCTGGACCGCTGGCTGGCGGCGCTGGCGCCGTGCGCGACCTGGTTCGCCGACGAGGGGACGGTCGCCCTGGCGATCCGCGCCACCGCCGCCGGCGCGCTCACCGTGGTCGCCGCCGATCGCGGCCCGCTGGCGCGGTGCGCGCAGCGGGTGGTGGCCGGCCGCCGCCTGCCGGCGGGCGCCGAGCGCCTGTACCGGCTCGAGCTCCGCTTCCTGGATCCGGCGCTGCCCCGGCTCGAGGCCCGCGTCGAGAGCGCGCTGCCGGCGCCCGACGGGCTGGACGAGGCGGTGGCCGAGCTGGCCCTGCGCGCGCGCGACTGCCTGCCCCGCGACGCCGAGGGCGAGCTGCCGCGGGCGCTCCTGTGGACGGCGCGGGCCGGCAGCAAGGAGGTCGCGCTCGGCGGCTGGATCGCGGTGCCCGATCCGGGCGAGGACGCGGCGACGAGCGCGGTGCCGTGCGCGACCGCGCGCCTCAGCGGGCGGCTCGCCCTCGAAGAGGAGGCGGAGGCCGACGCCCTCGGCGTCGTCCGGTTCTCGGTCCAGCCGGCGGAGGTCGAGGGCGAGGTCCGGCCGCAGCCGACGACGATGCTGGGCTACGAGCTCCTGGTCACGGCCCGGATCGAGGGCGCGCCGACGACGCGGCTGCGGGTCGAGCCGGGCGAGGTCCCGCCCCTGCGCCTGCGGGTGACGCCGGTGGTGGCCCGCCCCGGCGACACCGTGGCGGCCGAGCTCATCCGCGGCCCCGACTTCGATCGCGCCGGGCGCACGCTGCCCACCAAGCTGGTGGTCGAGCACCTGCGCGGCCGCGCCGAGGTCGAGCTCGACGATCAGCGCAAGGCCCAGCTCGCGATCCCGGCCGACGCCGAGGGCTGGGTCGAGATCACCGGCGGCGGCGCGCGCGCGCTGGTCTACGTGCGACCGGCCCAGGAGCTGACCGTCGCGCTCACCCCCGGCCAGGCGCGCTACCAGCCCGGGCAGCAGGCCGAGCTCGCGATCCAGACCCGGGTCGGCGGCGCCGGCGCCGCGGCCGCGGTCGGCCTGATCGGCGTCGACGAGAGCCTCGGCCAGCTCGTGCCGCTGCCCGGCGTCGACGAGCTGGCGCGGCTGCGGCCGCCGGTCGAGACCAGCGCGCCGGCGTTCGGCGTGCTCGACGGCCAGGCCCTGACCCAGGGCCGGGTCCGCGGCGCCGCCGCGGCGGCGGCGACGGTGCTGCGGGTCACCTCGATCCCCCGCCCGCCCCAGCTCGACGCCGTCGTGCGCGCGGTCGGCGAGACCACGTTCGATCCCATCGCCGAGCTGACCGACAGCTTCTACCACGTGCTGGCCGAGCTCCACGTCCAGGTCCGGACGTGGGAGCGGACCGCGCCGGCGGGCGAGCTGATGCGGCCGAAGAAGATGGCGGCGCTGTGGGAGGCGGCGCTCGCCGCCTGCGCCGCCCGCGGCGAGCCGGTGACCGACGCCTTCGGCCGCCGGCTCCGCCTCCAGCGCCTGCCGCGCGATCTGCTGGCGCTGACCGATCCGCGGGTCGTGGTCGCGATCGGCACCCGCCTGCCCGAGGACGTCGAGGACTGGATCTCCTGGGTCGAGAGAGGGAGCCGCTGATGCGCACACGAGCGATCACGTCCGTCACCGCCGTCGTCGCCGGGCTGGCCCTGGCCGTCGGCGGCTGCAAGAGCGACCGTCCGCCCGACGACTGGGAGCGTGCGGCGCGCGGCCGACCGACCGCGGACGAGCCGCCGCCGCCGGAGGAGGAGGACTCCTGGGGCGACGAGTCGGGCGGCACCGGCACCGCGATGGCGCTCGAGGAGGGCAAGATGGGGCGGCGCGACGATCGCGCCGGGGGCGCATACCGGATGAAGCAGGGCGTGGGCCGCGGCGGGGGCGGCGCGGCGCCTGGCGCCATGGTGTCGGCGCCGGCGGCGCCCGCGCCCGCCGACAACGAGGCCGACCAGCCGGCCGGCGGCGAGGACGCCAACCGACCCGAGGGCCTGACCCGCGCCTGGTTCCCCGAGACCTTCCTGTTCGAGCCCCTGGTCGTCACCGACCCGTCGGGCGCGGCGACGGTGCGGGTGCGCGTCCCCGACCGCCTGACCTCGTGGCGGGTGCTGGCCCTGGCCCACGCCCGCACCGGCGCCCAGGGCGGGGCGGTCACCAGCTTCCTCGGCACGCTGCCGACGTACGTCGACCTGATCGTCCCCGACACCCTGGTGCGCGGCGACGAGGTGCGGCTGCCCATCCAGCTCGTCAACACCGAGGAGCGCCCGGTCACCGCCGCGCTCGCGGTCGAGGCCACCGGCGCCACGCTGGTCGCCGGCGGTGGGGTCCGCACGGTGCCGGCGCAGGGCGCGCTGGTCGAGCAGGCGCGGCTGGTCGCCGATCGGGTGGGCGAGATCTCGCTGCGCGCGACCCTCGGCCGCGCCGACGCGGTGGTGCGGACGATCGAGGTCGTGCCCGACGGTCGGCCCGAGACCGTGATCCGCACCGGCACCCTGGCCTTGCCGCGCACCCTCACCCTCGACGGCCCGGCCGGCGCCGATCCGGCCACCGGCCGGGTCCGGCTCCAGGTCTACCCGGGGGCGCTCGCGCTCCTGCGCACCGAGCTGGCGGTGTGCACGGCGCGGCAGGGCGTGGCCGACGACGCCTACGCCCTCATGCTGGCGGGCAACGCCAGCGCGATGCTGGCGGCGCTCGGCGACGAGGCCGACCCCGAGGCGGTGCGCACGCTGTCGATCCTCACCACCCAGCGCGCGGTCCGCCACGGCCGCACCCTCGACGTCCCCACCGCGACGCTGCTCACCGAGGCCGCGCTCGGCCACGGCGACAGCCCGGTGGTGCGGCGCCTCGGCGAGCGCGCCGCCGCCTACCTGGCCGGCGCCCAGCGCCCCGACGGCACCTTCGCCGGCGGTCGCGGCTGGACGCTGCAGCGGGTGCTGGTCGCCACCGCCGAGGCCACCCGCGCGGTCGGCGCCGACGCCGGCACCACGGCGGCGCGGCAGCGGGCGCTGGGCGTGCGCATCGCCGCCTCGGGCGCGTTCGAGCGCAACCTCGATCAGGTCGACGACGCCTACACCGCGGCGGCGGCCCTGGCCTCGGGCGCGCTCACCGGCGCGCTCGCCGATCGCATGCGGCAGCGGGTGAAGGACGCGATCGTCACCGACCCCGACGGCGCGCGCCACCTGCCGGTGGGCGACGGCGTGGTCCGCGCCGACGGCGCGCGGCCGTCGGTCGTCGAGGCCACCGCGCTGGCGGTGCTGGCGCTGGCCGGCGATCCGCAGGCGCCGCTGGCCGACCTGGGGGCGACGCTCCTCGGCAGCTACACGCCGGCCCGGGGCTGGGGCGACGGCCGCACCAACCTGGTGGCCCTGCGCGCGGTGCTGGCCCTGTTCTCGACGCCGGTGCCCGAGGGCGTGACCGTGATCCTGCGCATGGACGGCGTCGAGCTGGCGCGGGGCGTCCTCGATCGCGCCCGGCTCAAGGAGGTGCTGGTGCTCGAGGCCGCGGCGCCGGGGCTGGCCGGCAACCACCGCTGGGAGGTCGTGGCCGAGCCGGCGGTGCCCGGCCTCGGCTACGCGCTCACCCTCGAGGGCTGGGTGCCGTGGGGCAAGGCCACCGCCGCGGCGGGCCTCGAGCTGGCGCTGCCCGAGACCGTGACCGCGGCGGTGGGCAAGCCGACCGAGGTCGTCCTGCGCGCGGTCGCGCCCGGCGGCCTGCCCCTGCACCTCCAGCACGCGCTGCCGGCCGGCGTCCAGGTCGACACGCCGAGCCTCGAGGCCCTGGTCGCCGCCGGCACGATCGAGCGCTTCGTCGTCGCCACCGGCAAGGTCGACCTGTACGCGCCGGCGCAGGCGCCGGGCCAGGTCTTCACCGCCAGCTACCGCGTCATCCCGACCCTGGCCGGTCGCCTGCGCAGCGCCGCCTCGCGGATCGAGGTCGACGGCACGACCCACCAGGTCCCGCCCAGCACGTGGATCATCAAGTAGCCGCCGCCGCGGTGCCTCGGCGGTGGCGGGTGTCGGGCGTCAGGCGGCGGTGATCACGCGCTCGACGAGGCTGGCGCCGTACTGGTAGGGGACGGCGGCCGGGTGCTCGGCGTTCCACACGACCAGATCGGCGCGGGCCCCGGGCGCGAGCACGCCGCGGTCGGCGAGGCCGAGGGCGCGGGCGGCGATCCGGGTGACGCCCAGCCACGCCTCCTCGACGGTCATCGCCAGGTGGGTGGTGGCGAGCCACATCTGCAGCGGCAGGGAGGTGGTGTAGCTGGAGCCGGGGTTGAGATCGGTGGCGACCGCGAGCGGGACGCCGGCGGCGCGCAGCGCGGCGACCGGCGGCGGCGGCAGGCGGAGCTGGACGCAGGCGCCGGGCAGCATGACGGCGACGGTGCCGGCGGCGGCGAGCGCGGCGATGCCGGCGGCCGAGACCTGCTCCAGGTGATCGACCGAGCGCGCGCCCAGGCCGGCCGCCAGCTCGGCGGCGCCCTGATCGGTGAACTGGCCGACGTGGGCGCGCACCGCCAGGCCGTGATCGCGGGCGGCGACCAGGATGCGCGCGGTCTCGTCGCGGGTGAAGGCGCCGTCGTCGCAGTAGACGTCGACCGAGGTGGCCAGGCGATCGGCGGCCACCGCCGGGACCAGCGCGGTGACGAGCTCGTGCAGGTAGTCGTCGCGGTCGGCCCGCCGCTCGGGCGGCACCACGTGGCAGAGCAGGGTCGGCACCACCGCCAGCGGGGCGTGGGCGCCGGCGCGGGCGATCACGCGGAGCAGCCGCAGCTCGCCGGCGACGGTGAGGTCGTAGCCGCTCTTGACCTCGATCGTGGTGGTGCCGGTGGCCCGCGCCGCCATCAGGCGGTCGACGGTGAGGCGCTCGAGCGTCGCGTCGCTGGCGCCGCGGGTGGGGCCGAGGGTGGCGGCGATGCCGCCGCCGGCGCGGGCGATCTCGAGGTAGCCCTCGCCGCGCGCCCGCATCGCGAACTCGGCGGCGCGGTCGCCGGCGAAGATGGCGTGGGTGTGGCAGTCGACGAGGCCGGGGGTGACCAGCCGGCCGCCGAGGTCGACGCGCTCGGCGGGGACGACGTCGAGGGCGCGGCACGCGGCGTCGGCGTCGGCCGCCGCGCCGACCCAGACCACCTGCGCGCCGTCGGTGAGCACGGCGCCGTCGTCGACGAGCCCCAGCGGATCGGGGGCGGGGCCGTTGCAGGTCATGACCCGCGCGCGCAGGTAGAGGGCGGTCATCGCCGCCAGTATCGCAGCCCGGGCTGACCGGCCGCGGCTTGTCGGCCTTCGACACGCCCTCGCTGGCGCTCGGGCGGCTCCTAACGAACGGCGCCGGCAAGCGCCCGACATCACTCGCGCGACGGCCGCGGCTTGTCGGCCTTCGACACGCCCTCGCTGACGCTCGGGCGGCTCAGGCCGACCGGAGAGATGC
>CAADGB010000242.1 GCA_900696455.1 uncultured delta proteobacterium
GACGCCGCCGCCCGCTCCGGCCGCCGCCGGGCCGAGCCCGGTCCCGCCGCCGCCCGCTCCGGCCGCGCCGAGCCCGGCCGCGACGGGCGCCACGGTGACCGAGACCGTCGAGACGACGACCGTCACCGTCACGCCGTCGGCGACCGCGGCGCCCGAGAGCGCGGCGCGCAACACCGCCCCGACGATCACGCCCGAGCAGATCAACCACCTCCTCGCGATCCGCGCCCGCCTGTCGCCGCGCGAGCAGGCGATCGCCGACCTGGTCCGCGAGCGCATGACGCCCGCGCAGCAAGAGCAGTGGCTCACCGAGCTGTCGGCGATGTCCGTCGACGAGGCGCTCAAGGTCGTGCGCGCGATGATCCCCAAGCCGGCCTCGAAGCGACGGCCCGGCGTGCCGACCTCGACCGAGACGCCCACCCCGCCGGCCGCGCCGCCGTCCGAGACCTCCAGCACCACCGCGCTCGCGATCGCCTCGCCGCCGCCGACCGACGCGACCGACGAGGAAGAGGTCTAGCGATGTCGCCGATCCGCATCCGCGAGGAGAACCGACGGCGGATCCGTCACCTCTACTTCGTCGCGCGCGTCCCGCCGGTCGCGATCGCCGAGGAGATGGGCCTCTCCCTGCGCACGGTCCGCCGCGCGCTCGTGATCCGCGGCGGTGCCGACCGGACCCCGCCCGCCGGCCCCTACCGAAAGGAGACCCCGTGACCGTTCGCAAGCGCCCCCGCGTTCCTGTTCTCGATCCCAACGTCTACGAGCGCTCTGTGCTCTACGTCAGCGCCGCCGAGTTGTTCGACCCGCGCCCGGCCCGGCGCGCCACGGTCCCGACCTCGAGTCCGGAGGCCCGCCGAAAGGAGACCGCCCAGTGATCGCCGCTCCCCACAACTCCGAGACGCTCCCCAACGCGCTCGACGACGATCTCTGTCTCGGCGCGATCACCGAGGAGGCTGCGCGGATCGTCCGCGAGCGCGACCCGGCGCTCCTCGCCGCCGTCGAGCCGTACGACTCACCCGAGGATCTCGCCGCCGCGCTCCGCGCCAAGCCGCAGCGCGACGACGAGGGGATCCCGTGCGACGGCCCCAAGGTCGCGGCCTGTCGGCCGGCCCAGCGGCTCCGCCTCTTCGCCGACGATCCCAACTGCGTGGAGCGCTCGTTCGACTGGATGGTGGGCGCCGAGCTGCTCGACCCCACGCCGGTGCGCCGGCTCGCCACCGTCGAGACCTCGAACGGCCTGCACGTGTTCCCGACCGAAGACGGCGAGCCGGTGATCCTCGATCCGCACACCAGCCGCAACGCGCTCCGGGCTGCGCTGTTCCGTGCCGGCCGCAACGCCCTGCGCAACGCCGACGACATCGCGACCCGCCGGCTCCGGATCGAGCGGCTGATGGGCACCGACGAGACCAAGGGCACCCGCGGCGATCTCGCGCGCGCTCGCAAGTCCAAGGCCGCGGGATACACGACGTGGGTGAACGGCGAGCCGATCGACGAGGCGATCGCCAAGTACGAGCGCACGCTCGCGATGTGGCAGGCGAAGCTCGACGAGCTGCCCCGCAACGCCGGGCCGGTCCGCAACGCCGCGCCGGTCACGCTCACCCCGACCGAGGCCGTCGAGTGGATCTCCCAGCTCGCCGAGGAGCCCGCGGTCCGCTTCAAGAACGGCGTGCGCCGCGCGCGCAACGGCGCCCGCGCGATCCGCGGAGTGCTGGTCGGTCGCCCGATCTGCGTCGCCGACGTCCGAGACGTCGCGTTCGTGCTCGCGCTCGCCGATCGCGAGGCCCGCCATTGGGGGCCGGCCGGCCAGCGTGTGGTCCGGACCTGCGCCCACGCCGTCGACAAGCTCGACCAGGCCGCCGCGCAGCAGTGGCTCGACGAGCGCGCGCCGCGCAACGCGCCCGAGCTGCGCATCGGCCGTCACCGCATCACGCCGAACGTGCCGCTCCTCGCCGCGCTCGGTCGCATCACCGGCCGCCTGGGAACCCGCGTCGGGATCGAGGCGCTCCGCCTCAAGCGCGCCACGATGGGCGTGACGCCGCCCGTGCTCTCGACGATCGAGCAGGAGCTGAACCGCGAGGGCCTCTCGCTCGGCGCGCTCGCCGCGCCGCCGCCGATGCCCGGCACCCTGCGCGCGCTCACCCCCGAGGTGCTCGCCGGCCACTACCTGGCCACCAAGCTCTAGCCTGTCCGGCCGGCGGACAGCCGCCGCGCCGCTACCGCCCGCTTCGCGCGCGCTCGATCCCCGAGTGACGCGCCCCCACCCCCCGCACCGCGACGCGCCCCCGCGCGCGCGGCGCCACACGGCCCGGGTCTGCCCGGCGCCCAGGAGATCGATCCGTGTCCAAGTCCCCCGCGAACGACAACCGCTCCCCGAAGAAGCGCGCCACGGCGAAGACCGCGCCGAAGACGGCGGCGAAGAACGACCACCACGCGCGCGCGACGAGCCTCGCCGACCGGCTGCGCGGACTCGACCTCGACGACGGCGAGATCGACTACGGCCCCGCGGTCGACGCGATCGCCGACCTCGCAGGGTGGGCGCTCGACCTCGCCGCGAACGACGTCGCCGACTGGCCCGAGGGCAAGCGCCGGGTCCGGAACGCCCGCCGCTTCGTGCTTGCCCGCCTGCGCGGCAAGACCCTCCGCTCGACGCCCTTCGAGGACGTCATCTTCACCGCGGGGCTGCTCGCGCGGATCTTCGAGCACGAGATCGGGCTCGGCGTCGGCGACATGGTGACGATGCTCGACCACCTCGGGCTCCCCACCGACGCGGTGCCGATCGTCCCGCGCCCGCAGCCGTCGGTCCGGATCGGCGTCGCGCCGCACGTCGTGCCGCGCGTCGTCGGCCCGGTCCACGTCGCGCCGCGCGTCACCGCGCAGCCGTCCCCGTGCGCCGGATGCGGCTGCTTCCCGCGCTTCCGGAACGCGGCCTGACGCTCAGGCCGCGCGCTTGGAGAACCACCCCAGCAGGAAGGAAGCTCATGAAGAAGAAGCACCCCAAGGGCCGCCGCCGTAACAAGGCGAAGGGCCGCCGCAACGCCGGCCCCGTCGCCGCGACGACCTCGCGGCCCCGGTCGTGGCGCCCGCGGATGCCGAGGCGCGGCGAGCCGCCGCCCTGGCAGACCATCGCCGCCGCCGTCGGCGGCAGCGTCGGAAGCGCCGTCGTGTCCGGCCTCATCTCGTCGCAGAAGATCGCCGAACCCGACACGATGGCGATGCTGATGGCGGTCGGTGGCGCCACGGCGGCGTACTTCACCGAGGGCAACGTCCGCGTCGCCGCCACCGGCATCGCCGCCGCGGGCGCCGGCCAGTACGCCCTCGCCAAGATGTACGACGCCGCGGTCAAGAAGGCCGAGCGCGACGCCAAGAAGCAGGCGCAGCAGAACCCGCAGACCCCGCCCGCGCCCGCCCAGGCGCCGCAGCTCCCCGCCCCCGCCACGCCCGAGGCGCCGCCCCGCAAGAGCGCCACCGGCGGCGGCGTCGTGATCGACCTGTTCCGCGACGCCGCCGCCGACCTGGAGCAGCTCGACGAGGACGAGTACCGCTACGGCTTCCGCGACGCCGACAGCGACGACGAGCCGATCGAGATCGATCTCGACCAGGCCGCCTAGCCACCCACGAGACACGCGGATCGGACCTTGGTGTCGCGCGAGCGGCCCCGGCCGTCGCACAGCCAAGGAGAAAGCGCATGGACGAGTACGATGTGATCTATCTCGACGACGACGAGCGCAACGCTCGGGCGACCGTCATCGACAGCCGCGGACGGCCGATCGGCCGTCCCGGCATGGTGAGGCCGCGTCCGGGGGGTTCCTCGGTCGTGGTCCCGCCGAGCCGGCGCCCCACGGTGATCCACTCCGGTGGTAGCCACGGGTCGCAGGCGGTCGACCGGCGCCCGACGGTCATCTACTCGCAGCCCCCGCAGAGCAAGCTCGGGGGGCTCGGGAACCTGACCACGGGTGAGATCATCGAGCTGGCCGCCCAGCTCCTCGCGGCGATCCAGCCGCTCCCCGGTGCCCCCTCGGGTGTCGGGGACGTGGAGACGGACGTCGAGAACCTGGTGATCTACCAGACCGCGCTCGCCACCCACGCCAAGCGCGACGAGCAGCTCCGCACCCTCGGGAACCTGCTCGCCAAGGTCCTCAAGTAGACGGAGGCAAGGACGATGGACATCCTCTATCGCACCGCGCCCCCGGCCTACCGGGGATGTTCGCCGCAGCCGCAGCAGCAGCGCTCGGGGTTCCTCGGGAACCTCGGATGCTACCTGTTCGGCGGCGGTGTCGCGCCGAGCTACCGCACCAAGAACGGCAAGAACGGCGGCAACGCCGGTCCGGTCGTCTCGCGGTGCTGGTGGCAGGTGTTCCCGGCCACGCCGCGCTACCAGGCGGCGCCCGTCGAGCCCTCGCACGATGACGTCCCCGACGAGCCGATCGGCTCGTCGGACGGCGGCGACTGCGGGTGCCCGGCGGAGGACGAGCCCGCGCCGCACGTGCCCGGCGCGATCCACGTCTGGACCGAGTGAGAGAGAGACCGCAACGCACGAAGCCCTGAGCGACTGACCAACCCGTGACGGTCGGTGGTCGCTCGCGCGACCCCAGAGTCCGATCCGCTGTCTCGTGTCCCCCTTTCCCATCCGGAGGCTCGATGTCCCACGACTCCGACAACGTCTCCGGCGTGCTGTTCCTCGGCGCAGGCGCCGCCGCGCTTGCGCTCGGCACGTGGTTCGTCTCCCGATCGTCGTCGGAGTCGACGCCCCCGACGACGCCGACGACGCCCACGACGCCGACGACGCCGACGACACCCGCGCCAACCGCCGACCGAGCCGTCGCGTCGTCGTCGTGGGAGCTCCAGCGCAACGCCAAGCCGGCGCGCGGCGCGCGCCGCTACGCCCGCGAGGGTCGAACGATCCTGCGCGATGGCGTCGCCGTGCTCTCGCTCGCGCGGGTCGACCTCGGCGATCAGCGCTACGCGATCACGCCGCACGAGACCGATGCGCTCGTCGAGCAGATCGTGCGGCTGCTCAACGGTGCTCGCGCCGGCCGGCGCGACGCCCGCGCCAAGGATCCGCCGTACCGCGAGCGCTGGCTCGTCGACGACCGATGCGGCTACCGCGCCCTCCTGTTCTGGACCGGCGCGCCGCCCGAGACCGCCAAGGTCGGTGACGTGTGGGCCTACCTGGAGAAGAACTCGAACGGCCAGATCCTCGCCAAGCGTCGCTTCCGCACCACCGACGAGGGGCACCGCTACATCAAGGCCGCCCTCCGGCGCGCGCTCGAACGCGCGGGAAAGCACGACTGCTATGACTACTAGCGACACCCGTGACGACGGGCTCTCGACCGGGCTCGCGCTCGTCGGCGGCGGCGTCGCCGGCTACGCCGTCGGCCGCTTCGTCCTCGCGCGCGTGCTCGACGACCGCGAGCGCGCCACGGCGGCGACGACCGCGACCAGCGCGGCGCCGACCGTCGCAGCGGCGATCAGCGCGCCACCGCTCGCGCTCATCGATCCGTACCCGACGACGCCCGCGCCCGCCGCGCCGCAGACTGAGCCGGCGCCCAAGCCCAAGCCCAAGCCGAGCGCGCCCGCGCCGACCACAAGGCACGAGACCATCCACACCGATGGCCCCGTCACCTCGCCGTCGCAGGTCGATCCGGGGCCGGTCTTGCATCCCTCCCAGGTCGATCCACAGGTTCCCGCCGCCGCGCCCGCCTCGTTGATCGATCCGTACCCGACGAGCGCCGCCCCGATCACGCCGCCGAGCACCGCGCCCGGCCGCGTCCCTCACGACGCGCCGCTCTCCCGCGACTACGATCGGATCTTCAACACCTATCGAGGCGCGATCCCGATCGAGTACCTGCGCGCGCTCGCCACCCGCGAGTCCGGGATGACGCCGGGCGAGCGCAAGGGTCCCGCGTGGGGCCTCATGCAGATCATCGAGGCGGTGCGCCTCGACTACAACCGCGCGCACAAGACGAGCTACACGCGCGAGCACCTCCTCGATCCGACCGTCAACATCGCGATCGCGTGCTGGCTCTTGCGCACGATCATCGCCAGCTTCCACAAGAACCACCCCGACGTCCCCAACCTCCGCGCCGATTGGGACAACCCCGAGTTCGTCAGGCTCTTGACCTTCTCCTGGAACGCGGGCCACTCGGAGAAGGCGGGCGTTGGACGCATGGCGCACTTCCTCAAGGAGCGCGGCCTCCCCGTCACGATCGACAACGTCCACCAGCACGCCAAGGAGGCGAAGGCGAGCCGGCATCTCCAGAACGCCAAGAAAGTGAAGTGGTGCAAGGGCGTCGCGGCGCTCTACCTCCGCGAGCGCAAGGCGCAGCGCATCCGCGGTGCCGCCGACTCCGCCGCCGAGCTGATCCGCTTCCGCGGCATGAAGGATTGGGACGAGCTGTGGGCCGCGCTCAAGGCGTTCTTCGTCGACCGGCGCGGATACGACGTCGCGGCGAACAAGATGCACGTTCCGCGAACCACGCACGACGACATCCGCCAGCTCGTCGCGCTCTGGGATCGCTGCGCGGCGAGCGCGCGCCTCGACGTGTTCGGGGTCAAGGGCGCCGTCGCCGAGTGGCGCGCGCTCTCTGTCGAAGCGAAGCAGGTGATCGCGACCGGCGCGCCCGAGACGGTCTACCCGGACAACGCCCGGTTCTGGCGCGTCACCCGACGCCTGGCGATCCGCGTCGAGATCGGCGCCGAGGAGCCGCCGGACGTCGACTTCTGGGACGCGCTCGCCAAGAACGTCAAGGCCGCGCCCGGCCGCGTCGTCGACGCGATCCAGGCGGTCGCCGGGGCCGGCGGCGACGCCGCCGAGGCGGTCGGCGGCGGCATCAAAGACGCCGTCACCGGGGCGGCCGACGCGGCCGGCGACGCAGTCAAGGCCATCACCAAGCCGATCCTCATCGGCGCCGGCATCGTCGGCGCTGCCGTGCTCGGCGTCGTGCTGCTCAAGGACTGACCCCACACACCAGGAGAACGCGATGTCCAACGGAAACTCTGTGCTCGCGCTCGCCGTCGGTGCCGGCGCCGGCCTCGGCCTCTGGTACCTGCTCGATCGCGACGACAAGAAGGACGCCGCGAAGAAGGACGCGCCCCCGACCAGCGCCACGGCGGCCCCGACCTCGAGCCCCGGCACGAGCGCGGCGCCGACGCCGTGCCCGCTCCGGCTCGACGCCGCTGGTCTCACCGCCGAGGGCGTTCCGCTCACCGTCTCCGGCGCCGTCGCGCGCTGCCAGGCCGCCGGGCGCGCGCTCCTGACGATCGCCGGCACCGCGCCGGGCACCGTCTACGCGGATCTCGTCGCGGCCCTCGGCGCCGCCGGCATCACGATCCAGGAGCACCGCAACGCGCGCTCGCGCTCGCGGTCGCGCCGACAGGACGGCGGCGCCCTCGCGACGCTCCGCACGCTCGCCGCCCGGGTTCGCGCCTCGACGTCGACGCGACAGGGAAGCGGGCGGAAGGACGCCGCCGCCAAGCTCGCCCGGTTCGTCGCGCGGCACTCGGGCGCCGAGGTGAACGACGACGCCGTGATCGACTTCGAGAACAACGTCGTCGTCAACGGCAGCCCCGACGACATGCGCAAGGTGGCCGCATGGGTCGCGCGGCTCGCGCGCGACAGTGGGCGCGCGGTCTCCGCCACCGTCGAGCTGTTCGACGACCCCGACGATCCCGGCCGCGATCCCGATTGGGCCGTGTGCCGCATCCATGGGCTCGGTCTGGAGGGTGCGTGATGTCGACGGAGCGCAACGACAGCACCGGCCGCACGGTCGCCGTCGTCGGCGGAGGCGCGCTCTTGCTCCTCCTGCTCCTCCGCGGCAAGGGCTGGAGCCTCGGCGGCAGTGGCGACGGCTCCGACGGCCAGGGCGCCGCCACCGACGCTCCGATCGCCGCGCCGGCCCCGCGGGCTCGCTGCGCTGTGCGCGTCGACTCCGCCGGCATCCAGCTCGACGGCGCACCCGCCGATTTGGACACGACGGTGGCGACGTGCCGCGCGGCCGGCGCCGCCGACGTGCTGGTCACCGGCGCGGCGATCCAGGGCGTGGTGGATCGGCTGCTCGACGCGCTCCGCGCCTCGGGCGTCTCGCTCCACGTGTCGAACCCGTCCGCCGCGCGGGCGACGGAGGCTCGATGACCCGGGACGGCATCTCGCTGCCGCTGGTCGCGGTCGGCGCCGCGGGCGCGTTCGCGATCGCGACACTGCTCCGGCCGCGCCGCGCGGACGCCGCCACAGCGTCCGCCGCCGCCACCTCGACGATCGCGGCGCCGCGCGCCGAGCTGCCCGCGACCGCACCGACGCCGGCACCCGCCGCCGCCGGCTCGGTGCCGCTGTTCGACTTCGGCCGCCCGCTCCCCGCCGACGTCCGCGCCGTCGTGTCGAGCGGCTGGCTCGCCCCGCGCGGCAAGGGCGCCAAGCGCCGGCTTCACCGCGCGCTCGACATCGGGCTCGCGATCGGAACGCCCGTGCTCGCGCTCGCCGACGGCACGGTGACCCGCGCCGTCCGCACCGACACAGGCGACGCCGGCCTCTGGGTCGCCGTCCGCCATCCCTCGGGCGTCACCTCGCGCTACATCCATCTCTCCCGCGTGCTCGTCGACGTCGGCCAGGTCGTCCGGCGCGGCGATCCGATCGGCCTCGGCGGCGACACCGGCAACGCCAAGGGCCTCCCGCATCTTCATCTCGATCTCCGCGTCCCGGCCGCGATGCTGCCGCTCGTCGAGCAGGCGATCGGCCGCCCCTCGACGGGATGGGGACCCGAGATGCGCCCGTACGGACACTCGATCCCCGGCGAGCCGTTCGTCCCGGTCGACGCGTACCGCGATCGCGTGAAGAAGCACGCCGCGAGCGCCGGCATCCCGCTCCGCGATCCGGCCGCGCCACGCAACCGGAGCGGCGGGCTCGTCTATCGATCCGTCGGCGCGCGCGGCGAGCCCTACCCCGACTGGCTCCGCCGCATCAAGGGACGCTCCGGGGTCTACGTGATCCGCCTGCGCGATCGCGACGGCGATCCGGTGATCGTCTACGTGGGGGAGAGCCACACCGATCGGCTCTACGAGACGGCGACACGGCATTTTCAGGAGTGGCGCCGCTGGAAGTCGTTCTGGAAAGACCAGTACAGCGAGGGCCACGATCCGGGACTCACGTACCCGCGCGCTCGCGCCGAGGTTGCGGTGCGCGTCACCGCGCCGTCGCGCGCGATCGACGAGGAGGCGCGGCTGATCCGCCGGCTCCAGCCGCGCGACAATTTGATCGGCCAGGCCGAGGAGCTCGAGGAAGTGCCGTTCTGATGTCGGCGCTTCACGCCGCGCTGGCCGTGTGCTTCGCCGACGTCGCCGCCGACGTCGACGCTCGCGCGCCGTCGCCGCTCGTGCTCGTGCCCTGCACGCTCACCCGCGCGTTCGAGTACGTGCGCGCGCACCACCGGCACCACAAGCCGCCAACGAGCGGCCTGTTCGCCGTCGCGGTCGCGCGTGACGGCGCGCTCTGCGGTGTCGCGATCGCCGGCCGCCCGGTCGCTCGGATGCTCGACGACGGAGCGACCGTCGAGATCACGCGCGTCGCAACCGACGGCACTCGCAACGCCTGCTCGATGCTCTACGGTGCCATCTGGCGCGCCGCGCGCGCACTCGGCTATCGCCGCGCCGTCACGTACACGCTGCCGTCCGAAGGCGGCGCCAGCCTGCGCGCGAGCGGTTGGGTCTGCCGGGGTCGCGCTGGCGGTGGATCGTGGTCGCGCGACGCGCGCCCGCGCATCGACCAGCACCCGACCGAGATCAAGGCTCGATGGGAGGTGTCCATCGCGCCCGCGAACGACAACCACACCGCGAAGGAGTGACCCCATGAACGAGATGATCGACGCGATCCGCGCCGCCGTCGCCGAGGGCGCCACGGCGGAACAGAAGGTGAGCGGCGCCCAGGCGTGCCGCACGCTCCTCGCCGCCTTGGAGGCCCAGATCGGCAAGCCGATCCCGTTCCTCGGCGCACCCGCCCCGAGCCCGCTGGCCCAGCTCTCCCCCGAGCAGACCCTCGATCTCGTGATCGCCAAGCTCCGCGCGGTGGCCGAGAGCCGCGAGGCGGCGCCGACGCCGCCGACGGCCGACGCGACCGGCCTGCGACTCCCCTTCGTCGCCACCCCGGCGCGCCCCACGCCCCGACCGGCGCAGCGCGGGGCGCAGCGAAGGAAGCCGTAACCCTCTTGCAAAGGCGTTCAACTATGTTTGACAATGCTGTACATGGCCAAGGACGACATGATCGGCTTCCGCGTTCCGGCGGCGCTCAAGCGCGCACTGGAAGCGCGCGCCGAGGCCGAGCACCGCTCGCTCGGGCAACTCTGCACACTCGTGCTGATGGACTACCTGGAGCGGCACAGTGAGTGGCCGCCGAGAGGAAGCAAAGGCACCGCCGGCCCCCGCGGCGGGGGAGCACGAACCAAGCGAAGCCGATCGTGAACTGCTCGATTACTTGATCGAGCGCGCGTGGGCCGACCTCCTGCGGACCGTGCGCGACAAAGCAAACAGGAGCACGCACGACAAGGACAACCTTTGACCACGCACAGCAAGCTAGCCACCGGCCGCGTAGCAATCTACGCGCGCTACTCATCCGACCTCCAAAGCGAAAGCAGCATCCACGATCAGGTGCGGCGTGCTCACGAGGCGATCTCGCGCGCGGGCGGCGATCCGGGCAAGGCGATCGTGTTCCCGGACTTCGCGATCTCGGGTGCGAGCATGCAGCGCCCCGGCCTGGAGTCGCTGCTCAACGCGGCGATGGACAAGTCGATCGACGTCATCGTGACCGAGGACGTGTCGCGCCTGTCCCGCGACATGGGCGACTCGGCGAACATCGTCAAACGTCTCGCGTTCGCCGGAGTCACGCTGATCAGCCTCTCGGATGGCATCGACACGAGCAGCAAGAACGCCAAGCCGCTCCTTGCGGTCAAGAGCATGCTCGCCGAGATGTTCCTCGATGACCTGCGCGACAAGACGCTCCGCGGCCTGGAGGGACGCATGCTCGCCGGGTTCGCTACGGGCGGTGTGCCGTACGGATTCCGGACGCTCACGCTGAACGACGGCGGGCGCATCGTTCACCCAATCGAGATCGACGAGGAGAAGGCAGCGATCGTGCGCCGCATCTTCGAGACCTACCGAAACGACGGTGCCCTTCACCGGATCGCGCGGCAACTCAACCGGGAGGGCGTCCCGTCGCCGCGCGCCGGCTCGAAGCACAAGCGGTTCGGGTGGGGAGCGCCGACGATCCGCGCGATGCTCTACAACGAGAAGTACGTCGGGACGTGGCGATTCAAGCAGCGCAAGTGGGTGAAGGAGCCCGGCACCAACAAGCGGGTGCCACAAGCGCGCCCGGCAGACGAGGTGATGTGCATCGAGCGCCCCGAGCTGCGGATCATCGATCCCGAGCTGTGGGCCGAGGTCCAGGCGCGGCTTGTCGCGGTCAACCGCAAGTACACCAAGAAGGGGCCGGACGGAGAGCCGGCGAAGGCGCCGCGCGTCGCTGGACCGTGGCGCACGCACTACCTCCTGTCCGGCGTGCTCGTCTGCGCCGAGTGCGGCTTTCCGCTCACCATCTACGGTGGCGAGTCGCGCCGCTACTACCGCTGCAACACGAACTACAGCAAGGGGACGTGCTCCAACGACCTCAAGGTCAAGGAGGCCGAGCTGCGCGGCAACACGCTCGCGACGATCCGGGCGGCGCTCCAGAGCAAGGAGGCGATCGAGTACGTGCGGCGCCAGGTCGCGGAGCGCGTCGGCGACTACTCGCGTCACCTGGAGGCGGAGCTGCGCGAGCGCCGCGAGCGCCTCAAGCGCGACGAGGACCGGCTCAAGGGCCTCGTCCAGTTCATCGCGGATGGTGACCGCTCCGAGTACGTGGTCACGACCCTTCGTGACCTGGAGGCGCACGCGAAGGTCGAGCGCGCCGCGATCGACCGCCTCCAGCGCGAGACCCGCGAGCCGCTGCGCCTTCCGAGCCTCCCGGAGATCACGGCCGCTGTCTTCGAGATGGACCGCCTCCTGTCCGGCGACGTCCAGGCGGCGCGGCTCCGGCTGCGCCGCTGGATCAAGGGCGGCGAGATCCGGGTGAGCCGCCACCGCAAGGGCTACGAGGTGGCCGGTTCGATCTACCCGCTCGCGCTCGCCGCCGAAAACGGAAACTCCCAGCAGAACCGCGGGGTTGTGCTGGGAGAAAGTAATGTGAGTAGCGGGGGCAGGATTTGAACCTGCGACCTTCGGGTTATGAGCCCGACGAGCTACCAGGCTGCTCCACCCCGCATCAGTTGTCAGCTTCCCGGAGGAAGCGAATGCCTTGTGCCACGGGACGCGGACGGCGTCAAGGGCCGGCGGCGGGCTGTCGCGGGAGCGGTGGCGGGACAGGCAGATGGCCGCGGCCGGGTTGATTCGGCGGATGTGCGCGGGCGCGGGCGCTGGTGCGAGCGGCGCTGCCGCCCAGGCGCGGCAGGCGGGCGCGGACGCGAGCGGGGCTGCCGCCCAGGCGCGGCGGGCAGGCGCAAGCGGGGCTGCCGCCCAGGCGCGGCGGGCGGCGCAGGCGCTGGCGCGCGGCGGCCGGGGCTACCGGCGCGGCGGGCGGTGGGCCTGGATGAAGGCGGTGGGGTCGACCTGGCCCAGGGCGGGATCGCCGTAGCCGCCGCCGAGGGCGACGCCGACCGAGGTCCGGAGCTCGAAGTGGAGATGGGCGAGGTAGCGGCCGTGGGCGGTGCCGATGGTGCCGATGGGCTGGCCGCGGGTGACGAGGTCGCCGGGGCGGACGTCGATGCGGTCGAGGTGGGCGTAGAGGGTCTCGACGACGCGCTCGGGGCCGGCGCCGGCGCCGGCGCGGCCGGGGGCCGAGGAGACGCGGTGGACGACGCGGACGACGTTGCCCCAGCCGCCGCCGTGGTCGGCGGCCTCGGTGACCAGGCCGGCGGCGGCGGCGAAGACGGGATCGCCGAGATCGGTGTCGGCGCCCAGGACGCCGTTCCAGTCGCTGCCGAGGTGCTGGTTGAGGCCGAAGGGCTGGGCGTCGCGGTAGCCACGGGCGTCGGGCGCGCCGACCGGGAAGTCGAAGCCGTCGGCCAGCGGGATGGCGGCGGCGTCCGGCCAGCGGGCGGGCGGGCGCTCGCGATCGGTGACGGCGCGCAGGGTGACGAGCGCCAGGAGGGCCAGGAGGGCGAGCGCGAGCGCGACGGCCAGGAGCAGGGCCCGGGAGGGCATGCCGGGTGGAACGCACGACGGGGACGTGGGGTTCCCGGGCGGGGTCAGGGACGGGTCAGGGCATGCGTCCGGCCGCACGGACGGAGTGCGTGGCCACGTACCGCCACCGCTACGTCGGGGCCGCGGCTGGTCGGCAGTCGGCCTTCGACACGCCCTCGCTCGCGCTCGGGCGGCTCCTAACGAACGGCGCCGGCAAGCGCCCGACATCGCTCGCGCGACGGCCGCGGCTTGTCGGCCTTCGACACGCCCTCGCTCACGCTCGGCCGGCTCAGGCCGACCGGAGAGATGCAGCTCGCCGTTCGTTTCCCGCCATCTCCGACCGCGGTCGGTGAAGGGCTCCTAGCGAACGGCGCCGGCAAGCGCCCGACATCGCTCGCGCGACGGCCGCGGCTTGTCGGCCTTCGACACGCCCTCGCTCACGCTCGGCCGCTCAGGCCGACCGGAGAGATGCAGCTCGCCGTTCGTTTCCCGCGATCTCCGACCGCGGTCGGTGAAGGGCTCCTAACGAACGGCGCCGGCAAGCGCCCGACATCGCTCGCGCGACGGCCGCGGCTTGTCGGCCTTCGACACGCCCTCGCTCACGCTCGGGCGGCTCAGGCCGAC
>CAADGB010000243.1 GCA_900696455.1 uncultured delta proteobacterium
CGACGCCCGCTCGTCGCCCGCCCGCGGGCGGCGCGGGCGCGACGACCGCGCGCTCGACCGCGGGCGGCGCGGGCGCGACGACCGCGCGGCTCACCGCCGCGGCGTCGTCGGGGCTCACCTCCGCGGCGTCGTCGGGGCCCGCCAGCAGCCCACCCGCGACCGCGATCGCGATCAGCCCGGCCAGCGCCAGGCCGCCCGCCCGCGCGCTGCGTGGGCGCAGCATCAGCGTCCGCGTCGGCGACGAGGTCGCCAGCTCGAGCTCCGCCGAGACCACCAGGGCGTCGCCGGCGAGCCCGGGCTCCCCGTCGACGGCGCGGTCCAGCCCGTCCGCGCCGGCCACGTCGGTGGCGTCACCAAGGCCGTCGCCCGCCGCCCGCGGGCTCGCCGATCCCGCCGCGGGCCCGGCGTCGTCCGAGATCTCCTCGACCTCCAGGAAGAGCGGACGAGGCGCCGCGTCGCCGTCCTCGCCGTGGGCGGCGAGGCGCGGCAGGTGCGGCGTGCCGAGCGCGAACGTGCCGGGGGCCTCGGGCGGCTCGGCCTCGATCGACAGGAACCGCTCCGTCGAGTCCTTGGTCTCGATCGTCCCCTCCCAGTCGGCGAGGGCGCCGGTCGCCGGCACCACGCCCCACGACACCGGGTGGCGGCGGGGGCGGCGCACCGGCTCCTCGGGCTCGGCGGCCCACGCCGCGCCGCCCGCGCCGCCCGGGGCCGCGCGCGCCGCCGGGTCGGGGACCGCCCGCGGCCCCGTGTCCTCGCGCCCGCCGCCGGCGGTGAGCCACGGCTCGTCGCAGCGCGCGAACAGCCGGGTCATGGTGCGGATGATCGCCGCCGGCCCCAGGGTGAGCCCGAGCTGGCCGCCGGCCGCGCGCACCGCCCGCGCCAGCGCGTCGGCGTCGGGGAAGCGGTAGCCGGCGTCGCGCGACATCGCGGTCAGGACCACGTCCTCGAGCACCGGGTAGTAGCCGGGCCGGACCGCGGACGGCGGCACCACCTCGCGCCGCGCGATGTCGATCGGGTTGCCGAGGGGGAACGCCCGGATCTGGGTGGTCAGCTCGTAGAGCACGACGCCCAGCCCGAAGACGTCGGTGCGGCGATCGACGTCGCCGCCCAGCGCCTGCTCGGGCGCCATGTACCGGGTCTTGCCCTTGATGACGCCGCTCTCGGTCTCGGTGCTGCGCTCGAAGGCGGTGGCGATGCCGAAGTCGATGAGCTTCACCGCGCCGTCGAACGCGGTCATGATGTTGGCGGGAGTGACGTCGCGGTGGACGATGCCGAGCGGTCGGCCGGCCGCGTCGCGCCGCTCGTGGGCGTGGTGCAGCGCCATCGCCGTCGCCTCGACCACCGTGAGCGCGAAGTCGAGGGGCAGGCGCACGCCGATGGCCTCGGCCTCGCGGAGCACGGTCTGCACGGTGTGGCCGTGCACGTACTCCATGGCCAGGAGGTAGCGCTCGTCGTCGAGCTCGATCAGGTCGTAGACCTGGGCGATGTGCTGGTGGTGCAGGGTCGCCAGCACCCGCGCCTCGTCGAGGAACATGGCCAGCGCCTGCGCCCCCGGCGTCCGCATCGACTTGACGATGACGTGGCGGACGAAGCCGGCGGGGCCCGACACTCGCGCCAGGTAGACGTCCGCCATGCCGCCCGAGCCCACGCGCTGCAGGAGCTCGTACCTACCGCCCCCCTGGACTCGCATGCAGCTTCAGTCTGCGGTCGCGCCCGCGACGAGGTCAAGCCACCCGGACGGAGCGGTGCGCCCCCCCCCGACCGGCGCGCCGCGGCCCGACGGCGAGGCGAGCCGCCGGCCGTGCTAGGGTCCGCCGCGATGACGACGATCGTCGGCCTCGCCGGCAGCCTGCGGCGGGCCTCGTACAACGCGGCGCTCCTGCGCGCCGCCGCCGAGCTGGCGCCGCCGGAGCTGACCGTCGAGGTCGCCACCCTCCACGGCGTCCCGCTCTACGACGGCGACCTCGAGGCCGCGCACGGCCTGCCGGAGGCGGTGACCGCGCTCAAGGACCGGATCGCCGGCGCCGCCGGCCTCCTGCTGGTGACGCCCGAGTACAACGGCTCGCTCCCGGGCGTCTTCAAGAACGCGATCGACTGGCTGTCGCGGCCGGCGTCGGACCTCGGCCGCGTCTTCGGCGGTCGCCCGGTCGCGATCATGGGCGCCAGCCCGGGCCGCCTCGGCACGGCGCTGGCGCAGGCGGCGTGGCTGCCGGTGGTGCGCGCGCTCGGCGCCCAGCCGTGGTCCGGCCCGCGGCTCCTGGTGGGCGAGGCCGGCAAGGTCTTCGACGCCGAGGGCCGCCTGGTCGACGACCGCGTCCGCACCCAGCTCCAGGCGTTCATGGTCGGGTTCGCCGGGTTCGTCGGCGCCCGCCCGCAGTAGCTCGCGATGCTCCCCTGGCTCGTCCTCGCCCTCCTGGTCGCCGTCAACGCGCTGTACGTCGCGGCCGAGTTCGCGGCGGTCGCGGTGCAGAAGGGCGACGTCGCGGCGCAGGCGCGGCTCGGCAACCGCCGGGCCATCGGCCTGTCGGCCGTCCTCGAGGACGGCGCCCAGCTCGACCGCTACATCGCCGCCTGCCAGATCGGCATCACGCTGTCGAGCCTCGTCGCCGGCGCCTACGGCCAGGCCACGATCGCGCTCCAGCTCGGCCCGGTGCTCGAGCGCCTCCACGACCTGAGCCCGGCCGCCGCGCAGTCGACGGCCTCGGTGGTCGTCCTCCTCGGCCTCACCACGGTCCAGGTCGTGCTCGGCGAGCTGATCCCCAAGTCGCTGGCGCTGCAGTTCCCCCAGGAGGTCGCGCTCGCCACCTCCCACCCCATGCGCTGGTCGGTGGCGCTGTTCCGGGGGTTCATCCGGGTCCTCAACGGCAGCGGCTTCCTGCTGCTGCGGCCGTTCGGCGTCACCCCCGGCGGCCACGCCCACGTCCACTCCCCGGACGAGATCAAGTTCCTGCTCGCCGAGTCGCGGCGCGGCGGCACCCTCAGCCCGGAGGCCCACCAGCGCCTGGCCCGCGGCCTCGAGCTGCAGGCCCGCACCGTCCGCCAGATGATGCCCGCGCGCGGCGACGTCTACGCCATCGACGCCAGCACGCCGCCCGCCGACGTCGTCCGCCGCATCCTCGAGAGCCCGTACAGCTACCTGCCGGTGTACCGGGGCACCCTCGACCGGGTCATCGGCGCGGTCAGCACCAAGGACGTGGTGGGCCTGGTCGCCGCCGGCCGCGAGCTGCCGCCCCTCGACAAGCTGGTCCGCTCCATCCCCTTCGTGCCCGGGACCACCCGCTCGCACGCGCTGGTCCGCCTGCTGCAGCAGCAGAAGAGCTCCAAGGCGATCGTGATCGACGAGCACGGCGGCATGCTGGGCATCATCAGCATCGACGACGTGCTCGGCGAGCTGTTCGGCGAGATCGGCGACGAGCTCAAGCAGCCGGATCCGCCCGCGTCGACCGAGCCCGCCGATCCGTCCGGGGCGCCGCCGGCCACGCCCGCCGGCCCGGAGGTGACGTGACATGACCGTCGCCGTCATCGTCCTGGTCCTGGTCCTGCTCAACGGCCTGTTCGTGGCCGCCGAGTTCGCGCTCATCGGCGCCCCCCGGCCGGCGCTGGAGAAGCGGGCCGCGGCCGGCAGCGCGCTGGCCCGCTCGGTGCTCGAGCTCGTGCGCGATCCACGCAAGCAGGATCGCTACATCGCGACCGCCCAGCTCGGCATCACCTTCGCCAGCCTCGGCCTCGGCATGTACGGCGAGCACCAGCTCGCCCTGGCCCTGGTCGAGCCGCTGCGCGACCTCGGCGTCGACTCGGCGGTGTCGGTCCACACCGTCGCCAGCGTGCTGGCGATCGCCGCCCTCACCTACCTCCACATCGTGCTCGGCGAGATGGTGCCCAAGACCCTGGCGCTCCAGCACGCCGAGGCCACCGCGCTCTGGATCAGCACGCCGATGCGCTGGATCAAGCTGGCGCTGTGGCCGCTGGTGGTCGGCCTCAACGCCCTGGGCGTCGGCATCCTCCGCCTGCTCGGCATCCGCCGCGACGTCGCCGCCCCGCCGCCCAGCTCGGAGACCCTGCGCTTCGTGGTCGAGGAGAGCGTCGACGAGGGCGAGCTCGACGCCGAGGCCGGCCAGGTGCTGCTCGATCTGTTCGACTTCGGCGAGCGCACCGCCGGCGAGGCGATGGTGCCGCGGATCCGGATCGTCGGCCTGCCGCTGGGCGCGACCGCCGACGAGATCCGGGTCGCCGTGCGCAGCGCCCGCCACGCCCGCTACCCGGTGCACGAGGGCAACCTCGATCGCGTGATCGGCATCGTGCTCATCCGCGACCTGCTCGGCCTGCTCGTCGACGGCGCGCCGCTGACCCGCGACCGGGTGCGGCCGGTGCCGTTCGTGCCCGAGACCACCAAGCTCGACGTGGTGCTCGCCCGCATGCGGCGGGCCCAGACCCAGCTCGTGGTGGTGATGGACGAGCACGGCGGGACCTCCGGGATCGTCACGGTCGAGGATCTGTTCGAGGAGGTCGTGGGCGAGATCTCCGACGGCGCGGCCAGCCCGCAGCCGGTGTTCCAGGTCGAGGGCGAGCTGCGCGCGCTGGGCATGGCGCGGCTCGACGAGGTCGGCGAGCAGCTCGACCTCGAGCTCGAGCACCCCGACGTCGACACCGTCAGCGGCCTGGTCCTGACGCTGCTCGCCCGCCCCCCCGAGGTGGGCGATCGCGTCACCTGGCGCGGCGTCGAGCTCCAGGTCCGCGCCCTGCTCGGCCGGGGCGTGCGCGAGTGCGCGCTCGTGCTCGGCCCCGACGTCGAGCCCCTCGGCGCCCCGCCGAGCCGGCCGCCCGAAGCCTGACCCCGCGCGCGGCCGGGCGATCGGCCCGCGGGCCCTTGCCGCCCGCCGGATCGTGGCTACCCTTCTCCCCATGGGAGACACCCTCGCCTTCATGCATGCGGCCGCGTACCAGCGCGGCCACGCGCCGGTCGGCGATCCCGTGCCTCGAGGTTGAGGTCCGGTTCGTCGCCCGGCTCGCCGGGCGACGCCACGAGCGCCCGGCCTGACGCTCCCGCCCGGGAGCCCGAGGTCCGCCATGCTCGCAACGTCCACCCTCCCCACCGCCGGCGGCGCCGCCGCCACGCCGGCCATCGTCGTCACCGCCGTCGACTTCGACCGGCTGCAGCAGCTCGTCGGCAGCGCGACGGGTCCGGCCGCCGAGCAGCTCGACGCCGAGCTGGCCCGCGCCCGGATCGTGTCGCCGGACGAGCTGGCGCCCGACGTGGTCGCGATGAACAGCGACGTCACGTACGAGGACCTGACCGCCGGCTCGCGCCGCACCGTGCGCGTGGTCTATCCGCGCGACGCCGAGCCCGCCCGCGGCCGGGTCTCGGTGCTGGCCCCGCTGGGCGCGGCCCTGCTCGGCCTGCGCGTCGGCCAGGAGATCGACTGGCCGATGCCGCGCGGGGTCCACCGCGTGCGCGTGGTCGCCGTCGCCCACGCCGCGACCTGATCCCGGCCCGCGCTCGTCCGGACCGAGCATCGGGGCCCGGCCATGGCCCCGTCAGCGGGCCCGATCCGGGCCCGATCACGGCCGGCAGCGCGTGGCGACCAGCTCCTCGCGCAGCGAGCCGGTGGCGCCGCCGCCGTGGCGCAGGGCGTAGCTCCGCACCCGCAGCCCGCCCGGCGCCGGCGCCACCAGGCAGAAGCCGCCGTGGATCGATCGCGGCCGGCAGCTCAGCTCGTAGCCGTGGCCGTCGCCGCGCCAGGTCGCCAGGCCGGTCATCACCCGCGGGCCGCCGCGCGGCCGCGTCCCGTGCACGGCGCGGAAACGGACGCTGTGCTTGCCGAACGGCGTGAGGTGGAGGCGGGTGCCGCCGCCGACGTCCCAGCAGCCGACCACCGCCCGCTGCACGGCGTGGGGCGCCAGGCGATCGGCGCCATCGGCGCGGGCGGGCGCCGCCAGCAGGAGGGCCGCGGCGGCGAGGGCGACGGGCAGGCCGGCACGCATCCGGGTCCTGACGCACGGCGCGGCCGGACGATCTGGGCGAGCCCGCTGGGCCGACGACCGCGCGTTCAGGGCGGGAGCGGGGCCGGCGCTCGCCGCGGCAGCGTCAGGGTGAAGCGGCTGCCGTCGCCCCACGCGCTGGCGGCGGTGACGCTGCCGCCGAGGAGGTCGGCCAGGCGGCGGCAGATGGCGAGCCCGAGCCCGGTGCCCTCGTGCCGGCGCTGGAGCCCGGTGTCGAGCTGCCGGAAGGGCTGGAACAGGTGGGCCAGGTCCGCGGCGCGGATCCCGGGGCCGGTGTCGGCGACCACGACCCGCACGGCGTCGGCGACGTCGTCGGCCTCGACCGTGATCGCCACCTCGCCGGCGTCGGTGAACTTGATCGCGTTGTGGAGCAGGTTGAGGACGATCTGCTCGACGCGGCGCGGGTCGCTGTCGAGCTCGCCCGCCTCGCCGACCTCCACCCGCAGCGCCAGACCCTTCTTCTCGGCCAGCGGCGCGACCGACGCGACGACGCGCTCGACGCTGGCCCGCAGGTCGAACGGCTCGCGGCGCATCTCGAGCTGACCGGCCTCGATCTTCGAGATGTCGAGCACGTCGTTGATGAGGGCGAGCAGGTGGCGGGCGCTGCCCTGCACCATGCGGAGCTGCTTGTCCTGCTCGGGCGTCAGCGGCCCGGCCAGCCCCTGCACGAGGATGCCGGTGAAGCCGATGATCGAGTTGAGCGGCGTGCGCAGCTCGTGGGACATGGTGGCCAGGAACGCCGACTTGAGCTGGTCGGCCGACCGGGCGGCGTCGCGGGCCTGCCGCAGCTCGTCGGTGCGCGCCGCGACCCGCGCCTCCAGCTCGTCGTGGGCGCGGGTGAGGGCGTCGAGCGCGGCCCGCCGCCCGTCGCCGATCTGGAGGAGGCGGAGGAGCAGGCCGGCCAGGAGCAGCGAGATCAGCGCGCCGAGCTGGAACGTGGTCTCCCGCGGCGCCGAGAACGGCGGCCAGCCGCGGGCCGGCGTGCCGGCGAGCTGCCAGCTCCCCGACGGCAGCGGCACGTCGACGATGACCGGCGCGTCCGCGAACACCGCCGGGTCGCCCCAGAACGGCTCGCCCTGGTCGCCGAGGCCGTCGCGCCCGCGCAGGGCCAGGCGCAGGCGGGCCCCGGCCGCGCCCAGGGCCGCGCGCTCGAGCAGCTCGTCGAAGCGCAGCACGGTGGAGGTCAGGCCCCAGTAGTGGGGCGGCGCCGACGGATCGACCGGATCGGTGACGTAGACCGGCGTCCGCCCGATCACGCCGACCCCGCCCTGCACCAGCTCGACCGGGCCGGCCACCACCATCCGCGCCTCGTCGATCATGCGGGCGATGCTCGGCCACTGCGCCGCGCTCTGCCGGTAGTCGAGGCCGAGGGTCTTCTCGTTGTGCTCGAGGGGGTAGACGTGACGGACGACGTTGTCGGGCGCGACCGCCACGTTCTGGACCAGGTCGTTGCGGCGGAACAGCTCGGTGGCGAAGGCCCGGAACTTGTCCTCGGAGATGCCGCCCTCGACCGAGATCAGGCTGGCGATGCCCTCGGTCAGGTGGATGGCCGAGAACAGCTCGCGGCTGAGCGCGCCGCGCAGCGAGCGCAGCTCGGCGCGCACGGCCTCGCGCCGCCGCTCGTGCTCGGCCGCGTGCTCGACCCGGGCGGCCAGGAAGGCGAGCACGAGGCCGCTGGCCAGGAGCAGCGCCGGCCCGAGCGCGACCCGCAGCGAGGCGCGCGCGGGGGGCCGCGGCGGGGAGGCGGCGCCCGGCGCCGGCCCGGCCGGCGCGTCATCGCCCGGCGGCCCGGTCGACGCGTCGTCCCCCGGCGGCCCGGTCGACGCGTCGTCCCCCGGCGGCCCGGCCGGCGCCGAAGGCCTCGCGTCGCTCGCCTCGCCTGCTCCCTGCGTCATCGTGTGGCCTCGCGGCGCTCCCGCCCCGCCTTCTTACCACGGCCGATCGACAGGCCCGCGCCGACCGACCCGCGCCGAGGCGAGCCCGCCGACGATAGCCGGGGCCTATCCCGATCATCGCCCCCGGTACGTGGACCGCGGCGCGCGATCGGGGCATGGTCACGGCAGGTCCGACGGCACCGGACGAAAGGGGAACGATCATGACCAGGCAAGATCCGAACGCGGCCGCGTGCCCGTTCACCGGCAGCACCGCCCGCCGGGGCACGACCAACGCCGACTGGTGGCCCGAGCAGCTCGATCTCTCGATCCTGCACCAGCACTCGGCGCGCGCGAACCCGATGGGCGAGGCGTTCGACTACGCCGCCGAGTTCGCGACCCTGGACCTCGACGCCGTGGTCAAGGACCTGCACGCCCTCATGACCGACTCCCAGGACTGGTGGCCGGCCGACTACGGTCACTACGGCCCGCTGTTCATCCGCATGGCCTGGCACAGCGCCGGCACCTACCGCGTCGGCGACGGCCGCGGCGGCGGTGGCCACGGCGCCCAGCGCTTCGCCCCGCTCGATAGCTGGCCCGACAACGGCAACCTCGACAAGGCGCGGCGCCTGCTGTGGCCGATCAAGCAGCGGTACGGCCGCAAGCTGTCGTGGGCCGACCTCCTGATCCTCGCCGGCAACGTCGCGCTGGAGTCGATGGGCTTCAAGACGCTCGGCTTCGGCGGCGGCCGCCCCGACATCTGGGAGCCGCAGGAGGACGTCTACTGGGGCGACGAGGGCACGTGGCTGGGCGATCAGCGCCACCGCGGCGACCGCGAGCTCGACAACCCGCTGGCCGCGGTGCAGATGGGCCTCATCTACGTCAACCCCGAGGGCCCGGGCGACAACCCCGATCCGCTGGCCTCGGCGCGCGACATCCGCGAGACCTTCGCCCGCATGGCCATGGACGACGAGGAGACCGTGGCGCTCACCGCCGGCGGCCACACCTTCGGCAAGGCCCACGGCGCCGGCGATCCGACGCTGGTCGGGCCCGAGCCGGCGGCCGCGCCCATCGAGGCGCAGGGGCTGGGCTGGAAGAACGCCCACGGCACCGGCCGGGGCGGCGACACCACCACCAGCGGCCTCGAAGGCGCGTGGACGCCGACGCCCACGACCTGGGACACCAGCTACTTCGAGACCTTGTTCGGGTACGAGTGGGAGCTCACCCGCAGCCCGGCCGGCGCCCAGCAGTGGAAGCCCGTGGGCACCACCGGCGACGGCACCGTGCCCGACGCCCACGATCCGGGCACGCGGCACGCGCCGATGATGACGACCGCCGACATGGCGATGCGCGTGGATCCGGCCTACGAGCAGATCTCGCGCCGCTTCCTCGCCGACCCCCAGGCCTTCGCCGACGCCTTCGCCCGCGCCTGGTTCAAGCTCACCCACCGCGACATGGGCCCGCGCGCCCGCTACCTCGGCCCGCTGGTGCCGAAGGAGGAGCTGAGCTGGCAGGACCCGATCCCCGCGGTCGATCACCCGCTAGTGGACGACGCCGACGTCGCGGCGCTCAAGGCCACGATCCTGGCTGCCGGCCTCACCGTCGGCGAGCTGGTCGCCACCGCGTGGGCCTCGGCGTCGACCTTCCGCGGCAGCGACAAGCGCGGCGGCGCCAACGGCGCGCGGCTCCGCCTCGCCCCGCAGAAGGACTGGGAGGTCAACCAGCCGGCCCAGCTCGCCCGCGTGCTCGCCGCGCGCGAGGGCGTCCAGCGGACGTGGAACGGCGCCCAGCGCGGCGGCAAGCGGGTCTCGCTCGCCGACCTGATCGTGCTCGGCGGCTGCGCCGCGAGCGAGGCGGCGGCGAAGCAGGCCGGGGTCGACGTCACCGTGCCCTTCAGCCCGGGGCGGATGGACGCGTCGCAGGCCCAGACCGACGTCGCGTCGTTCGCGGTGCTCGAGCCGCGGGCCGACGGCTTCCGCAACCACGCGCGGCCCGGGCTCGAGGAGGCGGCGGCCGAGCTGCTGGTCGACCGCGCCCAGCTCCTCACGCTGTCGGCGCCGGAGCTGACCGCGCTGGTCGGCGGCCTGCGCGTGCTCGGCGCCAGCAACGGCCCCCACGGCGTGCTCACGACCCGCCCCGGCGTGCTGTCCAGCGACTTCTTCGTCAACCTGCTCGACATGGGCACCGCGTGGCAGCGCTCGGCCACCCCGGGCGTGCTCGAGGGCCGCGATCGCAAGACCGGCGCGCCGCGCTGGACCGCCACCATCGCCGATCTGGTCTTCGGCTCGAACGCCCAGCTCCGCGCGATCGCCGAGGTCTACGCCAGCCGCGACGGCCAGGCCAAGCTCGTCCACGACTTCGTGGCGGCCTGGCACCGGGTCATGAACCTCGACCGCTTCGACCTGCGCTGACCGCGCCGGACCGACCGAGCGATCCGCGCGGGTGACGCCCTCACCCGCCGAGGCGGGCGGCCAGCCCCGACGACCGCGCCGCGGTGCGCGCGCCCGCCGCCACCACCAGCTCCTTGCGGCCGACGAGGGCCGCCCCCGAGCGCGCCCGGGTGAGGGCGGTGTAGAGCAGCTCGCGGGTGAGCAGCGGGCCGTCCTCGAGCGGCAGGATCAGGGCCACGTGGTCGAGCTCGGAGCCCTGGCTCTTGTGCACGGTCATGGCCCACGCCAGCTCGAGGCCGCCGCGCAGGGCGTCGACCGGGAACGGCACCAGCTCGCCGCCGCGGCGGAAGATCGCGCGCCAGTGCCGCGCCCCGTCCTCGTCGACCACCCACGCGATCACGCCCTGGTCGCCGTTGAACAGCCCGCGGTCGTAGTCGTTGCGGGTGAACATGACCGGCTCGCCGGGCACCAGCTCCGGCGCGCGCTCGAGCTCGCGGCTCGCCAGCATCAGGTCGTGGCAGCGCGCCGACAGCGTGCGCGCCCCGGTGTCGCCGCCCCGGGTCACGGCCAGGAGCCGCGCCCGCTCGTGGTGCGCGAGCAGCGCCTCGAGCTCGGCCTCGTCGCCGGGCGCCCACCGCCCGTCGCGCCGGCGGTGGTCGCGGCGGGCCCGCGCCTCGAGCTCGTCGTGGCGCTCCCGCCACCAGGCGTCGACGAAGTCGTGGATGCCGGCCAGGCCGGTGTCGAGGACCTCGACCCCGTCGCCGCTGACGTGGGCGGCGGCCGAGCGCAGCCGCCCCAGCCGCGCGGCGCCGCCCACCAGCCGCCGCGCCTCGCCGGCGTGGACCGCGGCCGCGGCCTGGAGGATCGCGGCGCCGCCGGTGGTGGCGGCGTCGGCGCGGAAGCTGCGGGTGAGCCGCGCCGCCCACGGCGCGTCGTCGCCGGCCGCCGCCAGCAGGTCGGCCAGCACCTTCCCCGCCTCCACCGACGGGAGCTGGTGGGGATCGCCGACCAGCACGAGGCGGGCGTCGGGCCGGAGCGAGCGGCTCACCCGCTCGGTCAGGACCAGATCGAGCATCGACGCCTCGTCGATGATGACCGCCCGCGCCGGCACCGGGTTGGCCTCGCCGTGGCGGAAGCCGCCGCCGGGCAGGAAGCCGAGCATGCGGTGGATGGTCTGGGCCGCGATCGCGCCGCTCGCGCCGCTCACCCCGCTCGAGCCCAGCGCCGCGGCCAGCGCAGCGGTCATGCGGTTGGCGGCCTTGCCGGTGGGCGCGGCCAGGGCGATCTCCTCGTCGGCGAGGCCGAGGTGACGGAGCGCGCGCACCAGCGCCGCCAGGGTCGCGGTCTTGCCGGTGCCCGGGCCGCCCGTGATGACCGCGAGGCGATGGCCGACCGCCGCCGCCACCGCCCGCGCCTGCTCGTCGCTGAGCGGGCCGCTCGCCGCGCGCGCCGCCGCCACCGCCGCGTCGGCCTCGGCCTCGCCGCACGCCCGCGCCCCGAGCCGGGGCGCGAGCTGGCCGGCCAGCCGGGTCTCGAGCCACCACAGGCGGTGGGTGTAGACCGCGCCGCCGTCGGCCAGGAGCGGCTGGGTCAGCTCGCCGCCGGGCGGCGCGCCGATCACGCGCTCGAACCGCCCCACGAGCTGCCGCACCCGGGTCAGCACCCGCCGCGCGTCGAGCTCGCGGTCGCGCTCGGCGGCGCGCAGGACGTCGGTGATGAGGGCCGCGCCCGGGCCGCGCGGCTCGAGCTCGAGCCGGGTCGAGCCCTGGCGGTTGGCGAGCAACAGCGCCAGCACGAAGACCGCGAACGACCGCCGCTCGTCGTCGCTCATCCACGGGTTCCACGACACCAGCTCCTCGGCCAGGTACAGCCCCTGGTCGCCGAGGTCGCAGCGGGCCGCGCCGACCCCGAGCTGGCGGAAGAAGGCGTCGCCGGCGTCCCCGGCGAAGCGGCGGCGGACGGCGCCCAGCGGCGACAGCGGGGTGCGGACGTCGGTCACGGCTCGATCCTCCGGGCCAGGCGGGCGCGGAACACGTCGAGGTCGGCCGCCGACGGCGCCACGTGGACGACCCGGCGCGAGCGCAGGAACCAGTAGAGCAGGCCGCCGAAGCGCGCGGCGTGATCGGCGGCGTCGCCCAGCCCCAGCATGCGGGCGCAGGCCAGGGCGTAGAGCTCGGCCTGCACCTGGTAGTGGGCGTCGACCTGCAGCCGCGGCGCGTCGACGCCGACGTCGAGCACGTCGCTCTTGTAGTCGACGACGTACCAGCGCGGGTCGCCGGGCCAGGTCACGATCAGATCGATGAAGCCCTTGACGAAGCCGCGGCCGGCGGGCCGGTCGGGCGCGTCGGGGATGGGGTAGACGAACTCGACCTCGCGCGCCAGCCGCGCCGCCGCTCCCAGCGGCGGCAGCAGCCGGCCGTCGCCGCCGCCGTGCGCCGTGGTCGGATGGGGCTGGGTGATCGCGTCCCACACGATGCGGGCCGCGGTGCGGCGGTGCGCCGGATCGACGCCGTGGTGGCGCTCGGCCAGGGTGAAGGTGGCGTCGACCTCGGGCCGCGTCAGCCAGGCGTCGAACGGCGCGGCCAGGGCGGCGGCGAAGTCGAGGTGCTCGAGCACCTCGTGCAGGTACTGGCCGGTGGCCGCGCCGCCCGGGAGCTCGTGCGGCCCCGGCGGCAGCGGGCTCTCGTCCTCGCCGGTCAGCTCGGCCGGCTCGAGCTCGGTCCGCTCGTCGACGCGGGCCTGGTGCTTGAGCCGGGTGTACGAGGTGACGATCCAGCCGAGCTGATCGCGCCCGCCGAGGTCGAGGGCCGGCGCCAGCGCGTCGCGCACCGCCGACAGCGGCAGGGCGGAGACGTCGAGCTCGCCGCGCGGCGGCGGCGCCGGCGCCCAGGCGTCGACGAGCCCGGGCAGCCCGGGGCGGTCCGGGCCGCCCGTCGCCAGCGTCGCCAGCGCCGTCAGGTTGTCGTGGATCGCGGCGTACGCGCCCTTCCAGCCACCCCCCGGCGGCCGCACCTTGGCCTTCTTCGGGCTCGGCTTGTCGGGCAGGAGCGGGAGGTAGAGACGAGCGCGGGCGCGGGGGAGCGCGACGTAGGCCAGGCGCGCCTCCTCGTCGCGGCGCTCGCGGGCGGCCGCGGCCTTGGCCTCGTCGTGGCCCTTCACCGCCACCAGGCGGCGGCCGTCGGCGTCGTGGAAGGTGTGCAGCGGCTCGTTGCGATCGGCGAGCATGACCAGGCCGGTGACGAAGACCACCCAGGCCTCGAGGCCCTTGGCCCGGTGCACGGTCATGACCTGGACCGCGTCGCGATCGGTCTCCTGCCGCTGCACGTCGGAGTCGTCGGGGCGGACGATGCGCGCGTCGCGGATCCAGGCGCGCAGCCGCGCCACCAGCTCGGGCAGCTCGCAGCGGCTGCGCTCGACCTCGGCGTGGAGGTGCTCGAAGACGTGGTGGAGGTTGGTGATGACCCGCTCGCCGCGGCCGGTGGCCAGCGCGCGCTCGGCGACCCGGCTGTCGGCGAGGATGGCGGCGAACAGCCGCGGGTAGTCCATGCGCACGGCGTGGTGGCGCCAGTCGTGGAGCCGGGCCGCCATGACGTGGTCGTCGGGGACCTCGAGGGCGCGGCCCAGATCGTCGGGATCGACGTCGAAGAAGCAGCTCATCCACGCCCGCAGCCGCGCCGTGCGGTCGCGCGGCCGGGCGATGGCGTCGAGGACGTCGGCCACCGCCCGGGCCTCGGCGGTGTCGAACAGGTACTCGGCGCGGGCCAGGGCGCACGGCACGCCGCGGCGGCGGATGGCCTCGGCCACCTGGTAGGCCTCGTCGTTGGTGCGGGTCAGGACCAGGATGTCCGACGCCCGGACGACGGCGGCCTGGCCGCGGCGGGTGCCGATGATGCGGGCGGCGGGGTCGCCGAGCAGGCGGGCGATCTCGGCGGCGGTGGCGTCCGCCACCTCGCGGCGCAGCGTGGCCGCGTCGGGCGCCTCGGCGAAGCGCAGGAGCGCCACCGGCGCCACCGGCCGGCCGTCGGCCCAGGTCGCGCTCACCTCGCCGGCGGCGACCACCGGGCGATCGTAGCGGATGTCGCCGGCGAAGACCGGGCGCGGCTCGCTCAGGAGGAGGTTGACCGCGGCCACCACCGGCGCGGTCGAGCGCTGGCACCGATCGAGGCCGACCTGCGCCGCGTCCCGCGCCGCCAGCTCGCGGGTGGCGCGCAGGTAGGTGTGGACGTCGCCGCCGCGGAAGCCGTAGATCGCCTGCTTGGGATCGCCGACGACGGTGAGCCCGCGCGCCGGCGGCCGGGTCCAGACGCCGGCGAAGATCTCCCACTGCAGCGGGTCGGTGTCCTGGAACTCGTCGATGAGCGCCCACGGGTGGCGGGCGGCGAGGCGCGCCGCCAGGGTGGCGCCGGCGGCGCCGGCGAGCGCGGCCGCGGTCTGCCGCAGCATGTCCTGGAAGTCGAGCTGGCCCTCGCGGGCCTTGGCGCGGTCGGCGCGCGCCACCACCTCCTCGACCAGGAGCGCGACCAGCGTCTCCTCGACGCCGGCGCCGGCGCGCGGCGGGGCCAGGGGCGCGCCCGAGCGGTAGATCCCGAGCACCAGCCCGAACAGGCGATCGACCGACGCGCCGTCGCCGGCGAGGTAGCGGCCGAGCAGGTCGGCCTCCACCGGCAGGTAGGCGAAGCGCTCGCGCAGGGCGGCGGTGAAGGCGGCCCGCAGCGCGCCGTCGTCGGGCACCTGCTCCTGCTCGAACGGCCGGCGGGCGGCGAACGACTCCTCGCCCAGCACCCGGTGGCAGAAGCCGTGGATCGTGCTGATGGGCGCGGCGTCGAAGCCGTCGAGCGCCGCCCGCAGGCGGTCGCGCGCCGTGGCGTCGAGCTCCCAGACCTCGTCGGGGCCGGCGGCGGCGGGCGGCGGCTCGGGCGCGCCGTGGAGCATGCGGCCGAGCAGGCCGCGGACGCGGGCGCGCAGCTCGGCGGTGGCCTTCTCGGTGAAGGTCACGACCAGGATCTGGTCGATCGTGGCCCCGGCGCGCAGGATCAGATCGACCACCCGGCGCTCGAGGAAGTAGGTCTTGCCGGTGCCGGCCGAGGCCTCGACCACCTGCAGCGGGGTCAGGGCGTCGCCCAGCTCCCGCGGCCGCGCCCAGCGCGCGACGGTCACGCCGACTCCTCCTCGATGCGGTCGAACAGGGGCGCGACCCGGCGGCGGGCCATGGCCAGCGCCTCGTCCGCCGGCGGCGGCCGCAGGTCGTCCGAGGGCGGCAGCGGCCCGTAGCCGAACGAGCCCGGCCGCCCGTCCTTGGCCGGCTGGGCCTTCAGCTCCTTGCCGTCGAGCAGCGACCGCGACATCTCGAGGTCGAGCACGTAGTCGTGGCCGCGCGCCAGGAGATCGGTGACCAGGTCGGCGAGGTAGGCCCGCGCCTCCGCGGGCTCCCACCGCTGGTGGCGGGCCGGGTGGGCGCCGTCGCGGTCGAGGACGAGGTGGCGGGCGCCGAACCGGAAGCGCCCGGCGGCCGCCAGCGCGGCGTGATCCATGGCGGCGCGCAGCACGTGGCGCGGCCGCTGCTTGCCCGGCGCCAGGACCAGGAACCCCGCCTTGCCCTCGCCGTAGGGCTCGGTGGTGCCGACGAGCTCGACCCGGCGGCGGCGCCCGCCGACCACGACGTCGAGGGCGACCGGCGGCAGGAGCTCGGCCAGGACCGCCGGCTTGCGGCCGAGGCCGAAGACGGTCCAGCCCTGCGCCCGGCCGCCGTGCTGCTCGAGCGCGGCGGCCCAGATCCCGACCTGGTGCTCGAGCGCCTCGCGCGCCGCCCGCCCGAAGACGCCGACCGGGGCGCCGCCGCGCAGGCGCAGGCGCTCCCAGGTGCGGGCGAAGGCGTCGGCCAGGGGCAGGCGGTCCAGGTAGCGGGCGAAGACCTCGCGCGCCGCGATCGCCCGCTCGAGCGCGCCCAGGGTCAGCGGCTCCTCGTCGCGCTGCGCGGGATCCTCGCCGTCGTCCTGCTCGAGGCGGAGCACGGCCTGGGCCCAGCCCTGCGGCGCCGAGTCGACGAACGCGCGCAGGGCCGACAGGCGCAGGACCAGCGGCGCGTCGGCGGCCGGCGGCGGCAGATCGCGGCCGAGGCCGAGGCCGAGCGCCCGCGCCACCGGGCCCAGGGTCGCGGTCGCGGCCAGCGCCCGGCGCAGGCGGGGCGGCGGCGGCACGACGCGCTCGCCGCTGCGCGCGGCGTCCTCGACGATCGCGCGCACGCCCGCGGCGTCGCGTTCGCGCGGCCGGGTCGGCGCGGCGCTGCGGGTCAGGCGGCCGTCGCCGTCGTAGGCGGGGTCGAAGCGGTGCAGGGGATGGACCACGCGCATGCGGGCCAGGGCGTCGTCGGGGACCAGCCCCAGGTACGGCGCCAGCAGCTCGGCCAGCTCGTGGATCACCGCCGACGGGCTGCGCGCCTCGCCGGTCACCGGCTCGCGCGCGACGTACGACAGGTAGAGGCGGCCGCGCGCCGCCAGCACGGTCTCGAGAAAGGCGTAGCGATCGCGCCCGCGCGGACTGACGTCGCCGGGGCGGCGGGCCCGCCGCAGGTCGAGCGGCCCCGGGCGCTCGCCGGCGGGGAAGTGCTCCTCGCCGAGACCGAGGGCGAACACCACCGCGAACGGCAGGGCCCGGTGCGGCACCAGGCGGGCGACGTGGACGCCGCTGGCCAGCGGCTCGCCGCGATCGCCGCGGACCTGGCCCAGGCAGCGGCGGGCCAGGGCCTCGACCTCGGCGAAGTCGAGGGCGCGGCCGTCGAGATCGAGGCGGGCCAGGCCGCCGAGCGCGCCCCGCACCCGCGCCACCTCGGCCCGCGCCGGCGCGGTGTCGCCGCCGAGGTAGGCGTCGACCAGGGCGTCGAGGATGGCGCCCCACTCGGTCAGCGTCCGCCGCTCGCCGCGCAGCCAGCGGGCGTCGGCGATGAGCGAGCGGGCCAGGAGCGCGAAGGTGGCGGCCGCCGGCTGCTCGTCGGCGGCGACCTCGAGCGGCAGGTAGGTGCGGTCGGCGAGCGCGGCCAGGGTGTCGGCGCCCGAGCGCTCGCCGGCCATGAACGCGCCCAGCGCCAGCCGGCGCAGCCCCTGCTCCCAGTGGAAGTGATCGGCCGCGTGCAGGTACGTGCCGTCGTGATCGCCCCGGTCGGCGCCGTGGACGATGCCGAGCTCGTCGGCCCACCGCACCCAGTCGGCGGGGTCGACGTGGGGGTGGCGAGCCTGGACCGCGGGGTGGGTCATGAGGCCGAGCAGCTCGGGGCGGCGGAAGGTGCCCGCCGGCAGCGCCAGCAGCATCGCGGCGGCCTCGACGGCGTGGCCGTGGCCGACCGCCGGCACGTCGACGACGTGGAACGGCAGGCCGAGGCCGCCGAACACCGCCGGGAGCTGGCCGAGGTACGGCTCGGTCGCGCCCGGCGGCAGGAGCACGGCGATCTGGTTGGCGCGTAGCTCGGGGTGCTCGGCGAGCAGGCGCACGATCTCGCTGCCGACGATCTCGACCTCCCGCGCCACCGACGGGCAGGCCAGGACCTCGACGCCGGGCGCGGCCGCCGGCGCGCCGGCGTCGGTCGCCGGCGGCGCCGCCCGCACCAGGGTGTCGAAGGCCCACCGCGCGCGGGCGCTCGCCGCCGCCGGATCGACGCCGTCGTCGACGAAGCGATCGTCGATGTCGCCCTGCGACAGCTCGGCCAGCGCGCGCAGGAAGTCGCGCCCCGGCGCGCCCCAGCGGCCGAGCGCGGGCGGATCGTCGGGCCCGGCGACCCGCACGCCGGGGCGCGGCGCCTGCCCGCCGCGGGCGCGCCGCGGCCGCTCGACGTCGCCCCAGTACGCCGCGCACGGCGACATCGCCAGCACGACGACGTCGCGGGCCTCGGCCAGGTAGGCCAGGGTGTCGAGGTAGGCCCGCGGCAGGTACGAGAAGCCGATCGCGAACACCGGCGGCACCGGCGGCGCCGCCCGCCCGGCGCGGCGCCGCGCGCTGGCCAGGCGCGGCGTCGGCACCCAGCGCCCGCCCGCGGCCTCGCCCGCCCGCGCCAGGCGCTCGCTCACCGCGCGCCACAGCCGTGCCTGCCACGCCGCCATCCGCCGCTCGTCGTCGCTCCCGTCGCCGCCGGGCGGATCGCTCGCGCCGGGCGGCGCCGCCGCGCCGTCCTCCCAGGCGTCGAGCCAGTCGGGGCGCGACAGCGCGTACTGCCAGTAGCGATCGGCGAGCTGGGCGGCGAGCTGGACCCGCCGCCGCCCCGGGCCGGCGACGTCGGCGAGGAGGTAGTCGCGCGGCTCGGCCATCACCGGCTCGGCGAGGAGCGCGTCGTCGGCCAGGGCCGACGCCACCACCGCCTCGAGCCGCGGCCGGTCGAGCGCGAGCAGGCCGTCGGTGCCGAGGGCGGTCGCGACCAGATCGTCGAGGAACTCGCGCCGGTAGCCGGCGGCGATGCCGTTGGTCGTGGCGATCGCGTACTGCACCCAGCGCGCGACCACGCGGTTGTCGACCGCGACCAGGGGCGGCGCGAACGGATCGGCGGCCGCGGCCAGGGCCTCGGCCAGGGCGGCCGCCAGCTCCTCGAAGCGGTTGCTCTCGACGACGCGCAGCATCGGGTGGAGACCGACCCTACCACCCGGCTCCGACGAGCCCGGGAGTGGCGCGCGGCCCGCGACCTGCGCGGCTCACGCGGCTCAGCGCCTGTCATCGAATCGATGCCAGGCGCTGCCTCGATCGATCGACCTCGCCCGCAGACGGGCTCGTCCGATCTCATCCAGACCACCGCCGCCTCGCTGCGCTCGGCTCAGGACCGCCGCTTGCGCCCGCGCCCGCCGCGCCGCGCCGGCGCGCCCGCGCCGCCGCCCGCCGCCGGCG
>CAADGB010000244.1 GCA_900696455.1 uncultured delta proteobacterium
CGCCCGGCTGACCCTCGAGCCCATGCTCCTCGGGGGCGTCTTCCGCCTCACCGGCGCCGGCGACGGGCCGATGGCGAGCCTGCCCCCGCCCCGCGCCCTCCACAACGCCCGCGACATGGGGCGGTGGGCCGATCGCCTCGGCGTGCCGTTCGCCGTGCCCGCCGCCCACCCCATGCGGACCGTGCGCGCGCTGCGCACCCTGCTCGGCCTGCCGGCCGCGCGCTGGCCGGCGGCGATGCACGCGCTCTACGCCGCGTACTGGCAGCGCGGGGCCGACCTCACCGACGACCGGGTGATCGGCGACGCCCTCGCCGCCGCCGGCCTCCCCGCCGAGCTGATCGACCACGCCCGCGCCACCGCCGACGACGTCGCGCGCAAGGACGACCTGCGGCGCCGCACCGACCGCGCCGTCGCGCTGGGCATCTTCGGCGCGCCGGCGGTGGTGGTCGATCGCGGCGACGGCCGGCCGCCCGTCCTCCTGTGGGGGCAGGACCGGCTGCACTGGCTCGAGGCCGTGCTCGCCGGCTGGGATCCCGACGCCGGCGCGCCGCCCCGGACGCCGCCCGCCGACGGCCAGCGGCCGGCCCCGCCCCTGCCGGCGCCGCCCGTGGTCGACGCCTGGTTCGACTACAGCTCGCCCTTCGCCTACCTGGGCGCGAGCCGCATCGGCCAGGTCGCCGCCGCCGCCGGCGCCACCGTGCGCTGGCGGCCGATGCTCCTCGGCGCGCTCTTCCGCGCCGTCGGCACGCCCGACGTGCCGCTGTTCGCGATGCCGGCCGCCAAGCGCGCCTACGTCAGCCGCGAGCTCGATCGCTGGGCCCGCTGGTGGGGCGTGCCCTTCCGCTTCCCGTCGCGCTTCCCCCTGCGCACGGTGACGCCGCTGCGCCTCACGCTGCTCGCCGGTCCCGACGCGCCCGCCCTCATCGCCCGCGTCTTCGCGGCCGCCTGGAGCGAGGACCGGGACATCTCGGATCCGGCGGTGCTGCGGGTGCTGGCCGCCGACGCCGGCGTCGATCCGACGCTGGTCGATCGCACCGGCGAGCCCGCGGTCAAGCAGGCCCTGGTCGACGCCACCGCCGCCGCCGCCGCCGCCGGTGTCTTCGGCGCGCCGACCTGGATCGTCCACGCCGCCGGCGGCCCGCTCCTGTTCTGGGGCCAGGACCGCCTCGACCTCGTCGACGCCGCCCTGCGCGGCTGGCGGCCCACGCGCGAGCCTGCCGACGCGAGCGCCGCCGTCACCGCGGGCGCGGGAGGCGTGGCGTGAGCGCGACCGCGCTCGGCCTGATCGCCACCGCCGCCTGCCTGGCGGCCCTGGCGCTCCTGGTCGCGGCCGAGGTCCGCCGCGATCGCGCCGCGCGCATGCGGTGGAAGCCGCTGGCGTCGATCGCCTTCGTGGCCATCCCGCTGGTGACCGGCGCGCTCGGCGGGGACGGGCGCGGCGCCGAGGTCGCGCGCTGGATCGCGGCGGGCCTGGTGCTGGGCGCGGTCGGCGACGTCCTGCTCATGTTCGAGGCCGAGCGCGCCTTCCTCGGCGGCCTGGTCGCCTTCTTGCTCGGCCACCTCGCCTACGTCGTCGCCTTCGCCCGCCTGGTCCCGCCCGGCCGCTGGATCGAGGGCGGCATGATCGCGGTCGTGATCGCGACCGCCCTGGCCGCGGCGATCGTGCTGCGCTGGCTGTGGCCGCGGCTGGGCGCGATGCGCGTGCCGGTGATCGGCTACGTCGCGGTCATCAGCGCCATGGTCGTCGGCGGGGTCGCGGTGACCGCCACCGCTCCCGGCGCCGCGCCGACCGCGGCGCTCCTCGCCACCACCGGCGCGATCGCGTTCTACCTGTCCGACCTCGCCGTCGCGCGCGAGCGCTTCGTCGGCAAGGACGTGTGGAACCGCGCCATCGGGCTGCCGCTCTACTACGGGGCCCAGCTCCTCATCGCCTGGTCGGTCACGCCATCGGTCGCGTGACGACGAGCCCGTTCCGGGCCGGCGTCACCCCGCCGCGGCCGGCGCCGCCGCCGCCGGGCGTCACTTCTTGGCGCGCGAGCCGCGCGCCGCGCGCCGCTTGCGGCTGCGGTTGAGGCCGCGCTTGTGGGCGGCCTTCTTCTTCGCCTTCATCTTGCGGCCGCGCAGGTAGCGCGTCTGCTTGTACTTGGGGCGGTTCTTCAGCTTCTTCTTCGAGCGTCCAGCGGCCACGGCTAACCTCGGTGACGGATTCTGGTTTTCGGGAGGCCGCAGTCTAGTCGAGACGGCCCCCGCGTCAAGCCGTAACCGGCCGGGACTGCGGGCGTATCGCCCCCATGCCGGCCGCGCCCCCCGAGGGCCCGCCCCTGTCCGCGGCGCTCGAGGCCGCGCTGGCGGGCCTCGCCCCGCGCCGGCCACGCCGCCCCCGGGTCCAGGCCCTGGCCGCCACCGCGATCTCGCTGGGCTACGCCGGGCTGACCCTGGCCGCGGTGGCCCTCCGCCACGACCTGGCCGCGCTGCCCCGGACGTGGCTCCTCCTCTACCTGGGGGCGTGGCTCGCCGGCTTCGCCCTGCCCCTGTGGCTGGCGCTGGTCCCGCGCCCCGGCCAGGTGATGCCGCGCTGGCGCCCGGCCGGCCTGGTGGCCGCGGCCAGCGCCGCCGGCTTCGTGGTGGCCGGGCTCGCCCTCGCGCGGCGCGCCCCCGCCAGCCTCCACGCCGGCCTCGACCACGCCCACGGCTGCCTGTCGATCGGCCTGGTCACGGCGGTGGCGCCCGTCGTCGCCGGCACCCTGCTCCTGCGCGGCGCCGCGCCGGTCGGCTCGCGGCGCACGGCCGCCGCGCTGGGCGCCTCGGGCGGCGCGCTGGGCGGCCTGGTCCTCCACCTCCACTGCGCGATCGCCGACCGCCTCCACGTCGGCCTGGTCCACGGCGGGCTGGTCGCCCTCGCCGCCTTGCTCGCGGCGGCGACCGTGCCGCGCGCGCTACGCCCGTGAGCGACGGCGACCCTGCCGCGCGCGCTGCGCCCGTGAGCGACGGGCAGCGCCGGTCAGAGCGTGTGAAGGAATCACACGCTCCGGTCGATCGGTCGGTCCCGGCGAGGCGTGGGTCGTCCTCTCGTGCGTGCCGCAGGCAAACACCCCGCCGGGTGCGCCGCTCTCTTGCGCCGTGGCCCAGACCGTCGCTGCTGCCTTCGGGGTGAAGCGAACCCCTCGGCACCCGGGATACACGATTTTCGGGGCTGACCTCTGCGGCCCACGCGTCCGCGTGCCTACGCATCGCCACCGACCTCTCGGCCGATGGCGCAAGGACTCGCTCCCGGCCTGCCTGGCTGTGGCGTTGGCCGGGCGGGGTTCGCACCCGCCGGACGACTCACCGCATTCCTTGAGGCTTCGCGTCCTCCTTCCTCGCGGACCAGCCTTGCCTGGTCGCACCGCTGCGCTCGCCTCAGCGCTGCACGAACGTGCGCAGCGGCGTGAACCAGGCGTCGCCGTAGCGGCGGTAGCGCTCCTCGAGGCCGGGGAACGGGAAGGCGGGGTCGTCGCCGGTGCGGTCCCAGTTGGTCGGCCGCTTGCGATCGGCGGGCGCCGGCACCACCAGCGAGCCGACGTAGTCGCCCCGGCCGTAGACCTTGTCGATCTGCTCGGCCATGCGCGCGACGTCGGCGGCCGAGACCACGCCGTTGGAGGTCGCCTGGTAGAACTGCACGGTCACGCGCACCGGGAAGCGCGGATCGCGCTCGATCGTGAGGCCGTCGAGCTCGGTGTACGGGCCCTCGGTCGGGCCGTGGCCGAGGACGGCGACGTCGACGTCCGAGCCTCCGCCGCGGGCCGCGGCCTTGGGCTCCGCCGGCGGCGCCGCGCCGAGGGCGACGCCGTCCATCGCCGCGCCCTCGGCGTAGGCCATGCGCGTCGGCCGCTTCTGCTTGAGCGGGACCTGGATGAGCATGAGCAGGTTGGCGTCCTCGCCCAGCGAGGCCGCGGCCTCGCCGTTGGCGGTGGTGCCCTTGCGCTGCACGTCCTTCAGGCGCTCGGCGATGAGCGGCGCGCGCTGGCCGTCCTGGTTGACGTAGAGGCGCTGGCCCCAGCTCCCGCCGCCGCCGACGGTGTCGCGGTGGTTGTCGATGATCGTCATGCTCGCGCCCTGGCGGGTGACGAGGATCGTCAGCACGGCCGGGTTCGCGGCGTACGACTGGTAGTTGAAGATGACCGGCCAGAACGTGGCCTTGCCGTCGGCGGGCACGGGCAGGAACGCGTGCTGGGCGCTGACCCGCGCGTGGCGGTCGCGGGGCGCGAGCAGCGAGCCGCCCTTGATCGTCCCCTTGCGGGGGGCGCTCAGGTAGCGGCCGGGGCGGGCGAGGAACTCGGCCAGGGTGATGGTCTGGAGCGGGCGCCCCCGGTGGTTGCCGACCGGGATGAAGATGCGATCGAGCCGCACGTCGGCGGTCTTGTCGGAGAAGTTGTCGTGGCGGATGACCGGCATGAGGAAGCGGCGTCCGCGGTCGGCCTCGACCTCGATCGTGACGTCGCTGATGTTGGGCCCGACGGCGCTGCCCTCCCAGCGCCCGGTGTCCTCCCACATCACGTTGACCAGACCGAGGCCGCGCCGGGCGACCAGGCTGCGGGCCTCGCGATCGCCGACCATGGCGGCGACCTGGGCGACGATCTCGGCGTAGGCCGGCCCCGGATCGACGATCCCGATGGGGCCGGGCTGGGGCTTGGCGGGCTGGGCGGGGACCGGCGACGCCACCAGCGCGGCGGCGGTGGCGGCGGCGAGCGCGGCGCGGGCGAGGCGAGGACGGAGACGGGCGCGGGGGTGGGTGCGGGGGCGGGGGTGGCGGCTCATGGCGGGCGACTCCTTGTCGTGGAGGTACACACGCACGAGGCCGGCGCTTGATCTGCCGGCGGCGGGCCGCGGGCGCGCCGCGGGCGCGCGGCGCCCCGGCCTTTCGCCGCCGGCGCGCCGGCGCTACAACCGCCCGCCCACATGTCGCCACCGTCGCCGTCCCCATGGCAACCGCTGGAGCTGGGCGTCGCCGGTCCCCTGCGCGACGCGCCCCGCGACGTCGCGGAGCGGGCGTTCGAACGCCTCATGGCGGCGCGCGCCGAGCGCTGCCGCGCCCTGGCCGCGCTGGCCGCCGATGACGGCGTGGACCTCGACCCCGCGCGCGACGACGCCACCCTCGCCCTCGGCCGGTGGCTCGCGGCCTGGGCCCACGCCGCGGGCCCCGCCGCCGTCGACGGCGCGCAGGCGGCGCGCCGGGCCGGGCTCGCGGTCGACGCCGCGCTGTGGCTGGGCGAGCGCATCATCGCGCGCGCCGCCGCCGCCGGCGCCGCGCTGCGCTGGGAGCTCTACACCGGCGTGAAGAAGTCGACCGGCTACCAGCGCGCGGTGCTCACCGGCTTCGGGCGGGTGACCGACCCGCGCTACTACGTCGACGTCGCCCACTTCGTGGCGGCGTGGCTGGAGCTGGCGGCGCGCCGCCGCCCCGCCCGCGCCGACTTCCTGGCCACGATCGAGGCGACCACGCTCGCCGACGCCTGAGCACCCGATCAGGCGCCGCGCACGGCCTCGAGCAGCGGCGTCAGGGCGGCGGCGACGCGGGCGCACCCGCCGGGAGCGTGGGTGACCGCGAACGAGGTCTCGAGCTGGACGCCGGCGTAGCGCTGGCCGGCGAGCTCGGCGCGCAGGGAGGTGGTGATGCCGGGCCCCTTGCCGCTGTACGGCTGGTTGGCGCGGACGTCGAGGCCGGCGGCGCGCAGCCCGAACTGCAGCCGCTCGGCCAGCTCGGCCTCGAACCCGACCGCCGGGTCGTAGCGCACGCCGACGTCGAAGCGGCGGGCCGCCGGATCGAGCGCCGGATCGAAGCTGTGCGACGACACGTGCAGGCAGGCGCCGTCGATGCGCAGGCGGGCGACCACGTCGCGGCGCACCGCCGCCCAGAACGGCGCGTGGTAGTCGGCGAGGCGGCGCGCCCGCTCGTCGGCGGCGAGCTCGGCGTTGCCGGGCACGGCCGCCCCGTAGCTCACCCGCGGCACGACGTCGGCGTGCTCGGGCGGGCGGTTGAGATCGACCCACATCCGCGAGAAGGCGCCGGTGTGCACCGGCAGCCCGACCGCCTCGCCGACGCGGGCGGCGATCTCGTAGGCGCCGGGATCCCAGCTCGCCTGCGAGCGCAGGACGTCATCGGCCACGCCGAGGTCGACGCCGGGCGGCAGCGTCCACGACGCGTGCTCGCACGACAGGACCAGGCCGATCACGGCCGCACGCCGCGCGCCGACCGGGCCCGACGCGCCCGCAGGGCGACGGCCGACTCAGAAGGCATCGTCGGCGAGCTCCATGAGCGCGAGGTCGCCCTTCTCGATGATCCGGCGGCTGGCGCCGAGGCCGGGCAGGATCTCCTTGCAGTAGAAGCGGGCGGCCGCGACCTTGCCGTCGTAGAAAGCGCGCTCGCGCTCGGGGGCGGCGGCCCGGCGGGCCAACGCCACCTGGGCGTTGACCAGGAGCCGCCAGCCGATCACCAGCTCGGCCAGCGCGAACAGGATGCGGTTGCCGTGGAGGCCGACGTGGTAGGGCGACTGCGCGACCTTGCCCATCATGCCCATGAAGATCGCGCCGACCTCGCCCACCGCCTGCTCGAGCGCGGCCTTCTCCGCGGCCAGCTCCGCCGGCAGGCCGGCGGCGGTGGCCTGGATGTCGGCGACCAGGGCCTGCAGCGCGGCCCCGCGATCGCGCGCGACCTTGCGGAAGAACAGATCGAGGGCCTGGATGTGGGTCGTGCCCTCGTAGAGGGTGTCGATCTTCTGGTCGCGGATGTACTGCTCGATGGGGTAGTCGCTGCAGTAGCCCGAGCCGCCGAAGCACTGCAGGCTGACCGCGAGCAGCTCGTAGACCTTCTCCGACGAGTAGCCCTTGACCAGGGGCAGGAGGAGGTCGTTGCGGGCGTCGAGGACGGCGGCGTCGCCGGCGCCGTGGCCGCCGGCCAGCAGCACCTGATCCTGGACGTGGGCGGTGTAGAGGACGAGCGCGCGCAGGCCCTCGGCGAACGCCTTCTGCAGCATCAGCATGCGGCGCACGTCGGGGTGGCGGATGATCTCGACGCGGGGCGCGGTCTTGTCGCCGCCGCGGGCCAGGTCGGCGCCCTGCTTGCGGACCTGGGTGTAGGCCCGCGCGTTGAGGTACGCCGTCGACAGCGTCGCCATCGACTTGGTGCCGACGCCCATGCGCGCGTACTCGATGATCTGGAACATCTGGGCGATGCCGTCGTGGACGCCGCCGACCAGGAGGCCCCGGCACGGCGCGGTGGCGCCCAGGGTCAGCTCGCACGTCGCCGAGGCCTTGATGCCCATCTTGTGCTCGACGTTGGTGACGAACACCCCGTTGCGCTCGCCCCGCGAGCCGTCGGCCTCGACCCAGAACTTGGGCACGATGAACATCGACAGGCCCTTGGTGCCGGGGCCCGCGCCCTCGGGGCGGGCCAGCACCATGTGCACGATGTTCTCGGGCTGATCGTAGTCGCCGTTGGTGATGAAGCGCTTGACGCCCTCGAGGTGGTACTCGTCGCCGGCGACGTGGCGGGCGCGGGTGGTGCCGGCGCCGACGTCGCTGCCGGCGTCGGGCTCGGTCAGGACCATCGTGCCGCCCCAGTGGCGCTCGAGGATGTTGGTCAGGTAGCGCCGCTTCTGGTCCTCGGTGCCCAGCGCGTCGACGACCTTGGCGTGGAAGTTGCCGAGCAGGTAGAAGGTGATGGCGGCGTTGGAGCCGGCGAGCAGCTCGAAGGCCGCCCACGCCACCGACGGCGGCGCGCCGAAGCCGCCGAGGCGCTCGGGCAGCTCGAGCTTGTTCCAGCCGTCGCGGTAGTAGGCCTCGAGGGCGCGGGTCATGCTCGCCGGCAGGGTCACGTTGCCGGCGCCGTCGAAGGTGAGGCCGGCGCGGTCGCCCTCGGCGAAGCAGGGCGCGAAGTGCTCCTGGACGAAGTCGGCGAGGCCGCCGAGGGCGTCGCGCACGCCGTCGCCGTCGAGGGTGAACGCGCCCTTGCCGAGGACCGTGCGCTCGAGGTCGAGGACCTCGAACAGGTTGAAGAAGATGTCGCGGAGGTTGGGCTGGTAGTGGCCGGTGACCGTCATCCGCCGCAGGCTAGCAAATCCCCCCGCCGTCCGCCGGTCACGGCGGGCAGAGCTGGACGTCGCGGAGGAGCTCCTGCGGGTTGAGCGCGGTGGTCTGCCCGGCGGCGCGGACGATGAACGACGAGGTCCGCCGCCAGCAGGCGTCGGCGCCCACCCGGCCGACCAGCACCATGGAGCGCTGGCCCGAGCGCACGCCGGCGGCGGTCACGGTCTGGGTGGCCGCGATGCACGCCGGATAGACGGCGCCGGCGCAGTCGCTGTCGTAGGTCCCGGCCGGCTGCCCGCCGCCGGCGGCGATCGCGAACGTGGTGGGGACGCAGGCGCCGCCGCCGTCGCGGAGCTGGAGCTCGACGCTGGTGATGCCGGCGCCGCCCGGCATGGCGGCGCAGTTGTCGCCGGCCGCGGTGACCACGTGGAACTGCAGCGTGCCGCTGGGGTCGACGTCGAACGCCACCGGGTCGAGGGTCGTGACCTGGCCGCTGGTCACGGTCACCGCCAGCCGGCTGATCGGGCCCGCGAGCACGCCGCCCGAACCGCCGAGCGAGAAGCGGACGTCGTAGGCGCCCGGCGCCAGGTCGCGGGTCACGCCGACGCCGGAGGTGCAGCCCAGCGAGTCGACGACCCCGAACACCGCGCCGACGGGGATGAGCTCGATCGTCACCGAGGTCGCCGCGACGTCGGCGCAGGTCAGGGTCGTGCCGTCGTGGCTGATCGTCCACGCCACCATGAGCTGGCCCGGCACCGGGGCGTCGACGGGCGGCCGCGCGTCGGGCAGGCCGACGTCGTCGCTGCAGGCCGCGGCGCCGACGAGCGCCAGGGCCCCGGCCAGCGCCCGGGTGGAGGGGGTGAGCGCCCCCGCGGGGGCCGGCTGCCTGCGGAGCGTGGCCCCGGGATCGCGGTTCGCCTTCGCCGTCGTCACCCGATCGATACTACCCGCGGCGGCCGCCGCCGGGGGCCGCGCACGCGCCTACGCGAGCGGCTTCTCCATCTGGACGAAGTGGCAGGGGCGGCGCGTCGGCCGGTGGTCGAAGGGGGCGGTGCCGACCTCGCGGTAGCCGAGCCGCCGGTACCACGGCCCGAGCTCCTCGCGCAGGTTGACGACGTCGAGCGCGACCACCCGGCAGCCGTGCGCGGCGCACAGCGCCTCGACCACGGCCACCAGGCGCTGCCCCAGGCCGTGGCCCTGGAGGTGCGGCGCCACCGCCAGCATCGACAGCCGGCCGCGCGAACCGGCGGTGTGGACGTGGACGGCGGCCGCCAGCGCGCCGTCGGTGCCGTCGAGGACGAGGAAGACCCCGTCCTCGGCCAGGCGCGCGACCTCGGTCAGCGAGGTGCGCTCGCCATCGACGAAGTCGCGCTCGACCACGTACGCCTGGTTGATGAGCCGACACACCGCCGGCAGGTCGGCGAGGCCGGCCGCACGGACGCTGGGCGCCCAGCTCGCGGTGACCGGTGACGGCGTGGCGCTGGCTGCGATCTCGGGCCCCATCAGCCCCGCTGGTATCACGCCCCTCCGACAGCGGCCGGCGCGGCGTGCCCGCGGGTGGCGCTCGGGCCGCTCGCGGCGACGATCCAGCGGTCAGCAGCCGGGCGGCGCGGTGCGCAGCGTCGTCGGCGAGCCGACGCGATCGGCGGCGAGCCAGGGGTCCATGGCGACGTCGCCGCCCAGGGGGCGGCGGAACCAGGCGCCGTTGACGCGCCGGGTGATCTGGTGGACGGTGGCCTCGGGGGTCTGGCCGTTCTGGCAGGCGAAGCAGGCCAGGCCGCAGCTCCCGCGGTCGCCGATCCAGTCCATGTGATCGGCCATGGCGATCGTCACCTCGAGGGTGGCCGGCGCCTGGCAGGCGGCCTCGAAGAACCGGACGTAGTTGTCGGCGGCGGGCGCGCACGACATGCCGCCGAGGCCGCCACCGGCGTCGGTGGTCTCGCCCAGCACCGCCAGCGGCACCCGCAGGCCGGCCATGAGCTCCGGCGTCACCGACACCGAGCCGTCGCCGAACGGCGGCAGGGCGTCGACGGGATCCCAGCCCACCACCGCCTTGATCCGGCTGTCGAGGATGGCGGCGTTGATGCTCACCTTGCCGCCCAGGGAGTGGCCGGCGACGCCGATCTTGCCGGCGTCGACGCGCGAGGCCAGGCCGCTGCCGGCCGACAGCGCCCAGTCGATGACGCCGCCGACCTCGCGCGCCTTGTCCTGGTGGGTGCCCGACGACGCGTAGTCGCGGGCGACGCAGACGTGGCCCCAGGTCGCGAGGTGCTCGCAGAAGCCGCGGTACTGGCTGCGCGCGAGCTGGAACCCCGGCGAGACGATGATCAGCGGGAACGGCCCGGCCGCGGGCGTGGCGCCGTCGCTCGACGGCGAGTAGACCGTGCCGGCGACGCTGCCGCCGCCGGTCAGCGCGATCGAGACCGTGGCCTGGGTGTGGACCTGCCAGGTGCCCGGCAGGGCGGGATCGCCGGCGGCGGTGGAGCCGTCGCCGCCGCCGCCGTCCCCGCCGGGCGCGCCGTCGATCGCGAGCGCGCCGTCGCCGGCGCTGGCGGCGTCGCTCCCCGGATCATCGTCACCGCCGTCGCCGCCACCACCGCCGCACGCCGCGCTGGCGACCAGGGCGAGCGCGAGGGCGGGCGCGACGGCGAGCGCGCCGGCGAGCGCGCCGGCGGGCGCGCCGGCGAGCGTGCCGGCGAGCGTGCCGGCGAGCGTGACAGTCGGGACGCGGCGCGGATGCGGGCGGACGCGGGGCGCGGTGGCGCGCATGTTCACCTCCGATCGGGATCGGGAGCCGGCCTGCCTGCGGCGGCATGCAGCTCGGGGATGACCAGCTTGGAGCGCATCGCCACCACCAGCCGCTCGCCCAGGCGGGTGGCGTCGCGGGCGATCTCGTCGAGCGGACGCGGCGGCAGGGTCGAGCCGGCCAGCACGCGACGACGGAACAGCTCGATCTCGACCCGGACCAGCGTGCGCACGGCGGCGGCGTAGGGGGCCAGGATCGGCATCGGGAACAGATCGCCCATCCCGGTGCGACGGACCTCGTCGATGACCTCGAGGATCTCGAGGTCGGCGCCGCTGTACAGCGGCTCGCCACCGACCGTGGCGGTGGGCTCGACCAGCCCGCCAGCGGCGAGGTCGTCGAGCTCGGCGGCGCTGACGTCGAGGGCGGCGAGCACCTCGGCGCGGGTGCGCGCCGGCGCGGCCTCGGCGCGGCGCACGGCGCGGGCGTCGTGGGTGCCGGCGCGGATCGCCGGCTCGAGATCGCCCAGGTGCTTGCGCAGGGTCTCCTCGGCGTCGGCGCGCAGGGCCGCCGACGGCGGCGGCTCGAGCAGATCGGCGATGAGCTTGAGCGGCAGGAAGCGGCGGCTCTGCAGGTCCTTGATCACCCGCACCCGCTCGGCGAGGCGCGGATCGTAGTAGGCCATGTTGCGGCTGGTGCGCGCCTGCGCCCGCGGCAGGAGGCCCTCGCGCATGTAGTGCTTGATCGTCGGCGCCGGCACGCCGGCGAGCCGCGCCAGGTCCGAGATGCGGACGAGATCGGCGCGGGCCGCGGCGCGGCCGGTGGGGGTGGCGGCGCGGCCGGCGGAGGCGCCGGCGCTCGCCGAGGAAAGACGTGTGGCCCGGCCGGCGCGCCCGGGGGAAGTCGGGGGAGCAGTTCGAGCGCGTGACCGGGCCACGCGCGCAACCTACCCGCCGCGCGCACAAAATGGAAGTAGAAAGTTCGACTTTCCACATCCGCGGTCAAGGCGAGTCCGAATCCGAGTCCGAATCCGAGTCCGAGCCCGAGTCCGAATCCGAATCCGAAGTTCGAGCCCGAATCCGAATCCGAATCCGAATCCGAATCCGAAGTCCGAGCCCGAATCCGAATCCGAGTCCGAATCCGAGCCCGAATCCGAGCCCGAGCCCGAGCCCGAGCCCGAGCCAGAGCCCGAGCCCGAATCCGAGCCCGAGCCCGAATCCGAGCCCGAGCCCGAGCCCGAATCCGAGCCCGATCGCCTCAGGCCTTGAGCTGCGGCGGCACGCTCGCCGCCCGCCGCCGCTCCCGGTCGGCCAGGGCCACGTGGACCATGACGATGACGGTGCCGATGGTGAAGTCGGCGAGCCGGCCGCTCGCCATCTGGATCCAGTCTCTCATGTCACCCAGCCTCGCCGGCGCAGGTTGCAGGCGTGTGTCCTGGTCGTGAAACCTCGGCGTCCTCGTCCGCGAGCGCCGCGGAGGCCGCGACGTCACCGTCGACGCGCGCGGCCGCCGCGGTCATCCGCGCCCGGCTGGCGGCGGCTGCCACCTGCCAGCCGCCCCGGCCCACCCGGCGCCACAGGATCGCGGCGCCGAGCAAGATCTCGGCGGTGAGCCCGAGCCAGCCGCCGGCCGCGCCCCAGCCCAGCTCGAGGCCGAGGAGCCACGCCATCGGTGGGGTCAGGATCCACGACGACAGGACGCCGACCATCGCCGGGTAGACGACGTCGCCGGCGCCGCGCAGGACGCCGCGCGCGATCACGTTGGCGGCGTCGGCCACCAGGAAGAGGGCCGAGATCCGGACCAGCGTGATCGTGACGTCGGCCAGCGCGCCCTCGCTGCCGCCGAGGAGCGCCGCCAGCGGCGCGGCGAGGACGACGAAGACGACCGTGCAGGCGGCGGTGTAGGCCGCGCCCAGGGCGAGGGCGCGCCGCGCCACCGGCCGCACCAGCTCGAGGCGCGCGGCGCCCACCGCGTTGCCCACCATGACCGAGGCGGCCTCGGCCAGGGCGTGCGCCGGCAGGAACGACACGTGGGTGAGCTGGAGCACGAGCTGGTGCGCCGCCGCGTCGGTCGCGCTCATGCGCGCGATGATCGCGGTGAGCAGGAGGAACGCGCCGACCTCGAGCGTGAACTGCACGCCGGTGGCGGCGCCCTGCTGCCACAGGGCGCGGGCGTGGCGGGCGCTCCACGCCACCCGGGCCAGGCGGGCGCGCATGGGCCAGGCCAGGCGGCCGAGCTCGGCGGCGTTGCCGCACACCGTGGCCACGGCGGCGCCGACCACGCCCCAGCCCAGGCCGAGGATGAGGACGACGTCGAGCGCGAGGTTGACGGCGTTGCCGGTGAGCGACGCCCGCATCGGCGCGCGGGTGTCGCCCTCGCCCCAGCGGGTCTCGCGCAGGGCGACGTACACCAGCAGCATCGGCGCCGACAGCGCGCGGATCTTGAGGTAGGTGGCGGCGTGCGCGCCGACGGCGGGATCGCCCGTCAGCCAGCCGAGCAGCGGCGCCAGCGCCTCGGCGACGCACAGGGCGACCGCGCCGAGGCCGAGCGCGAACAGGACGCCGGTGCCGAGGTAGCGCTCGACCTCGTCGTGGCGGCCGGCGCCGATCGCCTGCGACACCAGCGTCTTGAGGCCGCGCAGGACGCCGATGGCGAAGCAGAGGAGGCCGAACGCCACCGCGCCGGCGAGGCCGACGCCGGCGACCTCGGCGGTGCCGACGCGGGCGACGAAGGCGATGCCGACCAGGGTCATGACGCTGTACGAGAGCGTCGAGACGGCGATGGGCCAGGACAGGCGGAGGAGCTCGCGGCCGGGTGTGGCCGACCAGGCGAGAGGGCGATCGAGGGAAGGAGCGGGAGCGTTCATGGCGGGGACTCGGGGCGCCCCGGGGGCGGGGCGTGGGGAACGAGGAGGCGCGCGACGCGCGCGGACCGAGGAGCCGCGGGTGGCGGGCGCGGACGACGACGACGACGACGACGACGACGACGACGACGACGACGACGACGACGACGAGGCCCGGCGCGCGCGCGCGACGGGACGAGCCGGACGCCGGTGGCGGGGCGGCGGAGATCCAGGTCAGGAGCGCAAGCTCGGGCTCGGGCTCGGGCTCAGGCTCGGGCTCGGGCTCGGGCTCGGGCTCGGGCTCGGGACGACGCGCGCGGACGCGAGGTCAGCGCTGCGTCGACCGAGCCGTCGACCGAGTCGATCGAGCCCAGCGGGCTCCCTGGACTCCACGACCGTGGCCGCCACCGGCGACGACAATCGGCAGCGGCAGGGCCGGGCCGAAGGTGTCGACGTGGAGGACGGTGGTCGGGGTCATCATGGGAGCATCCAGGTTGGTTTCTTCCCTTCTGCCATGCGCCCAGATCGACGTCAACGAGCGAATCGTTTCCACTTGTCGCGCGTTGTCATGTTCATGAAGCGACCGCTGTCGTCCGTGATCGTCGTCGTCGTCGCCGGCGCGGTGGTCGCCGTCGCGGTCGCGGCCGGCGGTGGCGGCTCGTCGGCGAGCGGCCAGCCCGCGGCCGGTGGCGCGCGCGCGGTGCCCGATCGCGTGGCGCCGATCACGGCGGGCGATCCGTCGGGTGGCGGCGGAGGCCGCGTGGCGCCCGGGGGGCAGCCGGCCGGCGTCGCCGGTCGTGCGGCGCCCGCCAGCGCCCGGGTCGGCGCCGAGACCGCCGCCGGTCGCGTGGTGGCCGTCCACGTCGTGTCGCGGGTCGGCACCAGCGGCGCCGCCGACGCCCAGCCCCGCCACGCTCGCGTCGGCGAGGTGGTGACGCTCTTCGCGCTCGTCGAGGTCGAGCGCGAGGGTCGGCGCGAGCTCTTCTCCGACGCGCCGCTGGTGCGGTGGCGCGGCCGCCAGGTGCGCCCGCGGCCGCTGGCCGAGGCACCGGCGATGACGCTCCGCTGGAACAAGATCGAGCCCGAGACCGCCAACCTCTCCAACACCGCGACCGGCTCGTTCCGCTACGAGCGCATCCCGTACGCGGCGACGGCGATGGCCGCCGCCGGCGGCGCGATCACCGCCGACGTCCGCCCCACCCTCACCCCCGACCACGGCCGCGGCCTGGGCACGATGCGCTTCCAGGTGGTGGCGACCCAGGGCGACCGCGTCGTGGCCAGCCCCGGCGTCGACGCCCGCCGCGGCCGCGGCGCGGGCGGCCTCGTCGACGAGGTGCACCGGGTCTCGATCCGCGCCGACGACAGCTTCCTGGGCATGCTCGGCGAGATGTACGGCCAGCCCTACATCTGGGCGTCCGCCGGCGGCACCGACCGCACCCACCAGAGCGAGCGTCTCGAGGGCTCGGACTGCGCCGATCTGATGGTGTACGGCGCGCGCCGCGCCGGCATCACCGTGCCCTACGGCTGGACCGGCTCGCTCGAGCGCCACGCCCGCGTGCTCGGTCAGGGCGCGCTCCAGCCCGACGGCGTCTACCGCGATCGCCGCGGCAACCCGGTGCCGTTCACGCGCCCCGGCGACCTGGTGCTGTTCCCTCGCCACGTCGGCGCCCTGGTCGAGGATCGCGGCGTGCCCGGCGTGCTCGACACCGCCGACCTCATGCTCCACACCCTGTTCGACTCGCCGCGCACCCAGCCCATCGCCGACAGCGGCTACGCCGACAACCCGGTCAAGGTGCTGCGCTGGAAGGGCATGCGCTGAGCGCGAGCCCGAGCCCGAATCCGAGCCCGAGCCCGAGCCCGAGCCCGAGCCCGAGCCCG